>JAJPIB010000028.1 GCA_021324995.1 Chlamydiia bacterium | reverse complement strand
GATTTAAAATTTAATCCCCCTCTGTGAGCTCTGTGATCTCTAGCGAACCTTGTTCGCGGGTGGTTGAAAAATGCTTTTTCCCGATTCTTCAGTTTTTTTCGGTATAGCTTCTGAATGCGGAACCCCTCAGCAAGTGGAGACGCTGTCGGAGATTTCTCCTATTATCATAGATTCTTTCATCAAACATTTGCTTCGCTCTTGTGTTGGATATAATCAATTTTCAACAGGTGCGATGGATCCCTCCATGAAACAATCTTATGATCTGCAACGCCACGTGCAACAGGCGATAAGCACCATAAGAAACTAGCCTGGGGGCTACGTACAAGTCTTACAAGTTGCGGACGGGGGCTAATAACTCACGTTCGCGATGTCTTCTATTCTCACAACTTGAAAGTGGATGCCTTCTTGGGCACTCACTCGGAAAAGCACAAGAGTCGAATTGGACATCGGTATCATCTCGATCACATTGAAAATTCTGGATCCATCCGTGAGCTCAAAGAAAACTTTCCCTGCCGTCTTTTCTCTTTTGAGTGCTTCGTAAGCTTGTTTTAAATCTTGCGCCCTTGCTGCGGGAGCGATCATCATGTAACTTTGGGTCGAAAAGCTGGAATGGAAAGGAGGCGTCAAAGAAGTCGTATCAGCGGCGGGTGCGGGAGCTGAGGTTGGCGCAACGGCGTGACTCAGTGTTGCGGATGTCAAAAATAAAACGTATCTCCACATAATATCCTCCATTTGGCGTGCCTATTTTCGGCATAGGGCAACAATAACTACAGAAATGTCGGCAGGGGAAACGCCTGAAATGCGCGAGGCTTGCCCCAAATTGATGGGTTGCACCCTAGCTAGTTTTTCGCGCGCTTCATTGCTCAGTCCGGATACACTGAGAAAATCAAATCCATTCGGAACTAAAAACTGATCGAGATTTTCCATTTTGGCAGCTTCCTGGGATTGCCTTTCGATATAGCCGGCGAATTTAAGATTTAACTCGATTTGGAGATTGATGTCGATACCGTGGTCGAAGACATGATCTGGGTAATCCTCTAAAAGCTTGGTATAGTTATACTCGGGACGGCAGAGCAGCTGGGCGAGGGATGTAGACTTGCCGCCGACTTGCTTGTGGGCTTTGCGGAGGGTTTCGATTTGGCTTTGCATGCTGCTTTTCTTATCGATGAGACGCTTGTATTGAGCGTCGTCGATCAATCCGAGGTGATATCCAAATTCTCGGAGGCGCAAATCGGCATTATCTTGTCTTAAAAGCAGGCGGTGCTCGGCTCTACTTGTGAACATGCGGTAAGGTTCTTCAATTTCTTTTAAAATGAGCTCATCGATCATTACGCCAATATAGGCTTCGGAGCGCTTTAGAATAAATGGAGGCTTTCCACTGACTTTAAGAGCGGCGTTGATTCCTGCGATGAGTCCTTGTCCTGCCGCTTCTTCGTAGCCTGTCGTCCCGTTGATTTGTCCTGCGAAATAAAGACCTTCGATCCGTTTGGTCTCTAAGGTGGGCAAGAGCTGACCGCTTGTGACGTAGTCGTATTCGATCGCATAAGCAGGACGCATCACTTCTGCTTTCTCAAGGCCGGCAACGGTGTGAATCATGCGGAGCTGTACATCGAACGGAAGCGATGAAGAGATTCCATTGACGTAGATCTCTTCTGTTGTTAATCCCTCTGGCTCCAGGAAGAGCTGATGGCGTTCTTTATCGGCGAATCGGACGATTTTGTCTTCGATCGATGGACAATACCGCGGGCCAATACCGCGGATTTTCCCCGAGTACATGGGTGAAAGATGGAGGCTTTCGCGCACAACCTTTTTTGTTTCTTCGTTCGTATAAGTAATGTGGCAAGGGACTTGTGTAAGACCGGGGCCTTCAGGTGCGTCGTAAGAGAATTTAACGCCTAGGTCTCCTGGCTGCTCTTCCGTTTTTGAGAAATCGACACTGCGACGGTTGATGCGCGGAGGAGTTCCCGTTTTGAGGCGGCCTAATTTAAAGCCCAGTTCTTCCAGATGGGCGGATAATCCCACAGAAGGCTTGTCCCCCGCCCGTCCCCCAGCGAAGTTTGTGGATCCAATGTGGATCAGCCCGCGCATGAAAGTGCCTGAACAGAGGATGAGTGTTTTTCCGCGGTAAACAATTCCCTCTAAAGTGGCAACGCCCGCAACTTTGTCTTCTTCGACAAGGAGTGACTCGATGGTGCCTTGCTTAATGTGGAGGTTAGTTGTTTTTTCCAGCCGGTGTTTCATGACTAACGCATAGGCTGCTTTGTCCGCTTGGGCTCGGGGAGACCACACTGCGGGACCTTTAGAAGCGTTGAGCATCCGAAATTGGATTCCTGTTTGATCAGCTACCTTTCCCATGATCCCGCCGAGAGCATCGATCTCGCGAACGATGTGTCCTTTGGCTGTCCCGCCGATTGCGGGATTGCAGCTCATTTTGGCGATGGTGTCGAGGTTCATCGTCAGCAAAAGGGCCTTTGCGCCCATTTTCGCAGAGGCATGCGCAGCCTCGCACCCGGCGTGTCCGGCGCCTACGACAATGACATCAAATTCTTCAGGATATACCCACATAGAAAAATAGAGGTTAATGACATAAAAGCCCTCGAAGCAGCAGAAAAACCTGCTGCTTTCGAAGGCTTTTACAAGTTTAAATCCTAACGCTTACGATTTTTTATGGCGATCGCGACGTCTGCGTTTTTTTCTTTTGTGCTTTGCGATTTTTGAGCGGCGTTTTTTCTTAACAGATGCCATAGAATAGGAAGCTCCTATAAAAGTTTATCGATAGTGTAGAGCGGAGCTAGGAAAAAGTAAAGAATGAAAAAATCTTTACTTGGAACGGTTTCTTTTGCCCGAAGAGACCTCTGCTGTGACGCGGATTCCTTTGGGACTATATTCCGTAGATGCAGGGCGGAGAGGTCTTTTGTGGTCTTTCATTGAAGGGATGACCGCGCCAAGCTGCTTTGATTTGCCCTTTTTGGGGCTACCTTTTTTTAAAGGCATAAACTGCCCTCCTTGTTATTGTGATTATCTATTATTAAAATAACTAAAAATATATTTTTTGTTCAAATTAATAATAAATGATGCAATTATGTAATTAATAAATTAAGCGATTAAACGGGGGTTCATGTTTAAGACGGATCGCGATTATCGCACCTTTTTAACGATTCTTCTCACTTATACTCTGGACCTTGTCGGTTACTCCATTGTATTCCCCGTATTAGCCCCCTTGCTTCTTAGTCCGGATCTGCATTTTTTTTCAGCAGGTACAGCAGAGATCGTAAAAACTTCGATGCTGGGGTTTATTTTTGCAGTATTTGGGATCACGCAATTTTTTGGGGCTCCTATCGCAGGGGCTTTAGCGGATCACTATGGCCGCTACCGTGTCTTTTTAGGAACGGTTGCCCTTTCCTTCTTTGGCTATCTGGTCATGGCTCTGGGCGTTTACACACAAAGTCTGGCATGGCTTATTATCGGACGTATGGTGACGGGCTTTTGTTCGGGAAATTTTGCTTTAGCCCAATCAGCAACCGCTGACCTTACCGATACGAAGCATCGCAGCAAGGCCTTCGGGATTTTATTGGGGGTGGGAGGCCTGGGATTTGTCGCAGGACCTTGGATCGGAGGAAAGTTAGCAAATCCCGATTGGCTGTTTGGTTCAGGGGCTTTTCTTTT
The DNA here is from genome assembly GCA_021324995.1 of Chlamydiia bacterium. Lineage (GTDB taxonomy): Bacteria > Chlamydiota > Chlamydiia > Chlamydiales > Rhabdochlamydiaceae > CAJCIW01. The sequence continues at coordinate 14,243 of JAJPIB010000028.1, read as the reverse complement.
TGCTGCGATTGCTGCATTCATCAATTTTTTTATGGTCTATTTCTTCTTTATGGAAACCTGGAAGCGCAAAGAGAAGCAAGCAGGGCTACTTTCTACGTTTAAGGATATGAGTATGGTGTTTCATCGCAAAACCCTCCGAAATATTCTGATTACTTACTTGTTATTTTCGGTGGGTTGGGGATTTTTTCTCATCTTTTCCCCCACCTATCTTGTGCAAAAATTCTCCCTGGGGGCAAGTCAGATTGGAGATATCTATGCTTACATGGCCTTAGTCTGGTTTTTTGCATCGATGTATCTCAATAAAGAGCTCACCGCAAAATTTTCTCTACGGGCACTGATCAACATGAGCGCTTTTATCGCAGCGATCGGTGTCGCTCTTTACGTTTGTCCGAATAGCCTTTGGCCTTATTGGTACATCATTCCCATCGCGCTTTTAGGCGGTGCGATTTGCTGGGTCAATCTAGGCACACTGCTTTCGATTGAATCGTCTGAAGCGATGCAAGGCAGGGTAATGGGTGTGAGTGGGTCGATGTGGTCGATTGGGCAGATCGTTGCTCCACTTGCAGCAGGACCGCTTGCTGGGTGGGACATTTATTCCCCGCTCGTCATGGGCGCAGCGTTCATTTTGCTTAGCTTGATTTACTTTTTATTTTGTTATCACAAGGCAAAAAAGGGCCCTTCTCCGCGCACTTAATGCCAGCCTCAAATTAAGGAGAAAATGCAGCGAAGGCTTCGTCGTTATTCTCATTGGAAGCAGAAGACGCATGCATGGGGGAGTAGTTGGCGAATTGAGCGAGCTCCTTCCGGTAAGTCATATTGACGCTACCGACGGCGCCATGACGATTTTTGGCGACGATAAGCTCGGCGAGTCCCGGCTTGTCATAAGGGTCATAGTATTCTCGTCGCAGCAGGAACATCACGATGTCACTATCCTGTTCGATGCTGTTATGAACAATAATGCCATTTGCGACAAAGTTATGGACATCTTCCACAGTGGCATCATACACATCTTCAATGCCAAGTTCTTCAATAGAGACAATTTCATCCCAATAGAGATCAGACTCAGCTAAATTTTTTAACTCTTTTGAAGGCATTGCATTGTATAGACACTTCATTCTTTGCCGCGAGATCCCATTTTTAAACAGGGAGCTGCCACAATAAGAAGTGTTTAACGCTGAACAAACATCTCGCCAACCGAGGTTAAATTCGTTTTTTGTTTTCCGCACGATAGTATTCCAAGCTTCTTTTGGAATGACATCGTTATTTGGATTTTGGGAAATTTCAAGTAACAGCTCTGTCAATTGAGGAATGATGTTCCCTCGCTTGCCAGCGCAGCCTACTTTTTTTAAGAAGAGGAGTTGATCAGAGGCGCCGTAAACATTGACATGGTACATGTTTCGATATCCCTTATTAGAAGGAACGTCGCACAACTTACTGGCAATGCCTACTTGCGTTAAAAGGTATTGAGTTTGTCTGGCGAGGATCTTGCTTGAACTGCTATAATAAATCGCTGCAGAATCCTTTCTTCCTTTTAATTTTTTGATGCTAACGTTTCCATCAGTAGCCCATAAGTGTTTTAAAAAAAGGGCGACTTTCGTTTCGGAATTTTCAAAAACAGCGTTGGGAATGCGTTTATCGTAAGAGCGAACGCGTTCAATGCCTAGAGAGGAATACCAGGAGGTAATGGGGTGATATTTATTATGCGTCAAATGAGTTGGGCTAGGTAAATAGACGTGATACCAGTTCTTTTGCTTAACTACCCGGGGATTAATCCCAAAAAGTGCAGATGAGGTTCGAGAAACGATGTCAATGTTCTCTTCATCTGCACTCGTGTAATGATAGGGTTGATTGGGGAGAATGCATCCATCTCCTAAAAGATGTCCCAGTAAAATTAATTCATCGTCTTGCATTTCGTTATTTTCAATGCGGATTTGACGAGGAAGGGCAAGTTTATCACCCACTTTTAGTTTTTCTAAGGGAGTCCATCCTTCTAGTTTTAGGAAGGGATGGTTGTCGCTAGCCTTGATAGATCTTCCAGATCGAGTTTTTAATTCAAAAACCTTCTTTTTTCCCGAGTAGAAAGCTTTTATCATACGGTGCTTGCCCACTTTTAAATCTTTATCTACTGCATGGACATAGATGGGGATTTGCTGTTTGCGGTCTGCTAATTCTTGAATTGTATAGAGAGTTCCGGTTTCAGCATCTTGAATGACAGCATCGCCTGTAAGACATCCCGATTCTCTTAGATCGCTCATCATGGGACGGTGGCCTTGTCGCTCTTCCACTTTTCGAGAGAGCTGGGAAAGGCAGATGATAGGGAGGTTCAGTTCTCTGGCGAGAGTTTTCATCATGCGGGAGATTTCGGAGATTTCGTTTTGGCGATTCTCTCCGGTGCGCGAGAGGCCGGATCCAGAAATAAGTTGAAGGTAGTCGACGACGAGCAGCTCGATGTTATGGCTTTCTTTCATGCGGCGAGCTCTTGCACGCAGATCGGTGATCTTTAGCCCCGGTTGATCGTCGATGACAACCGTGCCTTTCATCATCGAATTCACGGCGGCAACGATCCGTTGGTATTCCACGCCGTTGAGTGCGCCTGTGCGGATTTTATCCGACTCCACTTCAGATTGGCTGCAAATCATCCGATGGAGGAGTTGCTCCGCAGTCATCTCTAAAGAGAAAATGCCGACGGGAAGTCCGCTTTTAAAGGCGACGTTTTCAGCAATATTGAGCGCCAACGCCGTTTTACCCATCGCAGGCCTTGCGGCGAGAATCATTAAGTTCGAATGCCCGAGGCCATTGAGCATCTTATCTAGATCCACGAAATGGCTCGGGATGCCCGTGATCCCTAAATCCTCAGGTCCTTTTTTCTGAAACGCCTCTTGCTTGGCTTGCAGCTCTTTCAAGTAGGGAAGCTGGGAAGCAGCTTTTATTCCCGAAAGGAGATCTTTGATCAATACACCGGCATTGTTGTTTGCCGATTGGCTGATCGTGAAGAATTTAGCTTGTGCCTCGTCGAGCAGGATGTGGACGTCTTCTGGATTATTCAAAGCTTTGCGCTCGACGTCTTGGGCAGCATTGATCATCCGGCGCAAGATCGACTTGTCGCGCACAAGTGCGATGTATTCTTCGATAAATGCAGATGTGCCCGCATATTGAGCGAGCGTTGTAAGATAGCCGACACCGCCGACTGCTTTCAACTTGTCTTGGCGCTTGAGCTCTTCAGAGATGAGATGGACATCAGCAGGTTTATCATTGCAGTAGAAAGCCTTCAGCGATTGGAAGATGATTTTATGTTCAGTGAAATAGAAATCGTTCTCATCAAGTCCGTCGGCTCCGATGTTCAGGCTGTTGATGCTTGTGAGCATTGAGCCGAGAACGATCATTTCTGATTCTTTAGAATGGGGGGCTACTTTGAACTTATCTTTTTGAGGGAGATCTTCAGACATTGATCATTCCAAGGTTGAAGGTCAGTATAACTGTCTTCTAATATTTGGCAACCGGATCAGGAATAAAAAAAAGCCTTGGTAGATCCAAGGCTTTCAGAGAATCGGAAAGAGAGGGATTTGAACCCTCGGTACCTGTTTAGCAAGTACGCGTCCTTAGCAGGGACGTGCCTTCGGCCACTCAGCCATCTTTCCACTCAAAAACAAATACAATTTATCTCATTTTGGACAAAGAGGGGCAGTTTAACCGCTTAGGACTTTCAGAATCAATACAAATTTGCACATGTAAGGCAATTCGAAATCAAGTCCTAGGGGAAGCGGAAAAAGAGGGTTGGGTTCTTCATAACTTTTGATTGTTGTAAAATAGTAAAAAGCTATAAATTTGTTGTCACGAAAATTTAGGTAAAAATTATTTCAAAGGGAATAGATTGTGACTGCAGTTGCCTTGAAGAGTTTTAGAGAATTTGCAAATGGAATTCGGCAGCCCGCTTCTTATTGCCCAGTGGTTACAGAATTGAAAGGCATTACGAATATAGGATTAGGCTCAATGGAATTTTAACGGGCTAATGCATGAAATACAGCAATAATAGTTATCTCAATTGGCTATCAACAAGACACGTGCAAATTGGCAAAGAGACTCTTAGTGTTGGCTTTAAACAATTTATACCTGGATGTCTCTTCGGCATAAGTGCGACATATTTTATAGGAAAAATGATTTCTCTGCATCATGTGCCCTATGAACCTATTTAAAAAAATAGCTATCAATGCCCTCATCACTGTCAATGTAGTTTTCTCCATAGAAGCAGCCCCTATTGCCTTAATGGAGAATTTTGATCCAAAAGAATGGCATCACGTTCATATTAATCTTGAAAATCTTGAAAAAGCAGCGGAGATTTTTTCTCAAAACCTAGAAGATCCAGATTGGAATTCCGTTTTGCCCAATGGTCTCACCTTTGAAGAATCTGTTAATTATTTGCTTGGGTTAGTATCCATTGATTTTTGTCATTGGGGCTTCGATAAAAACGCTTATCAACCTTTGAAGCAATTTTATACGATTACAGGGGAAGGAGAACAGCTCCGCGGTTCAATGGCAATGTGTGAATTAGCTAAAAAAGCCTACAATAAGGGGGCCAAACTTTTTGAAGCTTCTTTTATGCAAAAGGTTAGCTGTGATGAATTTCGAAAGTATTTCATGGGAGTAGATGAAAGAGGAACTCCTATGGAAATCCCCATGCTTGAAGAGAGAGTGACCATTTTAAATGAAATCGGTGGGCGCCTTTTGAAAAAATGGAAGGGCTCATTTTCAGAAATATTAAAAATGGCAAATCGAAGGCTTTTGAACGAAGGAGCTGGTTTTTTAGAGCTTCTGATCCAGGAATTTCCTCGATTTAAAGATGAATACAATTATCGCGGTAAAAAAATTGGAATTTATAAGCTCGCCCAACTGAGCGCAATGGCCTTGGAAAATGCCCTTCATTATCATCCTTGCTATCAATCTTTTCTCGATGTCGAAGTCTTAACTGTGTGCGCCGATTATCAAATACCTAAAGGGCTTCGAGCTTTAGGCTTATTAGAGTATGAACCGGGCCTTGCAACTAAGATTGAAAAAGAGGAGTGGCTGAATTCTGGTTCATTGGAAGAGATAGAACTAAGAATGGCAAGTGTTTATGCGGGAAATCTTTTAAAGAACAGAATAAATAGCCTTTTAGAAAAAAAGGGCACATCCCCTATTACTTCAATAAAACTCGACTATCTTGTATGGAGTTATGGGCGGCATCTTAAGGACAAACATCATTTGACTAGAAGTATCATGTACTAGAGTGTCCCGACAAAACATTTTCACGCTTATATTCGGTATAATCTTTCAGCATTCCACGTTTCTTAAGTTCTGCGCGAATTCCTTCCACAGACTCAAATAAAATTGCGTCGATGCCTAGTGTTTTGGCAGCATCCACATTTTCCACTTTATCATCGATGAACACAATGTCGCTAGCTGGCAGGTCTAATTCGGCCAAGAGGATTTCATAAGACTGAAGGTCGGGCTTCCACGCCCCGATTTCATAAGAAAGCAAGCAAGGATCAAATGGCGCATAAAGTCCTTCATTGCGCAATAGAGTTGCCAGAGGCTTATCGATATTGGATAATAAAGCAATGGTCAGCTGTTCCTCTTTAAGCTGATTGACCAATGCGTACATTTCAGATGAAATATGGATCGATTGTCTTCTAGCCTTGACCAAACCTTCTTCCCAATCTTGAGGAAGCTGAATCCCTTTGTTTTCGGCGTAGGAAAACCAAAATTCAATCGCTGTTTTTCCTTCTTTAAAAGCGCGCATTTTTTCTAGGTTGGCCTTCTTGAATTCTTCAGAAGAAAGATTAAGAGAGGACTGGATGTATTCATAGATGACCTCTCTCTCGGGTTCCCCAACCAGCACTCCTCCAAAATCAAAAACAACAGCTTGAGGACTTGCCATTAGCGAAGCTGTTGTGATAAGCATTGAAACAAATAAAAGAAATACTTTCTTCATTAGGCCTCATCGTAAACTACAAGCTTACTAGCGCATTCGATTTGCAACAATGTAAAAATATTATTCGAGTTGTTTTTGATATATAGTGTTGACACTTGAAAGTTGGAGGATTTTGCAAGGAAGCGGCGCAAATTTTTGTGTCTGGAGCGAGTGACCATTGCCGGATAGGCAAGGCACGAGTGAAGATCAAAAATTGGCTGCCAAGCTGACGAAGCAAAAACTCCAGGTTTCCAGTGGAACCAGTATAAACTAATCGATGAAGTGGGAGTGCATCCGCTTGCCGTTAAGGGCGTTCCAATGGCTGGTGTGGATCGAGCCATCGGGATTTTGGACGACGATGCAATGGACAGGGAGATAGAGATCGACAGTTTTGCGGATGGCAAAATCGTTGCCAAAAGCTGCCCTTGCCAGCTTTTCAATTTGTGAGAGGGAAAAGCGGCTAGAAATCTTTTCGGCGTTGCGTTGAGGCTTGGTCACTAGGCGCTCATCGATTTTTGTGGTGGGAATGCTTTTAAGAAGGGGTTTTTCCAAATGAAGGCGGTAGCGGTTTCCCGACTGGACGATTAGTCTTTTCTTTCTGCAATTTTCAATCCACACATCGAGCACTTCATTCTCGACATGAAGCGTTTTGGAAAGCGTTTCCCGGTCGGCAGAACCTCCTTTAGAAGCGAGAACGTGGATGACTCTAAATTCATGCCTGTCTGTATTGGCAATGATGCAGTCGCCAAACCCATGTGTCTTTTCCCAATCTTTGGTGTTGACGACCATTTCTCCGTCATTTAAGTCCCAGAGAATGACTCCTTCCCGTGTTTTTTTGTCGGAGACGGTGTATTTGACCTCCATCAACACGTAAGGATAGAACTTCATCGAAGCTTCAAGAAACTTATGGCGGTTGTCTTTGAGGAGCTTTCTTCTCTGGACGTCCATGATTTGGTTAGCAGTATAGCGCACTTCAAGGGTATTGAAGGAGCCTGCGTGAAGAATTTCTTCCACTTTTGTCTTGAGTTCAGGTTTGGTTTCAGAAACCCACCAGAGGCCATAGCAGGCGGCTCCCAAACTGCAGAGTGTAAAAAGAAAGCGCATGCGCGTATTCCTAATGAATGTATAAATCGCATTTTGCCTTTTTTTGTAATTATTCTCCAGGCCTCTGGTTTCAACTTTTCAATAAAAAGAGCAAGGAATAACATTGTTGAATCAGTTTCAGTATGGAAAGATAATGCTTAGAATTTTTTTACTTGGGGTTGCTTGCTGTGCACTTTGGGGATGTCAAAAGAAGGAAATAAAGCCTCTAGCGCGCTCTATTTATGACCGGAGCGTTTTTGCAGAAATGGCGTTGAGCGCAGCGCAAGACGATGCGCAGTTTGCTACCTTCAAAAGAAATCCTTTTTTTAATCTTCTGTGGGAAAATTTTTCCAAAGAAGAAGGAGAAATCTGGCTTAAGACAGTTCAAGAAAAGTATCCTGCGATGGTTGAGAGAATGGACGCCTTTGCTACGAGCGACAAAGTGGGATCTCCAAGAACATTTTCTTTTGAAGGAGTTGGAGAGTTTTCTCCTTCGACTCTGCGCTTTGTGGCGATCGCAGGCCAAATGGAAGCGAGTCTAGGGGGTCTGTCGGAAGAGATGCACGTGATCCAAATTGGTGCAGGATATGGGGGGCTTTGCAAAATTCTTCACGATATCTCTCCTTGTGCAAGTTACACGATTGTCGATCTTCCCGAGCAGCTCGCTTTAGCGCAAAGATACTTAGATGCTTTTGGATTGAACGAAGTGATTTATAAGACCCCCGATGAGCTTCCCAAAAATACCAAATACGATTTAGTTATTTCCGACATGAGCTTTTCTGAGTTTAATCGTCCCGATCAACAGAGGCTTTTCGATCGCGTTTTCGCGTATGCTAAATCAGGGTTTATGTTGGGCCGAGTTTTTCCCAAGCATTATGGCGTCGCTCCGATGGGCTGGGAAGAGGTTAAAAATCGCTTTGAAAAGAGAGGAAAATTCTCTTTTTGGGAAATTGAAGAACCCACGCTTGAGAAAGAAAATTATTTAATTTGTTTTAGAAGAGGGCTCTAAAGAATTTTATTTCTTGATGCGCCCTTGCCAATCTTTCAAACAGTCCTTCAGTGTGGAATAGAAAAGATTTCGGATGCTAGGATCTCTGTTTTGGTAAAGATAACCAATGCAATGAATGCCGTAAGCATTTACATAGGTGCATGAGAGTTCAGAAGAAGGAATTTTAAGCTTTGTGATGAGGGAAAAAAGTTCATCTTTTAAGCAACTAATGGGAGACGCTGCCATGATCATTAGCTCATCAGACTCAAACTTCGCCCTCAAGGAAAAAGTTTCTTTTTTGTAATCCACTCCAAAGCTTTCTTGCATGAGCGAGAAAAGGGTCTTTAAGGAAGCCGGAGGGATAAGGGTTTGTCTTAAGGGTGGAGTGATCGAATAAAAAAAGTTTTCAAGCAAGAAGTCGTTTTGTGAAGACGTCTCTTGGATGAGGCCTCTCAGCGTTTGGAAAACTTCCTGTTGTTTGGATAGGATTCCTCCGTTAAAGTCACGTATGCCATTAAAAATAGCATTGAGCTCAAAGGAAACCTCTTGGCGGGCTTTAAAAAGATCGATAGTAAAGTCTCTTCTAAGAAACTTTTTCTTGTCTAAAGAAATTTTGAAGACATTAGATTCTTTGGGATAGCGCTTTCTCAGCAGTCCTACTCTTTTCACCTCGAGCTCTTCGATTTTAATTTCCGTTCCCGAGGTGGCAAAAATCTCAGGAAGCGTTTGATCGTTATCCCGCAACACTCTTAACAGAATCACGATGAATTGAAGGGATTGTTCTGTTTGCGCATTGAATGAGATGATCAATTGGGGAAGGTCGTTGATGTATTTGAGCTGCTGGCTGAGAAGCAAGATGTTACGCATGATCTCTTCTTCATTGCGCGGCATTAAAACAGGATGAAGAACGCTTTCTACGCTATCTTTGAGCTGGTGGGGCAGGTTGCGCTTCAACTCTTTAAGCTCCTGGATAGTGAACCGGCTTGCATTGATCTTTTCGATTTCAACATAGAAAAGGCGAATAGGGTCATGGCTGCGCCTATCGAGCAAGAAAGAGTTCTCGACGATACATGCATGGGGAATGCAGTGACTGATGGCCTCGACGATATGTCTTTGTTCGAAGAGCTCATTTTCGCGAAGCACGTTCATCGCACCTAGAATCCCTAAAGCCATCGTTCCTTTTTTATTGCTCGTTGTAGTCAGTACTTTGATGCTTAAGTGACGCTCTTCGGGAAATTCCAAAACCTGCCGTAGAAGAGTCTTCCGGAAAAGATACTGATAAGAGATTAATCGACTCACATGGCGTAGATTGCGCATTCCGGTAAATTTATCTCCAAACAAAAGGATCGAGTGCTTGATCTCGTGGAATATGGAGCCGTCGAAGATTTTTGTCCTCTGTTCGATACGCGGAGAAAATTGCTCCTGAATTTGCTGAATTTTATCCTCTGCGCTCAAGTGGAGCCAAAAGTTATGCATTTGGTTGAAGATATTATTCTCAAGGCTTTTGGCGGGAGGGTCGATCACAGCGGCGATATTTTCTTCAATCATCGCTTTTTTCTGTTCAGCGGAAAGCTTTTTGATAGAAATGACATTGCGCGCATGGCGGACAGCGAGAATGCTTAAACGGATCTCATTGCACAGGCTTTCCCAATTGTTTTTAACAATCTCAAGCTGTTGCTGTGTGTCCACGTCGATTAGAAGTTGATGGAAGAAAAGGCTTTGTTCTGGGCATGAAGTGAAGCTAAAGTTCAGAGAGCGTACAGAGCTGATGTTCAAAAACTTCCCTGGGATCAACCATTTGGTCATGATATCGCATAAATATCTTCCCACGCCGCTCGTGTAATCGGAATGACATAAAAGGCTGACGCTGAGAGTGCAGGGAGCTTGCTCGGGATTATTCCACCCGATGATAGGAAGTTTTTCATTGAGTGCATGCACCTTGATCTGAATCTCTTCTTCATTTTCGGAAGAAAGAGCTGCGATCAGATCCTGAGGAAGCAAATTCCTTAGGATTCGTTCGATGAAAGCGACATAAATATCAAATTCAGCATCGTCTTTTTCGCACGTGGAGTAAGCGGGCTTAATGAGAGATGCGCTTTTGAGGGTATTCGTCAGTTTTTCCTGCGCGTGTCTGAATAAAGCCTCCCCGCTCAGGGCGGGCAGCGGATCGCAGATCGCTTGCTGGGGAACCAGAAAAGAAACACTTTTTAACTCACAAAGGGTCATCCGTCCTCCGGCAGAAACCCGGCCCTTAAGGGCCAGGTATTTCAAAATACTTAAGCCAAATACGAAGCTCGGCTTCAACGACAATTCCAGGCCTTAGTGCCTAGTACTCTGCACCAAAATCTTGGTCTTCCGCGCGCTGGATTAACGCACAAAATCCCTGTCAATAGTGAGCTTTTCAAAAACGATATCGCCGATGGGAGTGATACCTACATTGTCTAAGTGAGGTTGTACAATGTATGCCACATCCCAATGATAGATCGGGCAAATGGGCATTTCGTTGAGAAAAATCTCTTCAGCCTGTTCCAAGATCTCTGCTCGCTTGGCGCCGCTTTCATAGAAAGAAGCGTCGAGAAGGCTGATGAACTCGGTGTTTTCCCAATTGGGATAATTTTTGGCATTGGTCTTATGCTTAAAGCGCTCTAGGATATTCATTTGATCATTATATTGAGCCACCCATAAGCTTTGTGCGGAAGCATAGTCGCGTTTTACAAGCTTGTCCATAAGCACTTTATAGTCGAGGTTTTCAATCTTGACTTGAACTTGCAGAACGTCCAGCCATTGCTGCTGAATAGCCTGTGCGATCTTGTGGTTGATATCTGAAGAAGAATAATAGTGTGTATACTCCTTGAATTTTTCCCTAGAAATCCCGAGTTCTTTCATTCCCTCCTCTAAAAGGGATTTTGCAAGTTCTTTATCGAAGTCTTTAAAGAAGGCGCGATTGCGATTGTTTTTTAAGATCGGAGGAACAGCATTTAATGCGGCAAGTTCTCCCATTTGCGTGATATTTTTCACGATCGCATCCCGATCGATAGCGTAAGAAAAAGCCTTGCGGATCTTAGCGTTGTTGAAAGGAACCTTATCGACATTAAAAGTAATCATCGTTGTTCCGCCGACAGGATACTTTTGAAGGATACCTTTTCGTTTAAGAGAAGGAAGAGCATCCGTAGGCAAGGGAGAAAGAGGTTCCCCAATCATGTCTAACTGTCCGTTTTCAAACATTTGAAGAGCGGTGATTTCATTGTCGACAATGCTAAAATGGATGTAATCGGGTCTGACGCGAGAAACATCCCAGTAAGTGGGATTTCTCATGGCCACAATTTCATTGTTGTGTTTCCACTCTTTCAAAATGAAAGGGCCATTTGAGACAAAGTATTTACCGCTGTTATGGGCCCAATCGGGATTTTCCTTATCGTTTTGACTATGCACAGGGAAGAATACGCAGAAAGAGATAAGGTCGAGGAAATAGGGGGTTGGTTTTTCCAAAGTGACCACAAAAGTTTTTTCGTCTTTCGAGATAATCCCCACCTCAGATAACGGCACATTTCCTTTTTTGGCAGCTTCTGCATTTTTGATCGGATAGAGCAAATGGGCACAAATGCTAGGAAAAGAGGGATCGAGAATGTCTTTCCAAGCCTTTTCAAAGTCATAGGCAGTCACAGCAGCGCCATTCGACCATACGGTATCTCTCAACTTGAAAGTGTAAACCCTTCCCTCTTCAGAAACTTCAAAAGACTCTGCTTGCGCAGGAGAAATAGAGCTATCAGGATTGAGTTTTACCAAGCCTTCAAAGAGAAGAAAGTGCATGTGAGAGGAAATGACATCGCCCCCTTTTCTAGGGTCGAGCGTCGCCGGTTCGTTTTTTAAATTAAGGCGCACCCATCTTTCTTGAGCCTCTGTCTTCAGCTCCTTTTTTTGACAGGAAGTCGGAAATAAGATCAGAGAAACGGCGGCAAGAGTTAAAGAAATAGAAAATATTTTCATTAGAAGCTCCAAAAAAACTAAACAACATGCCACCATAGGAAATGATGCGATTATTTGTAAACAGTTTATGAGGTTGGAATGAAAGTGGCGTTATTTGTTGAAGAGAATTACGAGGATCTAGAACTTTGGTACCCCAAGATTCGCTTAGAAGAAGCAGGATTTAAGATAGTGCTTTTGGGCCCAACAGCTGGGCAGACTTATAAAGGAAAGCATGGGTATCCTTGCAAGGCTGACGTCTCATTTAGCGAAATTTCCAAAACGAAATTTGATGCAGTTGTCATTCCGGGAGGATTTGCTCCCGACAGGTTGCGCAGATCTCCGGAAGTTTTGCAAGTTGTGAAGGAAACCTTTTCCCAAGGCAAACCCGTGGCCTTTATTTGTCATGGCGGTTGGGTTCCGATCTCTGCAAAAATCCTGAGGGGAAAAAAAGTAACGGGAGCCGCTGCGATCAGAGATGACTTAGAGAATGCGGGGGGCATTTGGCACGATGCGCCGGTTGTTGTCGATGGGAATCTGATCAGCTCGCGCAGTCCTGCCGATCTTCCTTTCTTTGCGAAAGAGATCCTCGCACAGCTTCTATAAAATAACGCAGGGAATTTGCATGATAGATGCTCTATTAATCTGAGTTTTCAGTTTGTATATGAAGATCGACAATAGCGGCGATGCCTTCTGAAACAGAAGCTCCTTGAAAATAGCCACTCCAATAATTTTCAAAGCAAGGAACTGTTGTGCAACAGCGAGTAAGCAAAGAGTCCATCCTTTCTTGACCAAAATTGTGAATAAACTCTGCAAGCCTTTCCTCTATTTTGAGCCTCCATATGAATCCGATGAGATCTGAATGATTAGAAGTTTTCTCAAAAGCTTTTTTCCACTCTTCTATTCTGCTTAATCTTATGTATGTATCAGGAAGCAAGAAGTTGATCGTGTTCGCCGACTCATCTAAAAATAGCCTTCCTTTTGGGTCTTCATATAATTTTTCAATGTGGAGAGCTGTGCATGTATTTAGTTCTTCAATATTTGTTATGTCAATGGGTTTAAAACCAGGGATTGCAATGATGTTTTTCTCTACATAATTGCGCAACAAAGAAATTGTTTTATGAGAAAAAATCGATCCCAAACTTATAGCAAATGGGTTAGTCATATCATTCTCTTCGCCTTTAACTATCCCCATTGCCACATTTTTATTTCCACAGCAGGAGATAAGAATGCCAAGGAGATGATTGAATTCGATTGCTTCTTCTTCAGAAAATGGTATGTGAATGCAGGAAAAAAATCGCGTAGGATTAACTACAACTGTTATGACAATTCGCGTAGAAAAACTTAGTCCTTCAATATGTATGGGTACATACTGCCAGATATTGGAAGTGTCCACCACGGAGACTTTATATTTACTTAAAAAGCCCAAATCGCCAATCGGTCCAATCGTAGAAACCATTCCTCCCGATTTAGCGAGCTCTTGTAGTTTTAAAAACTGAGATTCATTTTTATGATAGTGTAATGCTTCGAAACTTGGTTTATTGCGCCATGCATGCTCTTGTGACAAATAAATAGAGGCAAAGTCGCGAAGATGCTTGTTGTAGTATTGTTTTTGTTTGTTATTTAAGTTGCTATTTTTAATCTTATTAAACAAAACTTCTATTCTTTCAGAAAAAGCCGGGGTGGCAGCAATGGCAGCTGCTCTTTCCAATAATGGAGCGTTGTAGTTGCAAGGTATGGGGGCGGTTAATTTTTGATATTGTTTTATGTTTCCAGAAAGCTTAAGCGATAGAATATCGTAGTCATTGTAAGCTTTTACTCGGTGACTGATATCCCTCATCACAACGGCTTTAAAGTTTCTAAAAAGGGCGGCCTTACATCTCTCAGTTCCTGAGGAGACAAAGATTTCTTCTTCAGCTAAATCGAGATGGGGTTTAATCCCTTCGGGATGGTTCTCATTGGGTTCTAAATAATCCATAAAATTGCAGTCATCATGAATGTCGACGTCGACCATCCACTGATCTGCAAGCGCGTCCTCTAAATTTATAAAATGGGTTAAAGCTGTATTAATAGGGTTCATTTATTTCACCTTAATTATAATTATTATTAATATATTAAACAAAATTGTAATTAATTTCAATGTTATTAATTATGATGTAAGCGTTTTTTAGAAATGTCACCTTCCCGTTAAATAGAAATGTCACCCCTGGTATGCAGAAGTTACTGGTACTTAGGAGGTGACCAAATGGAAGGACGAATTTC
>JAJPIB010000076.1 GCA_021324995.1 Chlamydiia bacterium | reverse complement strand
GATTTAAAATTTAATCCCCCTCTGTGAGCTCTGTGATCTCTAGCGAACCTTGTTCGCGGGTGGTTGAAAAATGCTTTTTCCCGATTCTTCAGTTTTTTTCGGTATATGCCTTTCGCGAATGAATAATTTGGATGCGTCAATTTTTACTTGACTACATAATGATGGCATGAATTTTTTGGAAACACAAAGCTCCGAGATATGACAATCGAATCTAATCTCTATTTCTAGGGCAATGATTCAACCGCGCCCATCGCGGGAATTTAACTTCGCACTAAGGCAAATTTCAGTTGCGTTGGGTGTATACTGCTGACGCTTGAAAGTTGGAGTTTTTGCTTCGTCCGCTTGGCAGTCAATTTTTGGTCTTCACCCGTGCCTTGTCTCTTCGGCAATGGTCACTTGCTCCAGACACAAAAATTTGCGCCGCTTCCTTGCAAAATTCTGCAGCTTTCAAGCGTCAGCAATATATAACTGACTAATGGCTAAAGATCTTTTCGAGAATTTGGCGTTCAATTTTTGCGAAGAGATGGTTGGCATAAACGTTCGTCGATCTATTTAGCTGCCTATCAGTGATGAGGCACCCTTTTTGTATCCACTCCTGAATGCCAGAAGAGGGGTTAGAATCACTTCCTTGATCTTCTGACAGAATTAAGAACCTCTTGCGATTTATATGTTCAGCCAGATCATGAAACTGAGGCTCGCTAAGAATCTTTTTCAGACAATAAGTGGTTTGACTGAGCTTCATCATCTTCGGAGGAAGTTCGCCGAAAGTTTTGTAAGGCGCATTGGGTAATTGATTGGGTTCTTGGGACTTAACAAAGGAAAGAAATTCCTGAGGATTTTCACAAATGAATTGAGCGTCGTTGAGTGCAAACTGGAAGCAAGAGTGAAAGTTGGCTTGTCTTGCTAGTGCAACACCTCTAATGTCGGCTTTTGGAAGTAATGTATGAACGAATCTTGCCATCATATCCAAGAATTTTTGTGATGTCCCGGCGCTATCTGTGATGATGATATCTTCTGGATTTTTTTGAGATTGTCTGTGGATAAAGATGGGTATGGTATGATCTCCTCGCATCGATTCTGTTTGGTCCATCTGCACGAGGAAAAGTTTTTGGATTTTATCTAGATTTTCGCTTAGTTTTTGAAGTTCAACTTTCAGAACATCGACATTTTCACATGCAATACGCTCGACATTCGATGATAATTTTCCTTCCGAAGCTCTCAAATCCATGGCATGGCAAATTCCCTTGGGGGTGAGAATTCTCTCAACACTAGGGTCCCGGTAATTGATGTATTCTTTTAATTCAGGGTAGGATCTGGAAAGAAGAAAAGAGGGCAGGAAATAATAAATCGGATGATTTTTATATTTTGTATTCGACAAATTTTGGGTTAAGACAGCTTTTTGCTTGGGGTCGAATCGAGAAAATTCATCTAGAAACTTTTGAATTTTGGGATGAAGGGTTGTTTCTTCGCGATCCTCATGATTTCTAGGGACTAAATCGAGATCGAGTTTGAATTTATCAATGACACCATTCACGAATTCTATTTCATCCTGGTTAAAGGGGAGCGCTGTAAGTGGAATGTCTTCAATATAGTTTTTGAATTTCTGAAAAATGGAATCTGTGAGATCGAGTAAAACCGTATCACGACTTAAGGTTTCCTGTATTGCCACATGAACAGAATGCGAATGAATTTGTTGTTTCAGACTTATCATTTTATAAACTCGTAAATTGACATTAATTTAACTATTATAATAATAGTGTTTATATTTGTAACTTATAAAAATCATTTAGTTTAAAATAATTTTTTTCGTGGCAGGCTGAAGCTTAACAAAGCCAACAGGAAACGCAGACACAAAATGCTGTATTTTCGACGTATGAAACACGGTCCTTTCTAAGTTTTTATCTTAAAATATTTTTTGCTTGAAATTCCTGAAAAGAGATATAGACACAGGGGATTCAACGAGGTAGCCATGAGTCAGGATAAGCAGCCGCGCGGTTTGTATTTGTTATTTTTCACAGAGTTGTGGGAGCGGTTTGGCTTTTATACTCTGCAGACCATCATCATTCTTTACATGACCAAAGCTCTGCTGATGACAGATGATAAAGCCTATCTGCTTTACGGAGCTTTCAGCGCCATGCTTTATCTGACTCCCGTCCTGGGAGGATACCTCGCGGATAAATATCTCGGGTTTCAGCGTGCGATCATCATCGGTGGAGCGCTGCTTACCCTTGGCTATTTGATCACAGCGATTCCTGGGACGCGCTTTTTCTTTTTAGGCTTAAGCGTGATCATTGTTGCCAATGGCCTGTTCAAACCGAATGTCTCGAGCATTGTTGGGGACCTCTATCGTCCGGGCGATGCGCGCAGAGATGGGGGCTTTACGCTTTTCTATATGGGAATCAACATCGGCTCTTTGCTTCCACCTCTATTCACGGGATATCTTGTCAATAAATACGGTTGGCACAGCGGCTTTTTGATCGCTGCATTCGGCATGGCGATTGGGCTTGTGACATTCATTGTCGGCAAATCACGCTTAAGATCCAGCGGAGCTCTTCCTCCGATGAGCCCTCTCCACGCGAGGAAAGAGGCAGTCAAATTTTATTCTCTGTTCTACATCGGTGTGATCGCCTGTATTGGGGCCATGATGTTCCTCTTCCGCTTCCCTAAAGAGACGGATGTGCTTTTGGCGATTGCTTCCTTGGTTATTTTGCTTGTCGTGATTTACTATTTGCTTAAGGAAAAGCCGGCCCAGCGCAATAAAATGATCGCTTGTTTGGTTCTCATTTTGATCTCTGTAGGCTTTTGGGCGATCTATAACCAAACCTTCACATCGCTGATGCTTTATGCCGACCGCAATATGATGCCTCAATTTCTAGGGTTTACCATCGATGCGGAATTCACCCAATTCTTCAATCCCTTTTTCATTGTTCTTCTCAGTCCCATTTTGAGCCGCCTTTGGATTTCGCTGAATAAAAAGAAAAGCAATCCGTCGACGCCTGTCAAATTCTCCTTTGGGGTATTGTTCATGGCGCTTGGCTTTTACTTTCTAGGATTTGGGGGGATGTATTTTGGACAAGATGGGCAAACTTCTTCTTATTGGCTCGCAGGAAGTTATTTTCTCCAGACAATTGGAGAATTACTGCTTTCGCCGATTGGGCTCTCGATGATTACTGTTCTCAGTCCGAAACATCTGGTGGGGCTGATGATGGGTGTCTGGTTTCTGACGCAAGCGGCGGCCTTTGCGATCGGAGGGGGGCTGGCAACGCTTGCTTCTGTCCCTGCAAAAACAACTCCGTTAGCGTCGCTGGCCATTTATGACAAAGCTTTTTTCATTTACGGCTCGTTTGCTCTTGTGCTTGCCATTTTGAGTTTTCTCCTAGTTCCTTACTTAAAGAAGCTGATTCATGGGACGAGTGCTGTGAAAACGCCAAAGTAGTGTTGAATTTTAATTTAAGTTTTGTCTATACTGTTGATACTTGAAAACTGGAGGATTTTGCAAGGAAGCGGCGCAAATTTTTGTGTCTGGAGCGAGTGACCATTGCCGTAGAGGCAAGGCACGAGTGAAGATCAAAAATTGGCTGCCAAGCTGACGAAGCAAAAACTCCAGGTTTTCCAGTGGAAGTAGTATATTCTTTCATCTCTTCTCGATTTAGGAGGGAGGATGACTTTTAAATCAGTATGCCTCTGGGCCCATCAAAAGGTTTTTCCTTTGCAGCCGATTAAAGAAGCTCCTTCTTTAGTGGTTCTTCCTTCTGAAATCATCCTGCAAATTTTTTTCTACCTAAAAGCAAAAGAAGGTTTAGCTTGTAGTTTAACATGCAGGCAGTTAAATCAAATCGCAATGACTGAGTCCTTATGGGAACGTTGGTGCAAACAAGATATTTTCTACCCCTTTCCTCGTTTTACTCCCCAAGTTACTCTCCAAACCACCTTTTATGCACGCTATAAAGAGGCTTATATTTTGCCTCAAAAAGAGAAGGACTCGTCCTGCAATTCTTGGTGTATTACAAATTTCTACGGGTTCTAAGCGCGGGCTACAATCGCATCGGTCTCTTCGGAGACGGCATTAAAAAATCCCTTGAATGGCTGGATATATTTCTGAATTGGGCTTGGCGTATCCATGAATTCTTTGATCATGTTGTTTAGGTTTTCTTTAATGAAAACTTCCTTGAGCATTTGAACGAGAACGGAATTGAGAATTTGATCCATCGGCAAGCCGCCTTCGCTGCTGATCTCCGTGAGCTCCATGCGGGGGATACGAGGAAGTCTTTTAACTTTGCCGCCTTCCTTTCTGTAGATGACGTCAACATCAATATTTGTGAGAACAATGCGGTGAATCAGTACGGACCGCCCAGAGGTTGTCGGTGGAGGAGTTTCTTTTTTACTTTTGCGCTTGTCTTTTGAAGTTGAAGTCAATGCCCCTCCTGTGGAGTCCTGCAGGTTTTTGATGATCCTAGACCAGTTGCCTGAAGTGCTGCTTGCAGAATCAAATTCTAACCCCAAATAGATATCTTTCAGGTCAATCTCATCAATCACGATCCTTTTTTTGAGATAGTGAGTAATAGGGGCGAGGATATCGATTTCTTTGCATGTCAAAGCTCTGGCAAGAAGGGATCCAGGAGGATTGCCGATTTGGATGTTTCTTGCGCTAATTTTCCCCCAAGAAAGGCCAAAACTATCGATCTCAACGGCGACCTTAAGTTTCTTTGAGAGGTGATTAGAGACCATGTCGGGGAGTCTAGACCAAAAGACAAATCCGACGATAACAGCAGCTAAAATACCAACGATAACTAGACCTGCAAGTGTGGAGAAAAAGGTCTTCATGGATCACTCCTTCAAATAAATCTTAAATTATTAAAAATATTACTTTATATCAAGTAAGTCTTAAAAAACGAAAAAAAGGCGCTCAATTGAGCGCCTTTGGAATAACAGCTTTATCTAATGCTGGACTTAGTAGTCAGCGCCGGACATTGCTGGGCTAGAAGATTTTTCTTCTTTTTCTTCAGTGATGATCGCTTCCGTTGTAAGCAATAATGCCGCAATGGAGCCCGCGAGCTCAATGGACAGACGCGTTACTTTCGTTGGGTCGACAATGCCCATTTCCAGCATGTTGCCAAAACGGTCATTGAGAGCATCCCAACCTTCATAAGTTCCCATTGAAGCCACTTTTTGCACAATGATAGAGCCTTCTTTGCCAGCGTTCAACGAGATCTGGCGGATAGGCCATACGATCGCCTTGATGATGATTTCCACACCCACTTTTTCGTCTCCAGAAAGAGTGGCCGCCAATTTTTCCAGTGCGGGGATGCAGCGGATGAGAGCAACTCCTCCACCGGGAAGGATTCCTTCCTCGACAGCTGCTTTTGTCGCGTGGACAGCATCATCGACGCGGTCTTTTTTCTCTTTCATTTCAATTTCTGTGGCTGCTCCGACGCGGATGATTCCAACTCCGCCTGCAAGTTTGGCGAGGCGTTCTTGGAGTTTTTCGCGGTCGTAGTCGGAAGTGGATTCTTCGATTTGACGGCGGATAAGAGCAATTCTCTCTGCGATTGCTTTTTTATCTCCGGCGCCTTCGACAAGCGTGGTGTCTTCTTTGCCGACAACAGCTTTTTTAATACGTCCTAGCATGTCGACAGTAACATTCTCAAGCTTGATCCCGATCTCTTCGCTGATCAGTTCTCCACCTGTCAATGTCGCGATGTCTTGCATAATCGCTTTGCGGCGGTCGCCAAAACCTGGGGCTTTGACAGCGCAGACTTTAAGGCCGGCGCGGAGGCGGTTAACGACGAGAGTCGCAAGCGCTTCTCCATCGACGTCTTCTGCGATGATGAGCAGAGGTCTTCCCGTTTCAGCTACGGCTTGGAGAATAGGAAGAAATTCTTTCACAGAGGAAATCTTTTTCTCGTGCAGTAGAACAAAGGCGTCCTCCATGATGCACTCTTGGGTCTCAGTGTTTGTCATGAAGTAAGCAGAGACATAGCCGCGGTCGAAGTTCATTCCTTCAACAACATCAAGAGTTGTTTCAAATCCTTTCGCCTCTTCTACTGTAATTGTCCCGTCTTTACCGACTTTTTTCATTGCTTTAGCAATGATTTCGCCTATTTCCGTATCTCCGTTCGCAGAAATGGTAGCGACTTGAGTGATTTCTTTGTCTTCTTGGATCGGTTTACTGAGCGTTTTCAGATTGGCTGAAATCTCTTTCACAGCTTTTTCAATTCCGCGCTTGATCTCCATGGGATTAGCCCCCGCGGTGACGTTGCGAAGACCTTCGCTATAAATCGCTTCTGCTAAAACGGTCGCTGTGGTGGTGCCATCGCCTGCTTTATCGGCGGTTTTGTTGGCTACTTCCTTCACCATCTGAGCGCCCATGTTTTCGTGCTTATCTTCAAGCTCGATCTCTTTTGCGACAGTGACGCCGTCTTTTGTGATTTGAGGGGATCCGTAGGACTTGTCGATGACGACGTTTCGCCCCTTTGGACCTAGTGTGACTTTAACAGCGGAGGCTAAAGTTTGCACACCTTTAAGGATCTTTTGGCGTGCGTCTTCCTTAAACTTGATATTCTTTGCTGCCATTTCGATGTACTCCTATAGGCTTAATTGATGATTGCAATGATGTCATCGGCGCGAAGGATGACGAACTCTTCATCGTCGATCGTCACTTCTTGGCCGGAATATTTATCCATAAGAATGGTGTCGCCTGTTTGAACAGGGATAGGAATAAGTTTGCCGTCGGCAGTCGTTGAGCCAGATCCAATTGCGATGACTTTTGCTGTCTCTTGTTTTTTCTTTGCTGTATCGGGAAGAATGATACCGCCTTTCAGTGTCTCTTCCTTTTCAATGCGTTGGACGAGAACTCGGTTGCCGATGGGCTTGAGCGTGAGTTTTTTACTAGTTTCTTGTGCCATTTTTTTCTCTCCTTTGGGTTTAATAGGTGAGCAACATTCTACTCTTTTCTCCAATCTTTTTGAATACAAAATCTGAAGCTAGCTTAGCAGTTTGCAGATTTTTTTGGCAACAAAATTAGCAGACGATGATCTTGATTGCTAATGATCAGGAAGAAATTTCTTTAATTGGGTTTCTGAAACTTATACCCAACGTGACTGAAAATTTGGATTTAAGACCGAGCCAATCCCGTGGCTTTGGCTCGGTCTTAAATCCAAATTTTCAGTCACGTTGGGTATAATGCTTGATTGACTCTTGAGGCTTAAAAAAGCATAATCCAGTTTTTAATGAGGTAAAAAATGATGACAACAGCACAAATATCAGAACCGGCGGATAGAACTCTAGAGCGCAACGAAGTGAATAAAGCTTTTCATTGGAATGTAGAAAACTTATATCCCTCTTGGGAATCCTGGAATGAAGATTTTAATAAATGGGGTCGGGAATCCAGTCAGCCGCACTGGCCTGAGCTCGCTACATTTCAGGAAACTTGGAAGCAAAGCCCTGAAAACCTTAAGGCCTTGATCGAGCTCTGTTGTACAATCGATCGAAACCTATCAAAACTTTACACCTATGCGCATTTGCGGCACGACGAAGATGTTGCAGAGGAGACAGCAAAAAAGGCCTATTCTCGCATTGTGACTTTGCATTATGCATTTCGTCAAGAAACAGCGTGGATTGAGCCGGAACTTCTTCAGCTTTCTGAAGATAAGCTCAGCGCTCTTTTGCAGTCCCCTGTGTTGAAAGACTATGCGCTTTATCTCGAAAAAATTGTGCGCTTAAAGGCGCATACGCTTCCGGCCGCTGAAGAAAAGCTGCTAGCAATGGCGGGAAAATCTTTGGAGACCGCCTCGCAGGCATTTGGGGCGCTTAATAACGCCGATTTGAAGTTTCCTCCCGTAACCGATGGCAAAGGCAATGTGCGTGAACTCACGCACGGCAAATATCTTCTTTATCTACGCGATAAGGATCGCATGCTTCGCGAAGGGGCATTTAAAAATCTCCACAACACCTTTCTGTCTTATGAAAACACGCTCTGCGAGCTATTGAGTGGGCAAGTCCAGCGCCATCTGCTTGAAGTGCAAGCCCGCAATTACAACTCCTGTGTTGAGGCAGCGCTGTTCCCTAACCAGATCGATACCAAGGTGTACATGTCGCTCATTCAGGCGGTTCGCGCTCATCTGCCCGCACTTCACCGCTATATGCATTTGCGCAAAGAAGCGATGGGATTAGACAAGCTTCACCTTTATGATTTGCATGTCCCTCTTGTGAGGCAGGTTGAAATGGGAATGCCTTATGAAGAAGCCACGAAAGTGATCATCGCCTCCGTCTCTGTATTGGGTGAGGATTACCAACGCGCTCTTAATCAGGGACTCACTAAGGACCGTTGGGTGGATCGCTATGAAAATGCTCGAAAGCGTTCAGGTGCCTATTCGAGTGGTTGCTACGACAGCATGCCTTATATTCTGATGAACTATCACGGAACATTTAATGATGTCATGACGCTCACGCATGAAGCAGGGCATAGTATGCACTCGTTCCTCAGCCGCTCTCATCAGCCTTACCATTATTCCCAGTATTCTATTTTTGTCGCTGAGGTGGCTTCGACATTCCATGAAGAGCTCCTTCTACGCTATTTGCTTTCTCAAGTCAAAACGAAAGAGCAAAAAGCCTTCCTAATCAATCAGAAATTAGACGACATGAGAGCTACTTTGCTCAGGCAGACCATGTTTGCGGAGTTCGAATTGAAAATGCATGAGTGGGCAGAGCAAGGGATTCCGATGACGCCGGCCCTTCTCAAAAAGGAATACCGTAAGTTGAATGAAGAGTATTTTGGTCCTGACGTCCATGTCGACCAAGAAGCTGATATCGAATGGGCGCGCATTCCCCATTTTTACTACAATTTCTATGTCTATCAGTATGCTACTGGCATCAGCGCGGCACACGCGCTTGTTGATAAGGTACTTAGCGGCGGGGATAAAGCACGCGATGCCTACCTGGCGTTCCTTGCATCGGGGTCAAGCAAGTATCCCATTGATACGTTGAAGCTCGCAGGGGTAGATATGCAAACATCAGAGCCTGTCGAAGCGGCGATGCGCCATTTCAATGAGCTCGTGACGCAACTGGATGAATTGCTGCATTGAACTACCATGAGTAAGAAATACAAAGATTCTTTCATCGTTATTAATGAGAAAGGGTTGCATACGCGCCCATCGACGGAGCTGGTCAAAT
Source organism: Chlamydiia bacterium (assembly GCA_021324995.1). Classification (GTDB taxonomy): domain Bacteria; phylum Chlamydiota; class Chlamydiia; order Chlamydiales; family Rhabdochlamydiaceae; genus CAJCIW01. The sequence continues at coordinate 29,383 of JAJPIB010000076.1, read as the reverse complement.
GCGCTGCTACTTTTAAATCTCAAGTGATGCTGAGCTATCAAGAGTGCACCGTGAATGCTAAATCATTGCTTGGCATTCTCATGCTCGCCGCATCGCGAGGAGCGCGAATCCACGTGTCTGCAGAAGGAGAAGATGCGGAGATTGCCGTTAAGTCTCTGCTTAACCTTGCTCGCAATAAATTCAATGTCAAATACTAATGTCCTGAATTTATTCTTCAACAGGTACTGCTTTGTCGAAAATCTCTTTACGGCAGAAAAAAGGGATTTTATCGACGATGGAAAGCATGATGCAGTCGCTTGGCCGTGCATCGATCTCCAAAATGATCTTTTGTTCTCCGATCTGCTGCTCGAGATAAATTCTCGCAAAATAGATTGTATCTTCGATATCTGTGATTACAACTTGGAGTGGTTTAATATTCAATCCGCGGAAAATGGAATAGATGAGATCATGGGTGTAAGGACGAGGCTTGCTCTCTTCTGTGAGGTAGATTTGAATATTGCGGCCAACGGAAGGTTCTGTATAAATCGCAAACCGTTTCTGTTCAGTGCCCAAAATGATCACAGTGTATGCGCGAGACTGCATGATCTTATTAAAAGTAATGGGTACTAGATCTGTTTCCATTGTTTACCTTCCTACTTAATAACTACCTGCCCATCAGTAAAACCCACAATCACTCTACCCGCAAGATTAAAGAAAAAACCGGTGTCAACCACTCCCGGAATGCGGATCAAGGTTTCGTGATCTTCCTCCGGATTTTCCCGGGATGAGTCAAATTGGATGTCAATGATGAGATTGTTGTTATCAGTAACGTATGCATCACCATCCGATTTTTTTCGAAATTCTCCATGATAACCTGCTTTTTGGATGTGATGAAGAGTCGCTGTTTTAGCAAAGGGAAGTATTTCAACCGGAAGCTTGCATTTACCTAGCGAGGAAACCAGTTTTTTTTCATCGACGATGACCACCATCTCCCGGCTCATTGCGGCAAGGATCTTTTCGCGCACAAGAGCACCCCCTGCGCCTTTGATCATTCTCTTCAGAGGATCGATCTCATCAGCGCCATCTACAGTGAGGTCTAGGGTGGTCGTTGCATCGATATCAAGAAGGGGAATTCCTTCTTTTTTAGCCTGCTCCAAGGAACGTGTTGAACTAGAGACAGCCTGAATTTTTAGACCCTCGCGGCAACGCTGTCCCAATCTTTCTATAAAATAAAACGCTGTTGTTCCTGTTCCCAGTCCAATGCACATTCTATTTTCGACCAGTTCAGCAGCCTTGTACCCAACAGCCTTTTTGATCGCATCTATAGACATAAGAGATAAAAACCTATATATATGGGGGTTCTTTCTTCAAATTCGGATCTTTGAAAAATGATGATTACATTACAAGATCTTTCTCTATTCCTCCAGGATCTTCTTTCCCCCGAACAATTTGCTGATTATTGTCCCAATGGAATTCAAGTTGAAGGCAAAAAACACATCAAGCATCTATGCTTTGCTGTTTCAGCGAGCTTAGCTGTCATTAATGAAGCCGTCAAAAAAGGCGCAGATGTTCTTATTACGCATCACGGAATATTCTGGAATAAAGACTCCTATGCAATTACTGGAGTAAAGCGAGATAAGATCGAGCTCTTGCTCAAACACGGAATTTCTCTTTTGTCTTATCACCTTCCTCTAGATGCGCATTCGCGCCTTGGGAACAATTGGAAAGCTGCCATGGATCTTGGATTCAGCGACCTTCAGCCTTTTCAAACAATCGGGGTAAAGGGGATTTGTGAATCAATGAGCATCGATGCATTCCGCAAAAAACTGGAAACTTATTACGGACGTACTGCACATGTCGCCCTCGGTGGAAAAAAAGAAGTGACAAGTGCTGCTTTGATTTCGGGGGGAGCGCATCGAAACATTGTGCAAGCGGCAGACGTAGGTGTCGATTGTTACATAACAGGCAGTTTTGACGAACCTGTGTGGGATATTGCTCATGAGCGCAAAATCAACTTCTTTGCCCTCGGCCATTATTCTACAGAAAAAGTGGGAATACTTGCACTGATGGAAGAAATACAAAAACAATTTGGAATTCCCTGCGAATTTGTCGACCTATTCAATCCTTTTTAGTTTTAATCGAAGTGGTACTCTGTATACCCAACGTGATTGAAAATTTGGTTTAGGACCGAAGCGAAAGCTCCCGCGATTGGCGCGATCGAATCGTCGCCTCTATTAGAAATAAGAGCTAGATTCCATCGTCCAATCCCGGGGCTTTGGCTCGGTCTTAAATCCAAATTTTCAATCACGTTGGGTATAAGCGTTTTTTAGGCGAAAGCGAGATCGTTTAGAAATGAAAAACCTAATTGAATTTAATTTTTTACAGAAATAGAATCCGCGACGGAGTTTTCGCGTATTCTCTATTGCGACCACTCAAGAAAGTGAATTCACTTGCGTCCGCTAGCCATTGAATTTGAGACCTCCCGGCATTTTTCACTTTTTAGAGTATCGGAGTTCCGTTGCTTATCTAATTTATTAAGTAGGAGATTCGAATGACTTTTTCTGATAAAGAAAGAAAAAAACAGATTGCTGAAGAAAGCCCTAAAACGCAAAAGGCGAGAGAAAAACTCAGAAGACAGTTCGATGCTCTCGACAAGAAAATTACCCCTCAAGCACTAGAAAAAAAAACGATTGAAATCCAGAGGTGGATATCGCGTCACGCTTTCCACCGTATCGCTCTTAAAAACAAAAGCATTTCTTTATTCGATGAGAATCAAAATACAGCGGATTTGAGCGCACGTATTAGCCAGCTCGCAGATCAGATCAAAACAGAATTTCAGACGGTGTCGACTGATAAAGACCATGTGAAAAAAGAAAAAAGAGTCTTTACAAATTAGACAAGCATTGAGTGAAATTCCCCAAAAGGCTTAAGCTTTCTCTCCAAAGAGAAGGTAAAAATGTCTATAAGGTTAAGCTATGTCTAATGTGATTGAATGTTTGAAAGAGCGGGGATTGATCGATGCCATCACGAGCGAAGAGCTCTATAAGCGTGTTGAGCAGCCCATCAAGCTTTATTGCGGCTTCGATCCGACAGCAGACAGCCTCCATATCGGCAATCTTGTAGGGATCATTGTCCTAAAATGGTTCCAGAAATTCGGGCATACTCCTGTCGTCCTACTGGGAGGGGCAACAGGCCGAATCGGCGATCCTTCCGGAAAAAGCGTTGAACGTCCTCTTCTCGAAGTGTCAACAATTCTGTACAATACGACTCGCATTCGGCGCCATTTTGAAGCTATTCTTGATTTTTTTCATCCTAAAGCAAGGCCCATGGTTGTCAATAATGATGACTGGTTTTCAGGCTTTAAACTCATCGATTTTTTAAGGGATGTAGGCAAACACTTTAGGCTGGGCATCATGCTTAGTAAAGAGAGTGTAAAGAGCCGTCTCAATTCAGAAGAAGGGATAAGCTTTACCGAGTTTAGCTATCAGCTCTTTCAGTCCTACGATTTTTATCACCTTTATACCCAGCACAATGTTGTCCTTCAAATTGGGGGGAGCGATCAATGGGGCAATATTACCGAAGGGGTGGACCTTATTCGCAAACTGGGTGCCGGACCTTCTTTTGGACTCACTTTCCCACTATTGACCCGCAGCGATGGAAAAAAATTTGGAAAATCGGAATCCGGCGCGATTTGGCTAGCGGCAGACCGATGCTCTCCTTACGAATTTTATCAGTACTTCTTCCGGATGCCTGATGCAGACGTCATTAAGATGATGCGTTTACTCACTTTTATGGATTTGAAGGAAATCGACGAATATAAAGAAAGCATGCAGCGTAGGGATTATATTCCCAATACGGCGCAAAAACGCCTAGCAGAAGAGATGACAAAGCTAGTGCATGGCGAGGAAGGACTAGCAAAAGCGTTGAAAGTGACAGAAAGTGCAGCGCCCGGAACTGATGCAGAGCTCGATCCTGAAGCATTGCGCGAAATTGCTAAAGACATGCCGAGTTGTGAGCTTCATCCCGCTGATGTTATTGGTCAAAAGTTCGTCGATGTATCGGTTAAAATCGGCCTACTTCCCAGCAAAGGGGAGGCTCTACGCCTGATTAAAAACGACGGTGCCTATCTCAACAACGTTCGTGTTACGTGTTCAGATTTTCTCCTTAACGAACAATCTTTGATCGGTGGGGAATTCCTCATTTTTGGATCGGGTAAAAAAAAGAAAATGCTCGTCAAACTTAAAAAATGATTGACTCCTCTTCTGGAAAAACAGGTATTAAATTTTTTTGTAAAAACAACTTGCTTGAAAATCAATGTGATACAACAATGAGCAAGTAAAAGAGCAGTGGTCCCCTTCTCCCTCTAGAGGGTACAATGTCGGGTCGCGGTTAGACCTGCGCCTTCGGGAAGCAATCGGACACAGGCCTGGGTTTTTAACAAGGAGTCAAAAAATATGGCGACAATCACTAAAAAGAAATTGATACAAGTGATTTCCCAGAATCGAGGTGTCCATCCCAATGATGTTCGAAATGTTATCCAATCTTTTTTAGATGCCATGACAGAGTATCTTTCAAAAGGAGATCGCCTTGAATTCCGAGATTTTGGTGTTTTCGAAATTGTAGAGAGAAAACAGAAAATTGGGCGAAATCCAAAGAATGCTGCTGTACCTATTGTTATTCCTGCCCGTCTTGCTGTTAAATTTACTCCTGGTAAAAAAATGCGCAAAGTCATTGAAAAAGAGAGAAAATCTAGTGGTGGCCCACGCTAAGCGTTTGGGGAGCCTCTATACCGAAAATGATTCTTGAATCATTTTCGGTATAAGTTTTATTTTTTTCGAACCACTTTTATCTTATAAAAGAGGTTTTAACAACTTCTTTATTTATTGATGTGAATCTTTGTTTTTAATTCTTGATTTTATTTCATTTATATAGATAATTATTGCTTATTTTTTAGAATTGATTGATTCAGCTAATTCCTGAGAATGGAATGTCGCCCCACTGTTTTGGAAGGTGTTCAACGAACCTCTTCCTAAAAAGGATTGGGCCACTTATAATTTGATCAATTCAGCAAATTTGTGGAGTTGTCTGATTGTCAGTGCCTAAATGGATCTTAATGGGCTCAGTTGCCCTTTTTTCACTCATCGGTATTACAGCTGCGCTCAAGAAGAAAAGCAAGCAGCCTGTAGAAGTTTCGCCACCTTTAAAAATTGCTGAAACTCCCATCCTTTCAGTTCCTGTTCCTTCAAAGCCGACTATAAATATTATCTCTAACTCTGCCAAGAAAGTTGATTCTAAAGACAAGAAGAAAGGAAAAGAGAAGGCAGCTGCTCCTATGCCATCGACTCAAGTGCTTCCAGCCGCTTTTCCTCTATCTCCTAAAGAAGATTTTCCTAACATAGACAGGATTTTCCAACTCTTTTCCACAGGTTCTTCAAAGCTGCCTATCGTTGAGACAGTGACTTATGCCAGTTCTGCGCCGTGGTTGAAAGGACGTCCAGCCTGGATTTCTGATTACGCCGCTCATTACAACACGTCTCGCCATTTCATTGCACGCAGCATGAACGGTAAACCAGACTACTTCTCTCAAAAAGTCTCAGAAGGAAGCAAGTTTAACGTTTTTCGGAAAGACAAAAAGATTAACTTCTATCTTCTGGCTGACGTTTCAAGGTGTAAAATGGCCTTTTACTACGTCGATTTGGATACGAACGAGCGCGTCTTACTCAAAACTTACCGCATCGGTCTCGGTCGCTTGGATCCCTCCAAACCTTCTGGTACAGCGACGCCCTTGGGGCGCTACATGTTGGGCAATCGCGTGGCGATTTACAAGCCAGGGATGATGGGTTTTCATCACGATCAAAATGTCGAAATGATTCGCATTTTCGGCACGCGTTGGATACCGCTGGATCAGGAAGTTGAAAGAGTTACAGCCTCTGCCAAGGGCTATGGATTACAAGGAGCTCCCTGGACCGAAGACGCTTCTGGCAAGCTAGTCGAGAATCGAGATGTGATCGGCGCTTATGATGGCCATGGCTGCATTCGCTTAAGCGCTGAAGATATCGAAGAGATTTTCTCGATTGTTCTGACTAAACAGACATTTATTGAAATAGTTAAAGATTTTCACGAGGCTAAACTCCCTGGGGTGGAAGTTGCGGCTCCCTCCCGATAAGTTGATAAGGATGAAAAAAATATGAGTACTCTCGCTCATGAGAAGCAGATTTTAGAATATGAGAAAATGATCCTCGAATTGAAGGAGAAGAACAAAGGCAACGCGCTTTGGTCCGATGAGGAGATCTCCAAACTGGAATCTAAACTTCAACAGCTTAAAAATAAGGTCTATGCAGAGCTTTCTCCCTGGGACAGAGTCGCCATCTGTCGCCATCCCCAAAGGCCCAAAGCATTGGACTATATCCGCAATATCTGCGAAGATTTTTCTGAGCTTTATGGCGACCGGCTTTTCCGCGATGATCGCGCTGTCATCTGTGGGCTTGCCAAGATTAGCGGTCAAAAATTCATGGTGATCGCTCAAGAGAAAGGGTTCGACACAGCCAGCCGCCTTGAGCGTAATTTCGGGATGATGCACCCTGAAGGATACCGCAAAGCAATGCGCTGCATGCGGCTTGCAGCCAAATTTAAGATTCCGGTTCTTTCCCTTATCGACACTCCCGGGGCGCATCCAGGACTCTCCGCTGAAGAGCGCGGCCAAGGATGGGCGATTGCTCAAAACCTCTGGGAAATGGCTCGTTTGCCAACCCCTGTCATCGTTGTCCTTATCGGCGAAGGCTGTTCCGGAGGAGCGATTGGAATTGGCGTCGGAGACGTCGTCGCGATGCTTGAGCATTCCTATTATTCAGTGATTTCGCCAGAGGGATGTGCTTCGATTCTGTGGAGAGACAACGGCAAAAAAGAACTCGCTGCTCAAACTCTTAAGCTTCACGCCGAAGAGCTCATGAAAATCGACATCGTCGATGCAATGATCGACGAGCCTCAAGGTGGGGCCCATCAAAACCCGACGGAAGTTTATACCAATGTCAAAAAATACATTCTTGATCAATGGAATATTTTAAAAACTGTTCATCCGGAAACCCTGCTTGAGCAGCGCTATCAAAAATATCGGCGCATCGGTAAGTTTTCCATAGAAGAGAACCCGCCAATCGCATAATCTATCTTACTGGAAGGCCCGATCAGGGCCTGTTTAAGGTTCGTCATGAAATTACTTCTTCAGGCTGCATTGCGCAGTCGAAAGCATTTATCTTTACTCATCGTCACTTTTGTCACTCTTCTTTGTCTTACGATTGCTAGCCAAATGGAAATGTTTGCATTGGGAGTCCTTTCCAACAATGGATCCGACTTTTTTACCCTCTTCTCCACGGAACATACCTTAGATGCGCCCAAGGATTCCGTCTCTTTGCAAACGGTAGAGACAAAATGGGATCAGATCGATACAGACAAAACAGGGGTCATCACCAAACAACAAGCGGCCGCTTATATGGCTGCGAATGAGACTAATCCGCTTAATTGGCTAATCAAAGAATTCCGAGAACATTTCAAATTTACGAATAACATCAAAGCCCTCGTTATCATTCTTCTCTGCGTCGCCGTTTTCAAAGCGATCTGGTTATTTGCGAGTCGCTACACAACCCAGCTTTTGTCAATTCGCGTCAGTAGAGATTTGCGTCAGCAATATTTTGAGCACATTCAATCTCTTCCAATGAGCTTTTATCAGAAGCATAATATCGGCAGTCTTTCTTCTCGTATCGTTGGAGATGCTGGGCAGATTGCGGTTTCGATTAACTCCTGGCTCACCAATTATCTGCAGACTCCTTTTACTATCATCACTTGCTTGTCCATGTGCGTCTATCTATCATGGCAGCTATCGCTTGTGATTTTCATCGGTGTTCCTCTGATCGTCATCCCCATCGTTTTCCTCGCAAGAAGGGTTAAGCGCGTCTCCCGCCAGCTTCAAAGCAACCAAGAGCGCTTTGCCAACGTTCTCATCGATTTTCTCGCAGGTATTCAAACTGTAAAAATTTTTGCGATGGAAGCCTTCTCTTTAAAAAAATATAAGGAGCAGAACGACAGAATGGCCGTTCTAGAGAGCAAGACAGCAAAATACGGTTTGCTTACGCGACCCATATTGCACGCGATCACTACTCTCTGCCTCGCTTGCGTCGTGCTCTTTGGTCTTTATACCATCGGCATGAGCCTCTCTCAACTCATTGTCTTCTGCGGATTGCTCCAGCTTGTTTACGAACCGGTGAAGAAGTTTGCGGATGAAAATGCAAATATCCAGCGCGGCGTGGTCGCTGCTGAGCGCATGTTTGAAGTCCTGCACCTCAAACCCGACATTGAAGATTGTAAGGATGCCATTGAGCTGCCCGACTTTAAAGATAAGATCGAATTTGAAAATGTTTGGTTCCGCTACGGCGATGAATGGGTTTTGAAAGATGTTAGCTTCACTGTAAACAAAGGGGAGACTGTCGCCATTGTCGGCCCCACAGGCGCCGGTAAATCAACAATTGTTCAGCTCATTCCACGCCTTTTCGAAGTGCAAAAAGGGGAGATCCGTATCGATGGAAAGCCCCTCAATGCGTATACGCAGAAGTCGATCCGCGAAAAAATCGCTTTCGTTTCGCAAAAGCCTTTTCTCTTTTTGGATACAGTCGCAGCGAATATCGCTTTCGGAAGGAATTTCTCTCGGGAAAGAATTGAAAATGCAGCAAAGCGGGCCCACGCGGAAGAATTCATCAGTCGATTGCCGGAAACTTACGATTCCATGTTAGCTGAAGCCGGTCAAAACCTTTCCGGAGGTCAGCAGCAGCGGCTTGCGATCGCTCGCGCGCTTGTCAAAGAATCTCCCGTTCTTATCCTCGATGAAGCAACATCAGCTCTCGATTCCTTAAGCGAGCTGCACATCAAGAAAGCGATCTCCAGCCTGCACGGCGAGGTGACCCAAATCCTCATTGCGCACCGCCTTTCCACCATCGAGCATGCCGACAAGATCATCTATCTCGAGCATGGCATCAAAATTGCAGAGGGCAATAAAGAAGAACTCCTTAAAACGTGCGATCCTTTTCGCCGCATGTGGGAAGCCCTCTACCATTACGACACCTATGTCCATGAGGAAGAGAAAACCGCATTGCCCGCAGATCCGGTTCCAGCTTTTTAGAAGAGCTTTCCGCCGATGATCGCTTCTTCATTTTCGGGCTGAATCAGAATGATTCCGCCCTCTCTATCCGGAACTCCCAACGTTAGGACCTCCGAAACAAAAGGACCAATCTGACGCGGAGGAAAGTTAACTATGGCAAGGATCTTCTTTCCGATCAGGTCAGCGGGCTTGTAGTGAGCCGTGATTTGAGCGCTTGATCGTTTCATGCCGATTTCGGAACCAAAATCAATCGATAATTTATAAGCAGGTTTACGCGCTTCAGGGAATTCTTCTGCGTTTGCAATAATGCCCACGCGAATGTCTAATTTCAAAAAATCGTCTATTGTGGCCATTAAAGCAACCCTAGTTTTTGAAAATTTTCCTTGAGCTCATTGTTTTCTGCTTTATCGAATGCTCCACTGGATGCCAACCAGCCCACATAATCTTTGGGCACATCGGCCAGCATTTTTCCTTGATGCTTCCCAAAGGGCATTTTGGATAAAATTTGTGGTCGTGCGAGCCTCTCGATTACCTTCTCTATCGATCGGTCATCGATCATCGCTGAGAAGACCTGATGTAAAATGATCACGTCATCAAGAGCCCGGTGGGCTTGGTTAGCAGCAAATCCATAGACTTCGCGCAAGGATTGCAAAGTGTGGCGCGGCAAGTCGGGACGATATTTTCTCGCCCATTTCAACGTATCGATGAACCGATAAGGGGGAAAGGCGACACCAGCGCGCTTAAATTCCTGTTCCATGAACAGTTTATCGAAAGCATCGTTGTTGTGGGCAATCAAAACCGTTTCTTCGGGACAAAATGCTATAAACTCTTCCGCGATGACATTAAATGAGGGAGCATCAGTGACCATTGCATCGCTGATGTGATGGATGGCAGTCGCTTCAGGAGGAATCGGGATTCCCGGATTAATAAACTTGCAAAAAGTGCGATTTTCCACAGGATCAAAAGCGGCAAGTTCAATGATCCGATCCCTGTCATTTCGCACGCCTGTCGTCTCTGTATCGTAATAGATCGGTCGCAATTGCTTTGCCATAAATCTTATCCAGGTTAAATAAGTCGATATTAACATAGCTGCGCTTTGCCGCAAAATGCATTTGCACAGATTCTCAGCAACTGATATCAAGTTTACATTTTCAATTGGGGTTGTTGTGAAAAAATACATCTATTTCTTACTTGCTATCATATGTGCTAGTCTCACGCCTTTCCCGCTAGCTTCTGCCCCTTCTGAACCCATCGCCAATTACCAGGTGCTTTTCTCTCCAGATGACAACGTCGCAAATGAACTGATCTCCCTCATCAAAAAAGAGAAAAAGAGCATAAAAGCTGCTGTCTATGCTCTCATGCATCAAGGAATAGCTAAAGCACTTATCGATGCCAAAGAAAGGGGGGTGCATGTCGAAGTGATTGTCGATCCCTGCTCTATCAAGGCACGCGCCCCTATCCATAAAATGAAACAGGCGCATATTCCCATTTTTGTTTGGAATCCACCGGCAAAGTACAAAGCTAAGAATGGAAAGAGGATCAGAGAGCGCAAATCGCTCATGCACGATAAATTCTGTATTCTTGGGGAAACCCGCGTTTGGACAGGATCTTTCAACTTCACCTTTCAAGCGACAAGCTCAAATCGAGAAAACGTTGTCGTTTTAGAAAGCGCTAAAGTTGCCTTAAGTTATCTTGAAGAGTTCGAGAAGCTCAAGAAAACCGGATGCATTCCATTAGGTAGCTATCTTGCTAATCATAGAGGATAATGCTTGCACAGTGTCGGCCGCTGTTGCGCGATTTTTTGGGTCTAGCGCAAGCAAAGGCACGATCACTTTTTCCCAAAGTTCCAAATTTCCTTGCTGACGGATGATTTCGTGGATTTCTTTCCAATCATTTTGATCTGGGGTATCAGGGTCGTTCATTGCGTTGATAAAATTAGTAAGCCAAGGACTATGAAACTGAGGTAGCATAAGTAAATCGGCATCTTTTATAAATTTAAAGCCTAAAATATCATAGATTAAGTCCCTACCGAACATGAAATGGAAGAAGACGAGGCCAAGCGCCCAATCGTCTATGCGTTCGGTGGTTACAGAATTCATTTTACTCCTGTTAAATAATACTGCACGAACATATTCAGGAGAAAGATAACCGGGAGTTCCTAATGGGGTTTGCTTTCTCTTTTCGTCAGTTTGGTGAACACACATTTCAAAGTCAATCACAACGGGTAACCCATTATCATCGATGAGTATGTTTTTATGTTTCACATCTCGATGAGTGTAGCCTTTGCCGTGTAAGCCTTGGAAGGCTGTAGCAAGAGAATGTAAAAATGCTAATTTTTGTGGAAAATTCAACTTCTTATAGTCTTCGTTACCAATAAATTTAAAGAGATCGCCACGTAAATGCGGTTGCATGATTGTAAAGCCAACATCTAGGTCTGCAATTGAAGTAGAAAAATTGTCATCCACTCGAATGATTCCGGAAATATCCCTTAGGGCTCTTAAAAGGGTGAATTCATTTTGCATGTCCGTAGTCGTCTCAGAATGTTTCTCTATCAGAGGGTCTAAATCGATCTCTGGCTCCAGTGCTTTTTTTGGCATATTCGTTAAAATCCCTACATGTTTAGGAATTTCTTTCAATTGAGATGGGTGATAATGCTCCGTCCCGGGGTAAAAGTTTCGGGTAGCTCCAGAATCCTGGTTACCGCTTTGAGATATTTGAGGTAACATATATTTGTAACCGTAAGGCGTTGCGATTAAAATTTCTGAATTCTCATTGAAAGAATTGAGAGGGGTAGAGCCTTGGGGGAATAACCTAACTTCGTCGAATCTGCGTGAGATAAAGTCAGCAAGGATCATTTCAACTTGAGAATCAAATTTATCCTTATAATCAAGTGTTTGAAATTTTGTAATTTCGAGTTGGAGTGTAGGGAGGATTTCTTTAGCACGTTCATGGTTTGAATTTTTTCCAAACACTGCTTGAAAGATGCTTTGGATGATTCCGAAGAATGTATTTTCGAGATAAGATTCGTAGGCGCACACGGTGTGTTCTAAGATTTTTATTGCGCAGGCTGCATCGCCTATTCCTCGATTTTCGATGTGCTCGAAGAAGAAATGGCAGTATCCATCAAAGTCTCCATCCCCTGAAGCGATAAGGTCAATGTAAGCTTGTGTAGCTGTGTATGGTTTTATATTTGTAGTCATACTTATTTCCTGCTTTGTTAATTTTAATTATATCATTTTTTTTGTTTTAGATAAAAAAAATTGTTTTATTTTTATACATTTTAGTTATTTTTTATTAAGTTCTTGGCTTTAAAAGAGATAGAAATAATTTGAGTCTCCGATATCCGGGTCTTCAAAAATTGAAAGGGGTAAGATATAGCGAAAATGATTCAAGAATCGGTTTTTGGCAAAGCATGCACCCAGAATTTTGATCAGGTGAAACCGGTGTAAGAAGTGCCGCCTATTAGAAATAGGGGCGCTTTTGCAGGCGCACCAAAACCGATTCTTGAATCACCAGTATATTTCTTTGTTGTGAGTTTCCTTTCCTGCCCGCGCGCTCTAATAGAGGTCTATTCAAAAGAAATATCGGCGATTCTTTTTCGTTTTTGAGGATCTAACTCGAGCAAAGGAACGATGACTTCATTCCAAATTAACTTATTTGCTTGGATGGCCCTTTTAATTTCTATCCAATTTTCCTCAGTAGGAGTGCCTTCCGCGTTCATTTGGCGAACAAAGTCAGGGAGTTTTGCATGAATATCTTTTAAATACCCAATCTTCGTTTTGTCAGAGCCGCCCATACTGCCGAAATGAAAAATCTCAGAAATCAAATCTTTACCAAACATGAAGTGAAAGCAAACAAGACCCAGTGCCCAAGCATCCAAAGCTTGAGTTGTTGCCTGAGCTAGATAAGCTGATGACTTTTGAATGCTATTTTGATTAGCTTCTTCCATTCCCTTTAAGCAACCTGCAAGATACTCGGGGGACCAGTACGCCTGAGTCCCTGCGACTTCTTCAGCTTTTGACCTTTCCTGTGATTCAGAGATGCAGGTTTCTAAGTCGATTAAAACAGGAAGAAAGTTATTATCGACAAGAATATTTTGCGATCTTAAGTCTCTATGGATCAAATGCTTGTTGTGTAATTTTTGATAAACTTCAACTAGACTCTTCAAGAATGCAAGTTTTTTTTCAGGTGTCATATTTAAATAGTCGTCACTCTTAATAAACTTCGCGATATCGCTCTTTTGATGGTAATCCATAGTTGTAAAGCCAACATCTAATGCTCCAAATGAAGTAGTAAAGTTGTCATACACCCGAATCACTCGATCACTATCATCCTCAATAGAAGTTATGGTATCGTATTCTGATTGCATTTTGGAGGTCGCTTCCTTAACTACAGCTGGGTCATATTCAGCCGGATTCAGTGGCAGCGTGGTCAAAATTCCTATGGGCCTTACAACCTCGTTTTTTCCATCCTTAGTAAAGTAGACTTTTCCTTCATAAATGAACCTTGATGCTCCTTTACCTTTAGGTCCTTCGCTCAGAGGCACGAAATATTTATGACCTTTTGGAGTTGCGATTAAAATGGATGAGGAAGTGTCCTTGTTTTTTTGGAGGAAGCAAACTGTTGTTTGGCGTACGCTGGCAAAATAGCCGGCGAGGATTCTTTCAACTTTGGCATTGTCAGTTGGAATTGAGGTGGTGGGTTGTTTTAACACTTCTTTTGCGCGTCCATAGTTTCCAAAATATCTTTCAAAAATCTTTTGTATCCATCCCAGTATTAAATGATCGAGATACGATTCATAGGCCTGGACGGTGAGCTCTAAAATTCTTCTTGCGCACTTCCCCTCTCCTTGTTTTTTTTTGATATGTCTTAGGCATAAATCGGTGATTTTATCAAAGTCTTCTTTTCCATTTTGAATAGAGTTTATATAAAATTGTGTAGCAGTTTTATTAATTGTGATCGCTGTCATATTTTCCTCATATTTATTAATTATTTTATAATAATTTTATTAATTAGTCTATTATAATATTATTTTAGTTAATATCTTTATTGTTAATGTTTTAGGGGTTATCAATTTTTATCGTTGTAAATACCTGATATTAAAAGGGTAAGGAAACGTTTAAGTTCCTGATATCGAATAAGTTATATTTAATGAAGAAACTCGATCGATTAGAGGAGGATAGCTTTATTTTACTTTTCATTTTTTCGGGGGCTGGCTATTCTGTCTTCAGCCTTATTGATTTGGAGTTGAATGTGATGAGATTACTGATGCTGTTGACTTTAGCTGGGCTGGGTCTTGTTGGGTGTTATCAGGTGCATTCCGATGACGATTTAAGAACTGTGCCCGTTACGAACAACCCTAATATTGTTCCAGGCCAAGGGCAGAGGCTGCCTTCCATGCCTATGTAGGGGATTGATTTAATTGAATTCCTAAGTTAATTTGAGCCTAACTTCTCAACTGTTGGAAAATGAAAACAAAAAAATCGATCAAATACAATTTTTTCCCTAGCGATGCCTCAAAGGTCATTGCTGAACTCGGGAGAGATGTCCTTGTTGAGCAGCTCAAGAGAATGCTGCTGATACGTAATTTTGAGATGCGTGCAGAAGCTGCCTACCTTCAAGGGAAGATCGGTGGTTTTTTTCACTCCTACATCGGCCAAGAGGCGATACAAACCTCTGCGGTCTGCGCAATGAGCAAAGAACAGTGGTGGGTGACGACGTATCGCTGCCATGCTCTAGCGCTTTTGCTCGATGCGACGCCGAATGAGCTGCTTGCCGAGCTGTTTGGACGGGCGACAGGTAATGCCAAGGGACGCGGCGGTTCGATGCACTTTTTTACAGAGCGTCTTCTCGGGGGATTTGGCATTGTTGGGGGGCAAATACCGATCGCGACAGGGGCTGCCTTTACAATCAATTATCTCAAGTCTGTTCCCCAATTGAATACTCGAAAGAACTGCGATGTTGCCATTTGCTTTATGGGGGATGGCGCTGTCGCTCAAGGCGCATTTCATGAATCTCTGAACCTTGCTGCTCTTTGGAATTTGCCATGCATCTACGTGATTGAGAATAATGAATGGGGCATGGGAACGCATGTGAACCGAGCAATCAGCGTAGAGCCGATTGCAGAAAGCAAGGGCGCGAGCTTTGGGATGGAGGCTTATACCTTTGATGGAATGGATTTCTTCAATTGCTATTCAGGTTTTAAGCATGTCTTTGAAAAAATGAAAAGGGATTCGCGACCGGTCCTCGTTGAGGTTGTCTCCAGTCGTTTCCGCGGTCACTCGATTTCTGATCCCGGTGCTTATCGATCAAAAGAGGAGCTGGATACATGCATGTCAAGGGATCCGCTCATCATTATGTTCAAGAACTTAGAAAGCGCTGGCTTGATTACAGAAGAGCAGTATCATGAGATGGACAAGGAGCAAAAAGAGATCGTTCTTGCCGCATTGAAGTTTGCCGATGAAAGTCCCTGGCCTGATCCGATTACTCTCGAAGAAGACGTTTTTGCTCCTTAAAATTTACGCGGAGAGACCATGCCCAAACAATTAGTGACGCTGCGCGATGCCTTGAGGCAAGCGATTGATGAAGAAATGGAGCGCGATCCCACCGTGTTTATCATGGGGGAAGAAGTTGCCGAATATAACGGAGCTTATAAAGTGACCAAGGGGATGCTCGATAAATGGGGACCTACCCGTGTTATCGATACACCCATTGCTGAGCTAGGATTTGCAGGTCTTGGTGTGGGCGCTGCCATGACAGGGCTACGTCCAATCATTGAGTTCATGAGCTTTAATTTTTCCTTTGTTGCGTGCGATCAGATCATTTCAAATGCGATAAAGATGTATTACATGTCAGGCAACCGTTTTAAAGTGCCTATCGTGTTTCGGGGGCCCAATGGAGCTGCCGCGCAGGTATCCTCGCAGCATTCTCATTGTGTGGAGGCGATTTATGGCAACTTTCCCGGGCTCATCATTATTGCTGCCAGCAACCCTTACGATGCGAAAGGGCTGCTGAAGTCAGCCATTCGCAACAACAATCCCGTTCTCTTTCTCGAAAGCGAGCTCGCCTACAACGACAAGATGGAAATCCCAACAGAAGAATATCTCGTTCCTATCGGTAAAGCAAAGGTGGCACGCGAAGGCAAAGATATCACTTTGGTTTCGCATGGTTTAATGGTTCCGCGGTGCTTGCTTGTCGCGGAAGAACTGGCTAAACAAGGGGTGAGTGTAGAGGTAGTCGATCTAAGAACCATCAAACCTCTCGATATCACGACGCTTTCCGCTTCTGTAAAAAAGACACATAAGTGCGTCTTGGTCGAAGAGGGACACATCTATTCAGGGATCTGTGCCGAAGTTGCCTTCCAGATCATGGAGCACTGTTTTGACGATCTCGATGCGCCCTTAGCGCGCGTTTGTCAAAGAGAAACACCAATGCCTTACTCAAAAGCGCTAGAAAAAGAAACGATGCCGACAAAAGAGCGGATCATCGCAGCTATCGAACAAGTCTTATCTTAAAGGATTTCTTATGCCCTTCACTCTGACAATGCCAAAACTCTCACCGACAATGGAAGAGGGGACAATTGCGAAATGGCGCAAAAAAGAAGGCGATTATGTCAAATCTGGCGATGTCCTCATTGAAGTAGCAACCGATAAAGCCACTGTGGAGCACAGCGCTTTAGATGCGGGATATCTTCGCAAAGTTCTTGTGAAAGACGGAGAATCTGCGATTGTTAACCAGGCAATCGCTATTTTTACCGAAAAGAGCGATGAAAGCATTGAAGGATACAAGCCCGAGGGAGTTGTGCCCCAAGCTGCGCCACCTAAACCCGCTGCTGCTGAAACTGCTCGAGAGGGAGGAGTTACGCCTCCTAAATCAGTCTCTTCTACAGGAGCGATGTCCCAGCCGGCTTTTGTTCCTGAACCGCCACTACAGCATTACTCTTTCTCTGGCCCTGAAGGAACAGTTGAAGGACGCATTAAGGCGTCTCCTCTTGCAAAGAAACTGGCTAGAGAAAAGGAGATTGATTTAACGACAGTGAAAGGATCCGGACCTCATGGACGCATCATGAGTCGCGATCTCAACATGGGACAACGCGCCGGCGCAGTCACATTTGGACGCCGCGAAACGCCAACAATCGCTCCTGGAACTTATGAAGAAATTCCTCTGTCTCCTATCCGGAAAATCATTGGAGCGCGTCTTCAGGAATCAAAGACATTTATACCGCATTTCTATACCACCCAGGAAATTCAAGCTGATAAGATGATCAGTTTGCGCGAGGAGCTTTCCGCTGCGCAATTGAAAGTCTCCTATAACGATTTCGTTCTTCGCGCAACAGCTCTGGCTTTACGCGAGCATCCGAACGTGAATACAGGTTTTAACTCTGTCAACCAGTCGATGATTCACTTCAAGACGATCGACATTTCTGTTGCTGTGAGTCTCCCCAGCGGGCTGATCACGCCGATCATTCGCCATGCCGATTTTAAAAATCTTGGCCAGCTTTCCGCGGAGATGCGCCTACTTGCTTCCAAGGCAAGAGAGGGAAAGCTCAGCCGTGAGGAGTACACTGGAGGTTCTTTCACAATTTCCAATCTGGGGATGTTTGGCATTTCTGAATTTGTCGCGATTATCAATCCGCCACAAGCCGCAATTCTTGCTGTCGGAGGAATTGAAGACCGCCCTATCGTCAAAGGGGGGCAGGTAGTGCCCGGAAAAACGATGAGATTGACCCTTTCTGCTGACCATCGCGTTCTCGATGGCGCTGACGCGGCAAAATTTTTAAAAACACTTCAAAAATATCTCGAAAGCCCATCCTTACTGCTTCTCTAACGAATGAGGAACTACAGATGCATCCAACGCGATTTCTCCAAGGAGATGCTTACGAAGTTTATAATAGAGTTTTTGTGCCTCTTGCCGAACAGGCTCGGATTATTGACCGTACTGATAAATCTTTGTTATCCATAAAATTAAGAACCATCTATGAATTCGAGCCAAGACGAATTCAAGTCAATTGTTTGACTATCAATCAGGACTACAACTCAGAAGTTCCAAAAGTTTGGTTGCAGGCTAAAAATGCGTTTAGCCCGGACTCTCCTCTTGTTAATCCATCTGGAAATTGGAATTGCTTTCCGATCAAAACAGATCAAGCATTGGCAACAGCTGTATTGACTTTTTCTCAAAGATTAAAATCGCTCAAGGTCGAACTTACATACCCAATTACAATCGAAGATTTAAATGGGTTAAGGATAGAGATCGAGAATATTAAAGTTTGTTTAGAATCTGCTTTGAAAACTGTAGTTCTTATTGGTAGAACATATGACCTAGAGTTTAGGAAACAGCAACAGGGCTATTTGGAAACTAACTTCATACCTCAATTGATTAAAGAGTTGGATTTTTTTTTAATAGAAACAGATTTACCTGAATCTTTACAGGGCGTGACAGAAAATTTGGATTTTGGCTCGGTCTCAAATCACATTCAATTTAGTCAAGCGCTACAATCGCCTCAAACTATGGTGAATATTTTTTCCGAAAAACTGAAATCACTTCAAGACACGCTTAGTAGTGGCATTGCTCTGGAGGATTTAGAAGAATTAAGAAAAGAAATCTGCAGTATTAAAGCTGATTTAACGAATACTTTGGAGACAAAGTTTTATCGTTATCCAGGATCTGCACCGAAGGCAACTGAAAATTTGGGTTTCGGCTCAGCCTCAAATCAAATTTTCAATCACGATGGGTATAATCCTTGCTCTGAAGCGCAAAATGGTTTTAAAGAAGAGGATCTCCATCCTCAATACAAGGCTATTTTAAGGTTGATTCAAGGCTTCGATGCCCTTTTCATACAGACCGATTTGACTCCATCGAACATTGAAAGCGATTAAGTGACTATACTGGTGACGTTTCAATCGGCTATAGAATTTTGGTTTTAACACGACCATTTTTTGATCCATCAAATAGGGGCATTATTCGAGCAATAAGACCCTGTTTGATGGATCGGAAAATGGGGTTCTTAAAAATCGAAATTCTATAGCCATCTTCTTCGCCTAAAGATGATAAGAGCAACAGCGGAAAGCGCTGTGATCAAGGTTAAAATGAACCCAAAGGCATGGGCATTTTTCATAAGGGGAAGCTCGATGTTCATGCCATAGATGCTTGCGATCATCGTGGGAATGTTGAAAATAATTGTGAGCGATGTGAGCAATTTGATCGTTTTATGAAGATTGTTTGTAAACAGGATGTTGTAAGAATCTCTCAGAGAGCGAATCGCTTTCACAGCAATCGTGCAAAGGGTTTCCGATTGCTTGACTGCATTTAATAAGTCCTCTAGCTGTTCTTGTTCTTTCTCGTAGAGATTTGTGTACTTTCCTGAAGTGATTCCTTCTAATACTCCTCTTGTCGGTTCTAGAGCGGTAAGATATTGATTGAGGATTTCTTCATGGCGTGTCAAAACGGCGATGTCTTCGCTTTCTACTTTTGCCATTTCTTTTTCTTGGGTGAGAAGACTATGTCTGAGCTTACGGATGTGGGCAGTGAAATCCTGGGTAATATTAAATAGCAGATTAATCATCAATTTGGAGCGCTGAAGAGTGGAAAACTTGCCTTTTTTTAAAACGAAGCTGTGAACGAATTCTGTTTTCTGCGGTGAAATAGTGATGAAGTAATGGGTTGTGAGGATCATTGTGAAGGTTAGAGTATAGAGTCCAACGGCTAGGTCTTGCTCAATGGGATGGCGAGTAAAGATTAGAGTGTGGTTATTGATTTTTTCGATGCGGGGAATTTCATGGCGGTCAAGACTATCTTGAACATCTGCCATATCAAGTCCTGTTAAATGACAAATTGTTTCGAGATCTGCGGGAGTTCCCTCATCGACGTGTATCCAGCATCCTTCCTTTGGGGCGGGGATGGAAAGGTAATTGTCCTCCTTTGTCGTTTTGAAGTAATATTCGATCATCGCTATCCCCTTAGGAAGATGCTGGTCCTCTTCTAAAAGGGTATGTCAGATGTCGGATTTTTATGTATATTAAATTATTTAATAATTAAATGGGAGAAGTGGATTTTTCTTCGAGCTCTTTCAGTCGTTTCTCTAGGTTTTCGATTTGCTTGACATAAGCCATGATCTTACGGAGGTAGACTTGCTGTTTGTTGTAATCGGAAAGACCCATCACAGGGCTTCCGGCGTATTTGCCAGGTTCTGTAATTGACTTACTGACTCCTCCTCGCGTTGCTATCATGACAAAGTCTGCGATCTCTAGATGACCAACAACGCCTGCTTGTCCTCCAAAAATGACATTTCTTCCGGTTTTTGCAGATCCGGCGATGCCGGTTTGAGAGACGATGATGTTGTGCGGGCCAATTTGAACGTTATGTCCAATTTGAACGAGGTTATCGATCTTTGTTCCTTGGCCAATCCGGGTGGTTTTGAAACGCGCCCTGTCAATCGTTGTATTGGCGCCGATCTCTACGTCGTCTTCAAGGATGACAATGCCGAGCTGTTCAAGCTTAGTATGCTGGCCTTTTGCGTCTGTAGTAAACCCGAATCCGCAAGATCCGATCACAGAACCTGGCTGCAAAATGACGCGGTTACCGATGATGCATTTTTCCCGGACGGTGGTGTTAGGATGGAAAAGGCAGTCGGAGCCGACAAGGACGCCTGCGCCGATTGAAACGCAGGGGCCAATCTTTGTATTGTCGCCGATAACTGTCCCCTGGTCGATTACGGAGTTTGGGCCGATATGTACGTCTTTTCCGATTTGCGCTGTAGGATGTACAACAGCAGAAGAGTGTACCCCGGCAAAACCGGATGCATTGTAAGGTGTAATAAGCAGCGCCTCCATGATGATCTGAAAGGCGCGGGAAGGGTCATCTGAAACGAGATAGTTCTTATCTTTTTCCGGCTCAGTGTGCCGATCGATACAGACGACCCCGGCTTTTGTCTCTTTTAAAAGAGACTTGTAACGGGAATTTGCTAAGAAAGAGGCATCATCTGGGCATGCGGAGTCGAGGGAATCGACTCCTGTGACGCGATATTCAGGATTGCCAATGATTGTGGACTTTGTGAGCTCAGCAAGCTCAGCAAGGGTGAATTTCTTAGTTTCCATACGTTACTTCTTAACTTCGGTTTTGGGTTATGCAGCAGGTGCTGTCTCAGCATTTGCTTGTTTTTTAGAATCTTGGACGAAATTTTTATCCATCTCTGCGATGACGAAATTCGTGACATCGCGATCAGGTGTGTAGTAAAAGCAAGCGTCTTTGTTGACAACCATCGTCAATTTCTTGTCTTTGGCCACTTTTTCAGAGGCGGTGTTGATGCTCGTGCCTAAGGTTTGGATGATGCGCATGTTTGCTTGATTCATCACCTGATAGTATTGGTTTTGGTAGCGGCTGAGCTCTTCATTAAGCGTGCGGAATTTATTTTTCAGCTCTTCTTCAGCGTCAGGTGAAAGTCCATCTAGATATTCGGGATCGTTGAATTTTGCAGAAAGTTCGTTGATTTGCTTTTCTGTATCTTCAAGAAGAGTCGACATTTGTTTTTTGAGGGTTTCAAAGGAAGCCTGTTCTTGCTTACCTAACTTAGAATCGCTGACGCATGTGCCAAAATTCACAATTCCAAAAGACGGTGCGGATTCAGCGCTGAAAGCTGCTGTGGATAGGCCGAGTGCAGCCAAAAGTACGGGAACAAAGTGGCGTTTCATGATATCATCTCCTTGTGATTCAGCTTCCTGCTTTAAGGCAGGAAAGGTTGTTAGGGAAAAACTTCCGAATATATTTTTCTTTAGAAACCATAGGCCGCGGCGTAAGCATGCTCGAATGAAGAGTAGAATGGGCGCCGTGGTAAAAGATGCCCAAAAGTGAGTGTTTAAGTTTTGCAATTGCCTCTTTATAGAGCACTAGAACTGTCCCCCCATCGAGAAGAAAAATTTACGTACCTCACCATGATTATGGCGCGCTTTATTGATAGGAAATCCCATTCCAAGAATAACTGGCATGCGATTGATTAATTCCAAGCGAAATCCAAATCCCGACGTAAAATACATTGTAGAGAAACCGAATTTTTTTAGGGTAATACTTCCGCCATCAACGAAGCCAAAGACATCCATGAAGGGAAAGATTTCTTGCAGGTATTCGAGAGAGAGAACTACTGTAGAGATACCGCCCTTCGGATCCTTATTTGAGAATGCAGGCCCCAGGCTGAAATCCCTATAGCCTCGGACTGTATTCAGTCCCCCAATATAAAAACGTTCGCTTAAAGGGATATCTTTCGGACTACTTGTTCTAAATACGGGATCGATAAACCGGAAGTCCCAGCGGTACTTCATGATTCCATGTTTCCACAGCTGGGTATAGTAGCTATTGATGTAAGAGAAACGGAGGAAATCGTAATTTCCCCAAATGCCGACATATTCCGCCTCTAACGAAGAGCGGAAACCATTATGCGGCTTCGTGGCGCTGTCAGTAGAGTCAAAAGAAATCGACGATCCAATTCCAGAGATAATACCTTCGGTGTCGCCTTGCTTCTTTTCTTCCTTAGGAGAACTACTAGGTACGCTGACGTCAGAATTTTTAAAGCGATATTTCGTCCCGAATGTCCAATAGTAACTCAAAGGATAGGAGGCATTGAGTGAAAAACCTACTGTATCCATATCATAGTCTTTTGAGACAATGGTGCTGTGGGATTGCGAAATATCAAAACCCACTCTCCAAAGAGTATCGCGGAAATACGGGGTCAACCAGGAGATCGTATAGGTTCTTTGTTTAGCTCCAAGGCTCGCTCTTGCATGAGCATATTCTCCGCCGCCGCGCAGGGAAGAGAGGCCGTCTTTAAAGACTTTAGGAATCCCTCTATAGTTAAAGTTTGTCTCGGAAAGATCGAGTCCTCCGAAGACGCTATCTGCGCTGCTGAATCCAAAGAAGAGACTGACGTTGCCCGTTGTTGTTTCTTCTACCTCGATATAGACATCGCGGTAATTGTCTCCAAGCGCTTGATCATCTGTCGTGCGCACTGCGTAAACGTTGACGCTTTTGAAGTAACCGATATTTTCAAGGCGAGTTTGCGTCGCTTTAAGTTTGGCTCCATCGAATGTTTCCCCAGGAACGAGAAGAGATTCGCGGAGGATAACGTGAGCTTGTGTTTGTACGTTTCCGAAAACGCGAACCATTCCGATCTTATATTGTTGCCCTTCGTCGATCTGATAAGTGACGTTATAAGCAGGCTCGCTGGAGACAAGGTGTGTTTCATACTGAACATTTGCGTCGATATGTCCCTTGCGGCCATAGATGTCTTTGATCGATTGCATCGACTGGCGCAATTTATCGGGGGAATAAACCCCACCCGGGCGCGCGGAGAAAACGGCATCGATTTCTTTATCGGTGAGAAGCGTGTTTCCTTTGAAAGTGATTTTTCCGAAGTGAAAAATAGGACCTCTGACAGCCGTAATCTCGAGAATGATTTTTCCTTCGCTTTTTGCCTCGGTCACGCGAATATCGACCTTAGCATCGGCATAGCCCCTGTTTTGCAAATAGTTAAGGATTGTTAGCTTATCCTGTTCCAATGCTTCTTCATGGTAAGTGCCCATTCCTGTCAGCCAGCTAGTGAAGAGGTTGTATTTCTTGGTGTAGATCATTCCCAGAATTTCACTGCGCTCAGTTTTGCTAAAGCCTTTAAATACAATATTGTCGATTTTTCCGGATCTTCCTTCGCGCACATCGATGAGGACATCGACCTCGTTTGTTTTGGAATCGGGGATGATGGCGTACTGAAGTTGGGATTCGAAGTAGCCTTTTTTGACATAAAATTCTTTTACTTTATTAAAAGCTTTATTGAATGCCTGACGGTTAAAAGAAGCTTTTGGTTTAATGCCGAGTTCTTTTTGAAGTGTTTTGGTTTTGATGTGTGTATTGCCTGACCATTTAATGGTTCTGATGACGGGTCTTGGCCATACCTTTAGAGTCAGATACACTTCTCCATTGTTCACCCGAATATTCGGTTCGACACGATCGTATTCCTCAGAAAGTGTCTTTAGATCGCTATCAAAAGTTATTTGAGAGAAAGGGTCGCCAACCTTTGTTTTTAAGCGAGATAAGACTGTTTTCGAATCAAAGGAAGCGTTGGGAGGAAGATTTTCTGGTTGGATATCGATGTTAGCGATTTTACGGTCCTCGAAGGCTTCAGTAGAAGCAGAATAAGATGCCATCAGAGAGGGCATAGGGGAGCATGTGAAGGAGATGAGGGAGAGATAAACGAGAAGTTTTTTGCTCATGTTGAATTTTTTCCGCTAGCATTCGAGTTTCAAAGAGATTTCGCCGCTCTCGGCAAAATCTCAGCACCAAGGATATAAGTTGGTTGATTATATGGAAACCAAAGGAATATTTGCAAATGATAGAACTAGATAGGCAGGGCATAGGACATTATAAAATTTTATAAAAACGTAAGCACTGACTCTTTTTCATAAGTCGGGGGGCCGAGGGGGACACGCAGTGCTCGCCCGGACCCCCGACTTATGAAAAAGAGGCGCCTTTTCAGACTTTATAAAATTTATAGCTTCTTGTGCTTTGACTGTTTTGGTTGCATCCAACAGAGCGCTAGAAAGACTGGCGGCCAGTGAGGGCGCGAGCTAGAGTGCCTCCATCGACAAAGTCGAGGGAGCTGCCAATAGGGATGCCGAAGGCTAGGCGTGAAACGGGGAGTCCCCATGTTTGGATTTGTTCTTTGAGAAAAAGCGAAGTGGTATCTCCTTCTAGAGTAGAGTCAAGAGCGATAATCACTTCTTTGACGCCGAGAGTAGTTATTCTTTTTTTTAGGTGTTCCAGGTTTAAGTGCTCTGGCGTTTTACCATCGATAGGGGAGAGGAGCCCGCCTAAGACATGGTAAAGTCCTCGAAAAGCTCCTGTTTCGTCGATAGAGTAAGCATCTCGGGGAGAGGCCACAATGCAAAGCTGTGTCTTGTCCCTTAAGGATGAGCTACAGAAAAAACAGGTATTTTCTCCCGTTAGGCAGTGGCATTCGGCACACTGAGTGATTTTTTCTTTTAAGTGGAAGAGAGAGGAAGAAAAATTTTTAATCTCTGCTTCTTGCCACCCTAGAAGGTGGAAAGCGAATCGTTCGGCGGTTTTCGTGCCGACGCCGGGAAGTTTTTTTAGATAAGCGATGAGTTGGTTGAGTTCAAAAGGGTATTTGGCCATAGAGAGGGTTATCCTGTTTTTGCACTCAGGTTAATAGAGAGGGGAATATTTCAAAACTCTCTTTTGTGCTGAAAACTTAATTTGACTTGTTGTCTATACTGGAGAAATAATCCTTTTCATTTTTGTGGGGGCTAAGGTAAAATACTGGTGGTTTACACTTTAAATTTTTGTATTCATGAATAAACATTCAAAAGCACGTATTATAGGAACCGGTCGGTATCTGCCAGAGCGCATTTTGTCGAATCAAGACCTTGAAAAAATGGTGGAGACTTCCGATGAGTGGATTTTTTCTCGGACAGGAATGAAAGAGAGGCGTATTGCGAAATCGGATGAATCAACTTCTGATATGGGTTTCCAGGCAGCGAAGCGCGCGATCGAATCTGCAAAAATTTCTGCTGAAGAAATCGATCTCATCCTCGTCGCTACTCACACCCCTGATTTTGTGTTTCCTAGTACGGCGTGTCTTTTGCAGGCTCGTTTGAAAGCAGTCAATTCTGCAGCTGTCGATATTCAGGCGGCGTGCACGGGCTACATTTACGCGCTTTCACAGGCGAAAGCTTATGTGGATTCCGGTGTATATAAAAATGTGTTAATTGTTGCTTCTGAAAAAGTTTCTTCTATCGTCGACTATGCAGACCGAAATACGTGCGTTTTATTTGGAGACGGGGCTTCTGCCTGTGTGGTTAGCTGCCGCGGAAAAGGTCTCATTGTCCGCGATGTGCGCCTCGGTGCCGATGGCGATTTAGCAGAACTGATTATTCTCCCAGGCGGTGGCTCTCGAAGTCCAGCAACGGAAGAAACCGTTTCTGCAAAACTCCACTATTTGCGTATGGAAGGCAAAGAAGTGTTTAAGCATGCGGTCAGACGGATGGAATCGGTTTCTAAGGAGTGTCTAGATAGAGCGGGTCTCGATGAATCGCAGATCAGCTGGCTCATCCCTCATCAGGCAAACATGCGCATTATCGAAGCCATTGCAAAACGGTTTGCAGTTCCAGAGGATCGTGTTTATCGCACGATTCACAAGTACGGCAATACATCCTCGTCCTCAGTAGGTATTGCCTTGGACGAACTTCTTCATGAAAAACCACTCATTGCTGGTGAAAACATTTTACTTACCGCGTTTGGTGCAGGGTTAACTTGGGGCGCGTCGGTCTTAACTTGGTCTGAGGAAGAATCCTATGAATAAAAAATTCGCATTTCTCTTTCCCGGTCAAGGAGCCCAGTATCCCGGCATGGGCAAAGATTTTTACGATCAGTTTCCTATCGCTAAAGAAGTTTTCGAAGAAGCGGATCAGGTTCTAAATAGACATTTTTCCAAGCTGATTTTTGAAGGCTCATCCGATGAGCTCACTTTGACAAAGAATAGTCAAATTGCAATTTACATCACGAGCATGGCGCTGCTGCGCGTTGTCGAGCAGCAATTTCCTGATCTTTTGCCTGCTGTCTGCGCTGGCTTGAGTCTCGGCGAATATACGGCTCTCACCGCTGCGGGTAAAATTTCTTTTGCCGATTGCCTTGACTTAGTGCGTGTTCGAGCGGAGGCCATGCACCAGGCGTGTCTCGAAGTAAAAGGATCGATGCAAGTTGTCCTTGGAATGACGGAAGAAACTGTAGAAACAGGGATTCGCGAAATCAATCCTCCTCACCCTGTTTGGATAGCTAACTTAAACTGCCCTGGGCAAATCGTGATTGCTGGCTCTTTAGAAGCTCTTGCTCTCGCAGGGGACGTTCTCAAGCAAAAAGGCGCAAAGCGCATCCTTCCCCTGGAAGTCTCTGGCGCTTTTCACAGTGGCCTAATGCTCTCCGCTCAAGAGAAGCTTGCTGTTAAAATTGAAGCCGTACCTTTTCGCGCCAGCGATATTCATGTGGTGATGAATGTTCCTGGGGATTTCGTAACATCCCCAGAACTCATGCGCCAAGTATTGATTGAACAAGTCATTTCTCCCGTCCGCTGGGAAAAAGGGATTCGCAGAATGATGCAGCAAGAGGTTCAAGCCTATTTTGAAATGGGCCCGGGAAAAACTCTAGCCGGAATGAATAAGCGCATTGGGGTGGCTGAGCCTATTTACAGTATTGAAAAAGTCACCGATTTAGAGGAATTGAACAAGGTCATGGAGTCCTATGCAACTGTTGAAAGCTAAAAAAGCGATAGTCACTGGAGGAACAGCCGGTATCGGTAAAGAGATTGCGCTGACATTTGCTAGACAAGGAGCAGATGTCGCAATTTTTGGAACAAACGAAGAAAGGGCAAAAGAAGTTGTGCAGGAGCTTGAAGGGGTGAGAACATCGTCTGAGCAGCGCTTCACTTCCTTTATCGTGAACGTTGGAGAAAAAGTTTCCGTCGAAAGCGCGATTCAAGAGCTTCTTGGTGCGTGGGGCCACATCGATATTCTTGTTAACAATGCCGGGATCACACGCGATGGCCTTTTAATGCGGATGACCGAAGAGGACTGGGATGCGGTCATGGACGTCAATCTAAAATCGATTTATAATACCTGTCAAACCCTTGTCCGCCCCATGATCAAAGCCAAAGGTGGTAAAATTATTAACATTTCCTCTGTCGTGGGCTTGACAGGAAATGCAGGACAAGCCAATTATGCTGCGTCTAAATCAGGAATGATTGGCTTCACAAAAGCTTTAGCTCAGGAGCTTGCAACGCGCAATATCCGCGTGAACTGCATTGCTCCTGGATTTATTCAAACGCGTATGACTGATGCTCTCACAGATGGGCAAAAAGAGGGGATTCTTAAGAAAATCCCGATGGGAAGAATGGGAGATCCTCTGGACATCGCGAATGCAGCTGTTTTTCTCGCTAGCGATCTATCTGGCTATATCACTGGCCAGGTGCTTACGGTTGATGGCGGGATGGTCATGTGATGAATTTTTATTAACAGAGGCAACCTGCAAAACTCCAGCGGTGAGAAAAATCGATGATTTTGGCGGTTTCTCGCCAGGACCCGCAAGCTGTGCTTGTCAGTCCATACAGCGGCGGCGAAAAACATACTCGAGTGAGTAGGCGAGCCGCCGCTGTGGCGAAGGACGCCAAAAGGGCGATTTTTCGCTCGCTCGAGTTTTGCGGGTTGCCTCAATAAACCGAAAGGAATGTCTATGTCAATCCAAAAAGAAGTCATTGATATCGTCGTTGAGCAACTCGGTGTCGATGCAAATGACGTTACTTTAGAAAAGTCTTTCGTAGAAGACTTAAACGCAGATTCTTTAGATCTTACAGAGCTCATCATGACATTTGAAGAGCGTTTTGGTTTTGAAATCTCTGAAGAAGAGGCTGAAAAACTGAAGACCGTAGGTGATGTTGTCGACTATATCCAGAAGAAAAAAGGCTAGTCATCTCTTAGATTGTGATTTAGTCCTGAAAACCAGCTACAGCTCTTAATTTTGTAGCTGGTTTATCAATTCGGTGCTTCCCCTGAAGCAAGCTTTCGATCTTGGTGGATCTTCTCGATCTTGTTGAAAGCTTCATTCTCAATACCTTCAAACTCATCCTTGTTTTTTTCGATGACCTTTGTTTGCCATTCCTTGAAGCTCAGGAGGATCTCCATAATTTGCTCTTCTGAACTTGTTTTGCGCGAAACTATCTCTAACGTTGTATCGAGATCTTTTTGTTCGACGTCGCTCGTTCCAGGATAGAACATCCCATTTGTCGCTACAGGTAGGAGGATGTCATCTTTAAAGGCTTTTTTGAGTTGCATCTTAAAAAAAGAGAAGGGTTCTACCTCATCGCCGAGGTGTCTTTCTTTAATGATTTTCTCGCGATCTTCTTCTAAGCGCGCCCAATCAGAAAAGAAGCGAGCGTTTTAGTTATACCAGTTTCGTTTCAATCGGCTAAAGAATTTCGATTTTAACAACTCTCTTTCCCGATTCATCAAACAGGGCCTATTCCTTGAATAATGTCCCTATTTGATGGATCAAAAAATGATCGTGTTAAAACCAAAATTCTATAACCCATTGAAACGTCACCAGTGTATACCGAAAAAAACTGAAGAATCGGGAAAAAGCATTTTTCAACCACCCGCGAACAAGGTTCGCTAGAGATCACAGAGCTCACAGAGGGGGATTAAATTTTAAATC
>JAJPIB010000024.1 GCA_021324995.1 Chlamydiia bacterium | reverse complement strand
TTTAAAATTTAATCCCCCTCTGTGAGCTCTGTGATCTCTAGCGAACCTTGTTCGCGGGTGGTTGAAAAATGCTTTTTCCCGATTCTTCAGTTTTTTTCGGTATATTAATCTTATTAACAGTATAATTAACTAACAACAAGTAATTTAACTCATTAATATTTTCCATTTAATTAAATTGTTTATTTTAATATAATTAATATTATTAATTATATGAAGGTATTAAAATGAGTGTTATTGTAAAAACAAAAATTAATGAGGCTGTCGGATTCTCCATAAAAGGAGAGATTGACCAAGCGTGTGAAGTGCTTAACACTTTCTCACTGAGTGAAAGGCAAAGAGAAATGGTCAAAAGCATTTTAGCGGAAACCGTTTCAAAATCTTCTGCGGAATGTATCGCTCAGAAAGTGCAACTCTTTACTCTCCTTACGCAACCCGTGAGGATACAATCCCCTTCAATAAAGCTAGACGGTTGTAAAATTAAACGGGCAAGAATCAACTTCATTGGTCGGCGATTTAAAGACCATATGTCCTTGAAAGACAATTTTAACACAGCAGGTATGGAGCGAGGCATTTTCGAAAGCAAACAAGTCGATGTTTTTTGCTATCACGATGTTGAAAAATTGAGATCAAGTTTTACCTTCGCGAATAATGGCTTTCAATTTTGTGCTCTTAGTGATGAACTTACAGAAAATATTAAGCAATTCGCCTTAACCCCCTATGATGAAACTTCTAAATCCAATGTCTCCCCATTTGCAACTCAGTTTATCGAAGCATGGGGAAGAAAAAACAACCTTTCATTTGATAGGGTTGTATGTTTAGGTTTTGTCTATAGAGATACAGATGAGAATGCAGATAGAACCAAGGCGGATAAGCCTTTTGCACTGGCACATGCCGATTTTCAACAGAGCAATCTATCCGCTATTTCAGAGTGCCTTGAGAAATATTGGAAACCTGCCATGGAATCGGTTTTAGGAAATTTAACCAGAGAACAATATCTCAATGTTCCTATCAAACAGATTGTCAACCTTTGGATGCCTTTGAATCAACGTTCTACGGTCAACGGGTTAGTTGTTATGGATACGAGCAGTATCCAACCATCGAAGGATTTAAGACCTATCAATACAATTTCACCAAAGGAAACCTGTTCCGTAAACTCTTTAGCGATTCATGCAAACCCGAAACAAAAATTGGTTGCGCAAGAGACCATGACAATAAGCGATGGTGTGATCTTTAACTCTTTCATCACCGTACATAGCGCCGCAAACATACTGAGAGATGCTGCATGTGATGAGCATCGTCGAAGCCTTGA
Organism: Chlamydiia bacterium; assembly: GCA_021324995.1. Classification (GTDB taxonomy): domain Bacteria; phylum Chlamydiota; class Chlamydiia; order Chlamydiales; family Rhabdochlamydiaceae; genus CAJCIW01. The sequence continues at coordinate 8,274 of JAJPIB010000024.1, read as the reverse complement.
AGGCCGGTTTGCACTTATTTAATATTAGAGTGGCATAATTGATCATCAAAAAGATGACAGGCGACCTTGTGGCCGGGAGAGATCTCTGTCCATTGGGGAAGGATGTCGCGGCATTTTTGTGTAGCCTGTGGGCAGCGCGATGCGAAGGGACAACCTTTGGGAGAAACGAGCGCGCGAGGGACTTCTCCAGAAAAACAGAAGTGTTGTCGCTTTCTTTCTAAGACCGGGTCGGGAAGCGGAATCGAAGCGAGCAGGGCTAGGGTATAGGGGTGCTTCGGATTTTTGTAAAGTTCTTCAGCGGGTGCAATCTCGACAATGCTTCCAAGGTACATGACTGCAACGCGATCGGAGATGTATTTGATCATAGCAAGGTCGTGCGCGATGAAAAGGTAGGTTAAGGAAAGATCTTTCTGCAGATTTTTGAGCAGGTTGACGATTTGGGCCTGGATAGAGACATCGAGCGCTGAAATTGGCTCATCACAGACTAGGAAATGGGGTTTTAAGGCAAGGGCTCTTGCAATCCCGATCCTTTGGCGCTGCCCCCCTGAAAACTCGTGAGGAAAGCGGCTGAGGACAGAGCGGCTCAAACCCACTAAAGAAAGCAGTTCGGCAAGGTATTTGTCCAAGGCAGGCTCTTTCATGACACCGTGGATGCGGAGAGGCTCTGCAATGATGTCTTTCGCTGTCATCCGAGGATTGAGTGAGGAATAAGGGTCCTGGAAAATGATTTGCGCGTTGCGTCTAAAGGTAAACAATTCTTTCTTATTTAAAGAGACCAAATCTCGACCTTCATAGAAGACTTTTCCCGAGGTCGGCTCTTCTAAGCGAAGTAGACAGCGTCCGGTGGTCGACTTTCCACAACCCGACTCTCCAACAAGTCCCAATGTCTCTCCTTTAGCGATAGAAAAAGAGACATCCCGAACCGCTAAAAGCTTTTTTCCATCCACGGTAAATTCTTTGCGCAAATTTTTAACTTCAATCATTTTTCAACCTTGGATCGTGGTTAAAGCAGGCAGTGAAATGGTTGGGGCGCGTTTCGAAAAGAGGAGGCTGATGATTAGCACAAATGCGCATCGCATGGTGGCATCGCGCACAAAAAGCGCATCCTGCAAGGGGATAGCTTAAGTTGGGGGGTGTACCTTCGATGGTGAAAAGTGGCTCGTTTTTCGATTGGTTTAAACGAGGAATGCTCAATAAAAGTCTTTGGGTATAGGGATGCTGAGGGGCCTCAAAAATGTCATCGACGTTTCCCTGTTCAGCAATTTTTCCTGCGTACATGATGATGACGCGGTCGCACATTTTTGCAACAACGCTCAGATCATGCGTGATGAGAAGAATACTCGTCTTTGTTTCTTTTTGAATCTGCTTAAGTAAGTCGAGAATTTGCGCCTGAATAGTGACATCGAGCGCAGTTGTTGGTTCATCGGCAAGGAGGATGTGTGGTTTGCAAGCGAGAGCGAGGGCGATCATCGCCCGCTGCCGCATTCCTCCGCTGAAAGTGTGGGGATACGATTCAAATCTTTCTTCGGGATGGGAAATACCGACTTTTTCTAATGTTTCAAGAGCAATTTGTCGGGCAACTTTTCTTGAAGCATTAGGATAGTGGCGCAAGTAGCCTTCCATGATCTGATGACCGATTTTGATCGTAGGGTTGAGCGAGGTCATCGGGTCTTGAAAAATCATTCCAATCTCTTTGCCGCGAATCAATTGCATCTTCTTTTCAGAATAGGTGAGAAGATTATTGCCCTGGTAAAGAATCTCTCCAGAAAGCTCCGAGCTATAGCGAGGGTTCAATTGGACTAAGGCTTTAGCGGTGGCGCTTTTGCCGCAGCCCGATTCGCCGACGATTCCTAAAGTTTCTCCTTCAAAAATAGAAAAATCGATGCCGCGAACGGCATGCAGTGATTTTCCCTGAGTGAGAAATTTGACATTAAGACCGCGCACATCGAGAAGTTTTTTTGTCATTTTTTCAACCTCGGATCGAAAGCATCGCGTAAACCGTCGCCGAGCAAATTAAAGCTCAGCATGGTTAAGCTGATGAAGGTTGCGGGAAAAAAGAGTCGCCACGGATAGTAGCGCAAAGCGGGGAGGCCATCGTTGGCCATCGTGCCCCAACTAGCGATAGGTGCCTGAACTCCTAGTCCTAAAAAGCTTAAAAAAGCTTCTGCAAAAATGGCTGAAGGTATGGTTAAGGTAAGGGTAACAATAATCGGTCCCATCGCATTAGGGATAAGGTGCTGCAGCAGGACTCTGCGGCGTGACGCTCCGAGTGCAAAGGCAGCGCGAACATAGTCTTGCTGCTTAATCTGTAGAATCTGGCTGCGCACAATGCGGGCCATGTTGATCCAGCCTGTAATCGTCAGGGCAAGAATGATTGTTAAAATTCCTGACCCAATCACAACCATAAGTAAGATGACGACAAGCAAATAAGGGATGGCGTAGAGCACATCGGCAAAGCGCATCATCCACTCTTCTATTTTCCCTCCGAGCAGCCCAGCAACTGCACCAAAAAAAACGCCAATGACTAGATCGATAAGGGAAGCAGAGATTCCTACGAAAAGGGAAATGCGGGCACCCCACCAGCAGCGCGTAAAGAGATCCCTTCCTAACTCATCAGTTCCAAACCAGAAGGCCGATGAAGGGGGATCGTTTTTGAGGGAGAGATGGGTTTCGTAATAAGTGTATTGGGAAAGAAAAGGACCTATGATCGCCATGAAAATAAGAAGAATTAAAGTAGTAAGGCCAAAAAGGGCGGGCTTATTCTGCTTAAGTCTAACCCAGGCGTCTTTCCAATAAGAAACTTGAGGAGCGTAAGCGGTGTGCTCGAAAGCTGCTTCTTTTTCCGCTTGGCTTAAAGGGGAGAACAAATAAGTCTTATCTTCCATCGATTTCTTGCTTGAGTTGAATTCTGGGATCGATCAGGCAATAGAGGAGATCAACGATAAAAACACAAAGCATTAGGATGGCGCTGTAAAATATCGTTGTTCCCATGATGACTGTATAATCCCGATTAGTGATGCTCGTCACGAACCATTGGCCAAGCCCTGGGATTCCAAAGATCTTTTCGATGGCAAAGCTTCCCGTCATGACAGCCGCTGTGAGCGGTCCTAAGTAGGTCACGACAGGCATGAGGGCATTGCGGATCGCATGGCGTACCACGATTTGAAAGGAATTGAGTCCCTTGGATTTGGCGGTTTGTATGTAATCCTGCTGCATGACTTCGACCATATTTGCGCGGGTAAGTCGGGCAATGAAGGCCATGGGAAGGGCTGCGAGAGAAATTGCTGGCATGATCGTTTGGGAAAAGGTACCCCACCTTGCGACGGGAAGAAGGTCAAGTTTCATGGCGAGCAAATACTGCAGGAACGTAGCCAGAATGAAGCTAGGAACAGAAATTCCGATGACAGCAATGATCATCGTCATGTGATCCTGCCAGCGCATATGGTTTAAAGCCGCAATCGACCCCAGAACAATTCCCCCAAAGACGGCAATAATGAGCGCTTCCATGCCGAGGTAAAAAGATACGGGAAATCCATCTGCGATAATCTCATTGACTGTTCGTCCTTCGTACTTAAAGGAAGGGCCGAGTTCGAAGTGAAGAACGCCATCGAGATATTTTCCATATTGAATATAAAGAGGCTGATCGAGGCCGTAGTGTTTATGGAGAGCTTTTAGGATCTCTTCAGGAATCGCTTTATCCTGAACAAAAGGATCACCTGGAATGGAATGCATTAAGAAAAAGGTCAGCGTCGTTACGAGGAACAGAGAACCGATGAGAATGGCTGCTTTTTTAGCGAGATACTGTGTCATTCAGCTCCACGTAAGCCCACTTAAGATCCAGATTATTCAAGTCGGAGAGATGGATTCCCTTCACGTAAGACTTTTTTAAATAGTTGCCATTATAAAAATAGATGGGAGCAATAGGCATCTCATCGATGAAGACTTTTTCCGCTTCTCTGAGCAAGGTAAAACGTTTGGCTTCATCTAAAGTTACATCCGCTTCGTCGAGAAGTTGAGTGAATTTCAGGTTACTCCACTGAGCTAAATTATTGCTGTTAGAAAGGTATCGGTAATAATCTAAGAACGTCATCGGATCGTTGACATTGGCAAGTCCACCCATTCGCGCGATTTGAAACTTGTGGTGGGTGAGCTCATCAAGAAATACTTTCCACTCTTTATTTTCGAGCTTGACCTGAACACCAAAAGCCTGATGCCACTGTTCTTGAATGGCTTGAGCGATTTTATGGTGACCGACAACTGTATTGTAGCTCAAGTGTAGAGGAGGAAGGTCGCTGGCGGTGATTCCCAATTCCTGGAGTCCTAGCTCAAACAATCTCCGCGCCTCAGCGAGATCATTATCTTTAAAGTAGGGTGTCACATTCCATATCGTCGGTGGAACGAGACTCATGGCAGGGATTTGCTTCATTTGAGTGACATTATCAACAATCGATCGACGATTAATGGCTAGGGAAAAAGCTTTGCGGATATTTGCATTTGTAAAAGGGAATTCCTTTGTATTGAAAACGTAATAATAGGTTCCCGAAATGGCAAAATTATGCAATTTTCCTTGCTTTTCCAGAGAGGGGAGGGCTTCTGTGGGAAGGTTGGAAAGAGGGTAGCCAGCCCAATCCAGTTCTCCATTTTCGTACATGGTGAGTTCTGTCGATTCATCTTCGATTAAGGCAAACGTCACCCGTTCAAGCTTGATATTCTCCCTGTCCCAATACTGAGGATTTTTCTCCAAAAGGATGGTATCTCGATGTCTCCACTCTTTGAGAACAAAGTTACCATTGCCAACGTAATGCGCATCTGTCCAATTGGGGTAGGTAGTGGTGATGTGAGTAGGGGTAGCAAAAAAACTATGGGTGGCTAAAGCATCTAGGAAATAAGGCACCGGGTGTTCGAGCTGAACGATGAGAGTTTTATCATCGACGGCTTGGATCCCAACCTCATTTAGAGAACCCAAGTTCGACTTAGCAATGCGTGCGTTTTTAATGATGTAGAGATCGCTTGCAAATTCACAGGGGAAGGAAGGATCCAACATCGTTTTCCATGTCATTTCAAAATCGTGGGCAGTGATCGGTTTGCCGTCTGACCATTTTGCATCGCGCAAAATGAAAGTATACGTCTTTTTATCCGGAGAGATCTCAAAGCTTTCTGCGACAGCCGGGATAACCTTCCCATCAGGAGTTCTTCGCGTTAATCCCTCAAAGCACAAATTGAGAATAGAGACCGAAACTGTATCGGTGGCTTTGCGGGGATCGAGGGTGGGAGGTTCTGAGTGAAGATTTAAGCGTAATTCTTGAGAAGTTGGCCTATAGGTCTTATCTGTTTTTGTGCATCCTGTGAAGAGGAGAGAAATGACAAGTCCCGATGCGATTCTTCTATTCATGTCTACCTATACTTTAAGCAAGTGGGAGTATAAAGATTTTGTTTTTTAAGTCAAAAAGTTAGCTTTTTTCAAAAATCAAAAAAAAATTACTTAATTCTTGAATCATTTTGAGATTATTCCTTGAATTTGAGGAAGAAATAGTCCAAAATAGTCGAAAAATTAGAGACTTTTGGCATTATGAAAAGATTAAAAAATCCTGGTAACAAAATCCATTTTGTCAGCTTAGGCTGTTCGAGAAATCTTGTCGATACAGAGGTCATGCTCGGTATTTTGCTGAAATCGGGCTATGAAGTGACCGATCAAATTCATAGAGCTGATTTTCTTGTTGCCAACACCTGCGCTTTCCTCGCGTCTGCAAGACAGGAATCTTGCGATACAATTGAATCCCTTTTTGAGGGAAAAAAGAAAGATGCGAAGGTGATTGTTGCTGGCTGCATGGTCCAAAAGCATAAAGAGGAATTGAAGGCCAAATTTCCTGGGATCCATTACTTTTTGGGATCAGGGGATATGGAGAAGATTTTGGAGGCTGTCCAGTCGATCGAGCAAGGGGAAGCGGTGACCAACGCGCGCAGCTATCTCGAATGGGGAGAAGTGCCTCGCCAGCTCTCCACTCCAAAAAATTACGCTTTTTTAAAGATTGCAGAAGGTTGTGCCAAACAATGCGCTTTCTGCGTCATTCCCAAGATTAAGGGGCCTTTGCGCAGCAAAACGCAAGAACAAGTTTTAAAAGAATTCGACGCTTTAAGAGCGCAAGGCGTCCATGAGATCATTCTGATCGCCCAAGATCTTGGAGACTATGGCAAAGAGAGAAAAGAGATCTCAGGCCTTGAAAACTTAGTGCGTCAAATGCTCAAGCGCGAAGGAGACTTCTGGATTCGATTTCTCTATCTCTATCCCGATGAAATCACAGGGGAATTGTTGGATCTGATGGCTTCCGATAAGCGCATTTGTGCTTATCTCGATATGCCTATCCAGCACATCAATGATAAAATGTTAAAAGCGATGCGCCGTAAAACCTCGCGCGAGCAAATCGTGTCGACGATTCAAACTCTGCGCTCAAAACTACCAGGGGCGATCATCCGCACCTCTTTAATGGTGGGATTCCCTGGAGAGACAGAAGAACAGTTTCAAGAACTGGTTCAATTCGTTCAAGAGCATCCGCTCGATAACATTGGTATTTTTAAATACTCTCGCGAAGAGGAGTCGCCTTCGGCTAAGATGGAAGGCCATCTTCCTGAAGATGTAAAAGAAAACAGATTCCAGCGATTGGTCGAGGCCCAGATGCAGATGGTGCGCAAACTTAACCGCTCTTACATCGGGAAAAAACTTTCAGTCATTGTTGAAGGTTATCATCCGGACTCGCCTTATCTGATGCGCGGAAGATTCTATGGGCAATGCCCTGACATCGATGGTCAAGTGATCATCAATGACGGTAGAGCTGTAGATGCCTTTGGCAAATTCTATGAAGTGGAGATCACCGATGTTGCTGACTACGATCTTATCGGAAAAGTGATCAGGCCCATCGGCGAAAAAAAATCAGTTCCGATAAAGCGCAATAAACTGTCGATCGCATGAGTAGGGAGCGCCGGGTTGTTTTAAAAGAGGGAAGAGAAAAGTCTCTCCTCAATCGCCATCCCTGGATCTTTTCCGGGTCGATCGCCTCTATTCCTTCCTTAGAAAACGGCGAAATCCTCGCTGTTTACAGCGCGTCCGGTGAATTTCTAGCTAAAGCCTACTTTCACAAAGAAAATTCCATCAGTGGCCGGGTGATGACCTTTCTCGATGAGCCTATCGAAAAGTGTATCGAAAAACGCCTTACTGAAGCGCTCTCCTTAAGAATTTCCCTCTTTAATAAAGAGGTGACTAATTGCTTCCGCTTGATCAATGCGGAAGGGGATGGCATTCCTGGGCTTGTCGTCGATATTTATGACGACATTGCCGTTATGCAGGTCAATACCTGTGGCATTGAACGTTTAAAACCGTTCATCGTTGAGTTACTTGCGCGCAAACTCAAACTGCGAGGAATTTATGAAAAGTCGCAATCAGGGGCCAGACGTCAAGAAGGACTCGCGGATGCCGTTGGCCTACTCTTTGGGGAGTGTCCGAAAGAGATCCTCGTTAAAGAAAATAGCATTCAATTTTTGGTAGGAATAGAAGAAGGGCAAAAGACCGGTTTTTTCTTAGATCAAAGAGAGATGCGTCAGCTTGTTGAGAAGCTGTCTTCAGGAAAAAGAGTGCTCAATTGTTTTTCCTATACAGGTGGATTTTCCCTATTTGCTCTTCGAGGAGGAGCGACATCGGTCACGAGCATTGATTGCAGCAAAGATGCCTGCCGGTTTGCTGGAGAAAATACTCTTTTAAACCATTTTCCCCTCTCCAAACACACTATAATTCAAGCAGATGTCTTTGACTTTTTGAAAACACCTCCTAACGCCTATGATATTGTCATCCTAGATCCTCCCGCTTTCGCTAAAAAGCGGCAAGACGTCAAAGAAGCCTGCCGTGGCTATAAAGAGATTAATCGTAGAGCAATGGAAATGCTCCCCATGAATTCTTATCTTCTAACCTGTTCCTGCTCCTATTTCATCGATGAAAATTTGTTCCAGCAAGTTATCTTTCAAGCAGCGATTGAAGCCGGGCGCAATGCGGCAATTAGCTCCCAACACATCCAAGCTGCGGATCATCCCGTTTCCTTATTTCATCCCGAAGGAAGTTATTTAAAAAGCCTTCTCCTTCATATCCGTTAAAAAAGTTTCTCCTTATACTCAACGCGACTGAAAATTTGGATTTAAGACCGAGCCAAAGCCCCGGGATTGGACGATCGAATCTATACCCGACGCGACTGAAAATTTGGATTTAAGACCGAGCCAAAGCCCCGGGAT
>JAJPIB010000044.1 GCA_021324995.1 Chlamydiia bacterium | reverse complement strand
GCATATGCCTTATTCTAAGGCATGGGTCATTGGTGACGCGCTAGCGCGTCAATGAAACTTAAAAACAACTCAAGCGTCAATTTTCATTTGTGAAAGCTAACTGACTCGATTCGACCGACAAGACTTTAGTCTTGGTGGCAATAGAGAGAGGGTAATACCTGATCCCATACCGAACTCAGAAGTCAAGCCTCTCATCGCCGATGGTACTGTACACAAGAGTACGGGAGAGTAGGTCGCTGCCAAGCTTTTTTTTCCGCCTCAGTAACCCCTGGTTACTGAGGCTTTTTTTTTGTCCGGCCGGCACGGACGCGATTCTAGAGAGTGAAGGTCTCTTTAGACCTTGAATTATTTTCCGTGTAAAAGAAAATATTCTCTTGTATATTTTGTGATGCTGAAGAAAAAAGCAAATTTTTCTTGGGTTTAGCAACTTTTTAACACAAGAGGAACCTATGTTAGGTTTAATTACTCGCTCGCAATTTGTAGCGTCGTTGTTGGGGGTTTCACTCAGCATTGTATGCTCTCCCGATCTCTCTGCTCTCACTTGGCTTTCTCCACCTGATCAACTTAGTTCTTTGGGTGATGCTACTGATCTTGTAGTAGATCCTTCTGGCAATGCTTTTACAATTTATGTTGGCCAAGACGGTGTCGATGCAGTTGCAGCTGCGCGTTTTTCCTCTGTAACACAGATGTATGCCGCACCAGTTATTCTGTATACTGCTCCAGTCGATATTATTGGTATTGGAAGCCCTGCAATCGCAACAGATCAGACTCAAACAGCACTCGCGCTTTGGCAGGATTTTGATACAAACTCATTATACGCAGCGTTTTTTAATGGGACGGCTTGGCAGCCTTATGTCGTTTTGGATAACAACATAAGCATCAACCCTTCTGTAGGCTCACCTGCAGGACCCCAGGTGGCCATGGACGGATCTGGAAATGGTCTTGCTGTATGGCATAATCAGAATGGTTTAACTTTTCCGGGGAATATTATAGCTTCTTTTTTTAATGGAGTCAGTCAGACATGGGGTCCTGCTTTACCATTAACACCCACGGGCACTGGGGGAATCGATCCAGCTGTAGCTTACAGCACAAATGGAACGGCAGTGGCAATTTGGCTCGACGGCGCTGACAATGTCATTGCATCTAATTATAATGGTTCGACCTGGACGGCAATTCCTGTCACGATTAGCGTTGGACCTGCAGCGTTTGGAAGCTTAAACGTCGGAATAGATTCCTCTGGAAATGCTGTTGCAGTTTGGAGTGATAATACAACTTCTGAAATTTTCTCTAGCGTATATAGCGCAGGCGTGTGGTCTGCGCCCCAAAGTGTTTCTCAGGCACCCGGGGTTATTTCATTTGATTTTGCGATGTCGCTTGGAGGTACAGCAGTTACAACTTGGATAGATGCATCTAATGTTGCGCAATACAGTATTTTTAATGGGGGAGCATGGAGTGCGCCTACTCCTTATCAGTCAAATATATTTAACCTCTCGGCAGCAATTGATGATTTTGGAAACGTTCTCCTTTTGGTCGTAGATGGAAATAGTAACGCTTTTAGTTATACTCTTCCTGCAGGAGGTACTATCAGTTCTCCCGATCTTATCGGATCCGCTACTGAGGTCAGCGCTGACGTGGCGGGATACGCGGATAATGGAAGAGGGTTTGCTTCGGGGACGGTGCCTACAGGAGAGGGAAATGCGATTACAGCAACATTTACAATTTTTCCGTCTCCACCTCCACCTCCTTCGGGAAGGATTAGCGGACGCGTTTGTAAAAACAAGTTTGCTCATGCTTCAGAAAGAGTAAAGACAATTACTTGGGTCCCTAATCCTGATCCTCTCACGGTTTCCTATTATGTGAGAAGAAATGGTCAGTTAATTGCTACTATTCCTGCTTCCGGGCCTTTTAAGTTCGTAGATCAAAAGCGTTGCAAGAGCCGGGATGTTTATGTCGTGACAGCAGTCGATGCTGCAGGAACGGAGAGCAATCCTCTAACTATTTCTATTAAATAAGTATTATATAGATCCGCATCAAATTAGATGCGGATCTGCTTTGTATATGAATCTTTGAATTTTGAAACAGAGAAAAGTTGGGATATGAAATCTTTTAAACTAAGTAGACTTCGATGTAACAATATATCCTTGCTTCAGCTCTGCCCTGTAAACGACCCACAGTCCCAAGGACACGACCCCAGTAGACATGATGATTGTCCAGGAAATGGGTTCGTCTAGGAAGATCAGGCCGTTTAGCGAGGCAAAAATCGGGCTAAGGAGACCCATGAAGGAGAGGAAAGTCGCTGTGAAGCGTTTCAGCATCAGCCCATAGAGATTATAGCAGATGATATTGGAAACAAGCATCATCAAGATCGTTCCTTGCAGAAAGGGAGAAATGTTTTGAGGAAGAACGGGAAGGGGATTCCAGCTTTCGCTAAGAAAGGAATGACCAAAAGCTAGGAGTCCTCCAAGTAGCATGCTGGTTCCATTAGCCATTAGAGGAGAGATCGAGTGATCTTTAACGACCAAACGTAGAATGACCCACCCATAGATGGAGCAAAGGGCTGCTCCCATGATCGCGAGTGTGGGCCAAGAGAAGAAACTGAAAGCATTGAGAAGCTCTTCCGAACCTGTTTGAGTGAGAAGGACAGGAATAAACCCGACAAAACCGATTGCAAAACCCAGCCATTTGCGCGAATTCATCTTTTCATTAAAATGCAAGTAGGAGAAAAAGGCAGCAAAGAAAGGAGAAAGGCTATAAATAAAACATGTCTTCGCAGCGGACAAATATTGCAAGCCCCAAAACTCCAAAGCATTGGATAAATAGATGCTAAAGAAGGCGAGTAGCGCAATAGAGAGAAGTTGAATCCGATTGAGTTTAAAAGAGGACCGCTTGAAAATGGCTAGGAAGCCCAGCAAGACAAGCCCTGCGAGGAACATTCGAGCGCCAGTCAAAAAGAGGGGTGGGCAATATTGCAAGGTCATCTTTCCTAAAGAAAAGACGCTAGACCAAAGCGCATACATGAAAACGACAATCGGGATTGACATAGATGTTCGCAGCTTAAATTTTAATTCGGTCATCATATCATTTTTAAGAGATTGGTTCAATCTTCAACTTGTTAGGCAGTTGTTGCGCATATTTGCAATCGCCATTACAATCAAATTAAATTATTAATTTATATACAAGGGATGCTATGCACAAACCTCTTAAGCGCATCGCTGTTACTGGAGCTGGTGGTCAAATTGCCTATAGTATCTTATTTAGAATCGCCGCTGGCGAGATGCTCGGTCTCGACCAGCCCATTGCTCTGCATTTATTAGAAATCCCAGAAGCCCAGGATGCTTTGAAAGGGGTAGTCATGGAGCTTGAAGACTGCGCTTTTCCTCTCCTTAAGGAAATTAAAATCGGATCTGATCCTCATCAGCTTTTTGAAGGAGTGAATTATGCCCTTTTAATTGGTGCTAAGCCAAGAGGGCCGGGCATGGAAAGAAAAGATTTACTGAGTGAAAACGGTAAGATTTTTATCGAGCAGGGAAAGGCCTTGAACGATTCCGCCGCTTCAGATGTCACCGTTCTCGTCGTCGGTAATCCCTGCAATACGAATTGCTTGATCGCGATGCACCACGCTCCTAAAATTCCAAAAAAGCAGTTTTTTGCCATGACGCGTCTGGATCAAAACCGCGCCAAAACGATGCTTGCGGCGAAGGCTAAAGTCGATCTTACCGAGGTGAGCAATGTTGCTATCTGGGGTAATCATTCGGCCACTCAGGTCCCTGATTTTGTCAATGCAAAGATCAAAGGAAGACCCTCCCTTGAGAGTATTCATGATCGCAAGTGGTGCGAAGAAGAATTTGTGCCCAAGGTGCAACAGCGAGGGGCAGCGGTGATTGCAGCCCGTAAAAAATCTTCAGCTGCATCGGCGGCCAATGCAGCTATTGATTCTATCCGCTCATTGATCCACCCCACACCAGAAGGAGAGTGGTTTTCCGTAGGCCTTTTTTCTCAAGGCAATGAATACGGGATTAAAGACGATCTGATCTTTTCCTTCCCTTGTCGTTTTAAAAATGGAAAGGTCGAGATTGTGAAAAATGTACCTTGGGATCACTTCCTGAAAGAGAAAATCGCATTGTCAGAAAAAGAGTTGCTCGATGAGCGCGAAATGATTTCACATTTACTAAAGGTTTAATACGATGGCCGAAGAAGTCCTTTTTGAGATTACCAAAGATAAGCTAGAAACTGGTTTACGGGGATATCCTGTGGGTTATTGCACGACTTCCTTTGTCGATTCTCAAAAGGGCCTTTTCTACATGCAAAAGCCGATTCCGGAGCTCGCTTATTGGGATCCTATCCAAGTGATCTTCCTCCTATACTACGGAAAAGAGGGATCGTCTGCAGAAATCAAAGAATTTGGTCAGCTCCTCGGTAAGAGATGCGTCTGTAAAAAGGAAGTGATTGAAGCGATTCAAAAGCTTCCTCGCGAAGGGCACCCCATGAAACTGTTTTGCGCAAGCATTCTCATTTTAGGAATGTTTGAAGCAACAGAAGATTATCGTGAAGACTGCTTGAACCTCATCGCAAAAATTCCTCATCTCGTCGCTGCAGTAATCAACCATCACGCGGGTTGGGGGCCCACCCCAGATCCTGCACCTGAATTAGGCTACATGGAAAATTTCGCGCGGATGCTAAAGGTTCCGGGGGCTAATCACGCAGAGTTGACCCGTGCCTTTAATCTTTTCAATATTTTGCATTTTGATCACGGCGGAGGCAATCTTTCCACCTTCGTCGGCAAGGCCGTTGCTTCTGGCCTTGAGGATATGTTTGGGTCGATCTGTTCCGCGATGTGTGCTTTGGCAGGTCCTAGACACGGCAAAGCCAATCAGGATTGTTTGGAATTTGTTCTCGAAGTTCTAGAAGAAGTGGGGCAGCAGGCGACGGCAAGTGATGTTGAAGGGTTGATTCGCAATCGACTTGCCAATAATCAGCTCATCTTTGGCTTTGGTCATGCCGTTTTACGCGTTGAAGACCCCAGGGCAGCTGTTCAATACGATTTTATTAAAAAAAACTATCCCGATCATCCTCTAGTCAAAATTGCTCTTTTACTCCGTACGGAAGGTTCTAAAGTCCTGAGTGAAAATCCCAAAATTGCCGACCCTCACGCCAATGTCGATGCAGTTTCCGGAACAATGCTAACAGCTGCAGGTTTTAATTATCCGGAATACTACACAGTTCTCTTTGGTCTGTCGCGAACAGTAGGTATCGCGATCCAAATCGTCTACGAGCGTTGTGAAGCTAGAGAAGGCAAGGGTACCCCGATCGTTCGTCCCAAATACTTCTTCAAGAAGAGAGAGTGAAAGCTTAGGATTCGAGCAATGCCATAGAAATTGGGCGATCGCGTGGACAAAAACCGATTCTTGAATCATTTTCTGTATATTTATTCTCATTTTGCTTTTTAATAAAATTTATTGTTGACAATGTATTTTATTAAAAATATTCTAATGATAATGGCTTGTTAGTAATTAACTGATAGTTTTGTGGTTTTATATGAAAGAGCGGGTGATCCCTGCGTTTACCGCTTCATTAATCATTCTTTCAGCATTTCTGCAGAATAAGCTTTCTGCGATGACCCTTCAGTCCGCTTCCAGCATCGCTAGGGATTCAGGATTTCGTGGGGGGGTTGCCTTAGAGCCCCCAATTGCTGTGACTCCCTCTACTTCTTCCCCGAGCTCAGACGCTCCTTCAGACAAGAAGGAAAACAAATGGCGCGTGTTTGATCCCAACTCCATGAAGGACAGTTATAATTTTTGGATGGATATCGAAGCACTCTTTTTGCAGGCCAATATGGGAACGCTGGATTACGGGATTACAAGTAAGAGCACAAATAGGATCGCTGACGGGCATGTCAAACATCCTCATTTTGATTGGAACTATGGGGTAAAGGTAGGGCTAGGCTATAAGCTTCCACGGGACAAATGGGACTTGTTTGTGAACTATACCTACGTTCATGGCAGAGGACACGGCCATGCCGGCGGCTCGGGTGAGGTTATTTTCCCTACCTGGGCTACTAACTTCGCAGGGATTTTCCCTTTCTATGCTAACTCGGCTAAGGCGCATTGGACGATGAACTTAAACATGGGCGACCTTGAGCTCGGAAGAAATTGCTTTGTCTCTAGTTGGCTAACGATTCGTCCCTTCTTAGGTATTCGTGGACTTGTCATCGATCAGGACTATCGCGTTGACTATGCTGGAGGTACGATTGCTCCCTTAGGGAAGGATAAAGTGGATTTGGATGCAGATTTTTGGGGTGTGGGCATTCGTTTTGGCGCAAATACATTATGGGGACTTGGAAGAGGGTTTAGCATTTATGGAAATGGCTCAGCCTCCCTGCTCTCCGGAGATTTCAGCGTAAAAGAGAAGGAAAAACGGACAGTGATCGATCTGCGTCTTTTAAACGCCAAAAGACATATTTGTAACGTTATCGCCACCGCTGATCTTGCTTTAGGACTGCAATGGGATTACATGATCTCTAAAGACCGCTACCATTTCGGCGTCAAGTTTGGGTGGGAGCTCGACATGTTCTTTGACCAAAATCAGTTCTTCAATTTTGGCAGCTCTCCTGGCTCTTTCAAAACTCAGAACGACGATCTCAGTTTCCAAGGGGTGACCCTAGGCTTTCGCTTCGATTTCTAAAAGCGTATAAAATTCCAGGTGCGATCGAAACGGAACCAGTATATACTTCCTCCCTTTGAAGAAAGATGAGGATTTATGAACTGGAATGAAGTCGAACACATTTTTAATCGATCTCTCAAATTTACTTTTTCAAAACGAAAGCTTCTCTGTGCTGTGCCAGTTCTTATTTTTTGCGGTTTAATCATCGTGTGTTTTCGGGCCCTTGGGGCCAAATCCAATGATTGGATAGCTCTGAGCATGACTTTTCTGCCAATTTTTTTTAGCTCGACGTTACTTCTGGCTTTTGGAATTTTATTAACTCGAATCTATCACCATGAGGTTAAGGGTCTTCCTGTAAGCTATAAAGAAACTCTTGCTGATTCAAAGGGGTTGATGGTTGAGGTGGCATATTTGGCAGTTCCCCTGATTTTGCTCTATCTTCTTTTATGGATTGTATTGGGCATTTTTTATCTTTTTAAAGAGATTCCTATCGTAGGAAGTGCGTTGGGGGTCATTCTGTCCTTTGGCCCTTTCTTACTTCTGCTCGGTTCCTATCTATTGAGTGTTGTTAACCTAGGGGGTTTATTTTTTGTGACACCATCTGTCGCCTTCAAGTCTTCCGCCCAAATAGAAATTCTGCATGGAGCATGGAAGCGCCTTCGCTTCAGTCCATTTTCTAATCTCGCATTAATGGGGATCGGTCTTTTCCCCCTCATTTTGGTGGCCGGACTCATGCTGATCGCTGCCGTGGTGACAGGCAACACCTATGTCGTTGCGGAAAATCCGTTTGCTATCGGAGTGGAATGGTTCTTTATTATGCTCCCTTTTAGCGCTTTGCTTTCCCCTGCAGTCATCTTCTTTTTTAATTTTAGCGCGGAATCCCATGTCCTTATGGTGAAAAAAATGAAAGAGGCCGAATGCGAATCGCCATCGTAGGAGCTGGCTTTTCCGGTTTGAGCACTGCATGGCACCTGCTCAACAAAGAAAGTTGCGAGGTTTTTATATTCGATGCCAAAGGCATAGGCGGGGGTGCTTCAGGGATGGCAGCAGGGCTCATGCATCCCTATGTTGGTGAGGAGGGGAGACGAAGCCATCTTGCCACTGAAGGGATGGCAGCTTCCCGAGAACTCATCGACCGCGTCGAAGAAAAATCGGGAAAGAAAGTCGCCAATCGAGAAGGAATTCTGCGCTATATGCTATCGGAAGAGCAAACGCAGCGTTATTTTAGGCATTGCACGGAATATGGTGATGTCGAACCGGATGGAGAAGGATGTTTTTGGATCAAGTCGGGAATGACCGTCGATTGTCCTGCCTATCTTGAGGGTTTGTGGGAATTGCTCTCTGAGCGCGGTGCTACCCTTGTGCAGGAAGAGGTCTCTTGTTTGTCGTTTCTTAAGGATTATGATGAAGTGATTGTTGCTGCGGGCGCGGGAATGCTAAAGTTCCCCGAGTTAAGCCATCTTATACCCAACGCGACTGAAAATTTGGATTTAAGACCGAGCCAAAGCCCTGGGATTGAACGATCGAATCTAGCCCCTATTTCTAATAATGGCGACGATTCGATCGCGCCAATCGCGGGAGCTTTCGCTTCGGTCCTAAACCAAATTTTCAGTCGCGTTGGGTATAAATGCTATACGGTGAAAGGACAGGTTTTGCTCTGCACCGTGCCCGATTCGATTCAGCTCCCACCGGTCACTCGGATTTTAAAGGGGTATATTGCACCTTCTGGTATACCCGGCCATTGCACGATTGGTTCAACGTATGAAAGGGGACTTTCGGACGATCTTCCCGATCCCCATTTTGCTCGTGCCGATCTCTTTCCTAAAGTTGCTCCTCTTTTTGCTAAAGCCGATCAATTAAAGATCGCCGATTGCAAGGCGGGTCTTCGAGTCGTACGAAAAGGGCATTATTTCCCGATCATTGCGCAAGTAAGAAGTGGGCTATGGGTGATTGGTGCCATGGGCTCACGCGGCCTGCTTTATCACGCTTTTGCAGGAAAGCTTCTCGCCGAAGCAATCCTCTATGGCGGCTAAAAATGGAAGCCTCTCGCATTATAATCGAATAAATTTTATGCTCCTGGATTGGATTTTAGGTGGGTGAATGCAAGGCAAGTTTGTTTTTTTAGGTACTGGAAGTTCTGCCGGGGTTCCCATGATAGGCTGCGAATGCAAGGTTTGTAAATCGACATCTGCACTCAATAAGCGCCTTCGCTCGGCCGGCTTAATCCAGAGGGGAAATACAAACCTGATCATCGATTTAGGCCCTGATCTTCGCACCCAAGCGCTCAAGTATAACATCAAGCATTTAGATGGCGCTTTACTCACCCATGCTCATGCCGATCATATTGCAGGCATTGATGATTTACGGGCCTATTATTTCGTCGACAAAAAGAAAATCCCTTGCATTCTGTCGCAAGAGACGTTTGATGAGATCAAACTGCGTTATCATTACCTTCTTTTACCGCCAGGCCCTGAGAAAAGTTTTTCCGCTCAAGTGGATTTTAGGCTCTTTCCGAGCGATTTTGGGGATTATGAATTGGCGGGGATCCCTTTTCAATACTTCTCCTATTTTCAGATGGGGATGAAGGTGATGGGATTTCGATTCGGCAATTTTGCTTATGTCTCCGATATCCGCGACTATTCCCAGCGCGTCGTCGATATGCTCCAAGGCGTTGATATTTTAGTTCTAAGCGCTCTCAAGGCAGCACCGACCAAGATGCACTTTAGTATTGAAGAAGCGATCGCTTTTTCCAAGCTTACCCATGCAAAAATGACTTACCTAACCCATATCGGGCATGAGATCGATCACGACGCAACAAATGCAGAGCTGCCTTCGAACGTTCGCTTAAGCTATGACGGTATGGAGCTTCCTATTGAAATGAGGACGGATGAAAGATAAACCCCAAGCACAACACATGGAGCCTTTTGAGCTCGCGGCATTTAGCAGTGCCCTTCTCGTAGGCGTTTATCGCTCGGGAACAGAAAAAGACCTTTGCGAAGACTATTTAAGCGAGCTGGAACGCTTATGTGAGAGTTATGGCCTAAAAGCTGCTGCAAAAATTCCTTGCCCGATCAAAAAACTCGACGCAGGTACCTATCTTGGCGAAGGCAAACTCGACGAGTTGAAAGAACTTGCCAACAAGTTAGAAGCTGAAGTCATTATTTTTGATGATGAGATCACCCCCAACCAACAGCGGAATCTTGAAAAGATCTTTATGCGGCCTGTCATCGATAGAACGGAACTGATTATCGAAGTGTTTGCAAAAAGCGCGCAGACCCGCGAAGCTCGCCTTCAAGTTGAGCTTGCTAAGGTGAGATACCAGTTCCCCAGATTGCGAAGGATGTGGACGCATCTTTCCCGTCAAACGGCAACAGCTGGCGGAGGAGCTTATCTCAAGGGAGAAGGGGAAAAGCAGATCGAGATCGACCGCCGCCTCTTGCGACGACAGATTGAGCGCTTAAAAGTTGAAATCGAGCATGTCGCTGAGCAGCGGGGAACCCAGCGCAACCTTCGCACGCGCACAGGCATTCCTACTTTTGCAATCGTCGGATATACTAACGCAGGTAAGTCCACCTTGTTAAAAGCTCTTACCCAAGCGGATGTCCTTGTGGAAGATAAGCTCTTCGCTACCCTTGATACGACGACGCGTAAATTTTCTCTTCCCAACAAGCAAGAAATCCTTTTGATCGATACCGTGGGTTTTATTCGAAAGATTCCACACACTCTAGTCGCCGCTTTTAAAAGTACATTAGAGGAAGCCGTCCATACAGATATCCTTTTACATTTGATCGATGTCAGCCATCCCAAAGCAGAAGAGCAAGCAGAAGCGACAACTGAGGTCCTCAAAGAACTTGGCGCCGAAGATCACCCGATCATTACTGTCCTCAATAAGATCGATCAATGTGAGAATCCCAATATTGTTGCGAAGTTCCGCATCAAATACCCCAAAACAGTGGCTATTTCCGCCCTCGAGGGAACAGGATTTGACGATTTGATGCAAATGATGATCCAAGAAGTATCTTTGCTGAGAAAAGTCGTCAACTGTCGCATTCCACAAAGTCACTATGGTCTTGTTAGCGAACTGATGCGCGAAGGCAGAGTTCTTAGCTGCGAGTACGAAGAAAACGATATCCTGATCCAATTGGAGATTCCTGGCCGCCTTGAACATAAGGTCAAGCCCTTTTTGATCAGTTAGCAAGGTAATTTTTATGGCATCCGCGCTCAAATGTTTACCCGAAGAAGAGCGTCCTCGCGAGCGCATGCTGCGCAGCGGCATCGATGCGCTCTCTCTTTCAGAACTCATCGCAATCATATTAGGAAGCGGAACACAAGGTAAGTCTGTCCTCGATCTCTCTCAAGAAATCCTCGAGCATTTTGGCGGACTGGAAAAACTTCTGGATGCTTCAGTGGTCGAGCTCATGCAGATCAAGGGGATCGGAAAGGCAAAAGCGATTCAACTAAAAGCTGTTTTCGGGATTGCGCTCAAATGCAGAAAACCTCTCTCTTCTAGGAAATTCCCCATTACTTCGGCGCGCGACGCTTACGACCTCGCTCAGGCAGAGATCGCTCACATTCCCAAAGAAGTCCTCCTGGTCATCTTGCGCGATGTCCGAGGCCATCTGCTTCATCTCGAACACATCTCGGTGGGCACTCTTTCCCAAGTTTTGGTTCATCCCCGCGAAGTTTTTTATCCCGCAGTCCGTCACAATGCCTATAGCCTGATCATTGCTCACAATCATCCTAGCGGCGATCCTACACCTTCGAAATCCGACCTGCAGCTCACCCGCGTGCTCATCGAAGCGGGCCAAGTCATGTCGATTGGCTTTGACGATCATCTCATCGTCTGCCGCGATAGATTTGTCTCCCTCCGGGATGCCGGATATTTTCCGATCCCCAAATCCAGCCGTTATTGAGGGATCAATATTTACGACAAGAGATGCCGGTATGTTTGTCTAACTGCATAAAAAGACGGGGGGTTTCAGGATTTTTTAATTCAGCAAGTTTCTCATGCACACGCGTTAAGTTCACGGAAGATCCTTGATACTCTAAATCTGCAACGATCAAAATATGGGGAATAGTTTCTGGGGTCGCATTAGAAAAAGAATTGCAATAGTCAAATAAACTCTCTCCTCTAAGTTCCACATTGCATTCACCACCCAAAAAGTGAGTTATTTTTTTAAATTGCTCCGACGCTTTATAGACAGTTGAATTATTGTTTGAAAGTTCTCGATCTACTAAAACCCAATTCACTGCACATTCTTTCCTTAGAAAGGCAGAGTGAACCATAAGTTCTTGATGACACCACCCTGATCCAAGGCTTCCGATGAGAAACTTTTTTTGGTCCTTAAAAAGGGCTCGAGCTTCTCTAATGACCCAAGCTGTAAAGCTTTTTCTAGGGCCGAATTTTACTTTTTCAGAGCATGTGCAGGCGCTTATATATTGAGATCCAAGAAAATTCATTTCACGCGTTCTCAAGATAGCCACTCGGTTAGATGTAGGAATCGCTTCGATGAGTTTACTTTTTAAATCGGTGATTTCAGGACCGTTATAATGGTCTAAGTCACCAGAAAAAATTTTCTGGATGATTAAGCGTAAAGCGTTAATGCTTGTCTGAATTTCTGGGGGATTGGGATTATATTCGATATTAAGGTTTTCAAGCGCAGGCGATGCATTAATAATTAATTCACTTATTGTTGACATTTTTTCCTCTTTTGTTGCTTTTAGAGATATAATTATAATTAATTTTTGTGTTTAATTCAATTTGTTTGTTTTTTATTTAATTAGTTGATAGTTAGGTTTTTGAGTTGGTGGTTAAAATTAATTTTACTTTTTTTTACTTTAAATGGAGGGAATAATGAGTTCATTTTTTCTAAATAAAATTCCAAAAGAAACCCTTAGCCAAATGGCAGGATTAGTGGCTAGAGGTTATTTAAACTCCGCACAACAAGTGCTTTGCGGACTTTCACTACCTAAAACGATTAAAGAAAAAGTGCAGAATATCATCTCGCATCCGAATGGAAATTCGGCCCAGGAAAAAGATCTAGATATCAAAGAAAGGGTAACCGCCGTTCTCGATACAAATCAAGATTGCTTGGAGATAAAACTGCCAAAAGACGTGATGGGCATTATTTTTTTATATAGTATTGCTTTAGGAGCTTCAAAGGTCTTGAGATGTTTAAGTCAAGAATGGTATGAATGCCAAATTCCTTTCCGAACATCTTTTCAACAATATGTAAAAAATGGCGTGATTACAGTCATCGATGCAAAGGCGATGGGGTTTGTAGTTAATGATGAGCCTCCTATCGACGTGGTGGAGGTTGCCCATCATTGCAATCGGCTTGCGCCATATGTTTTAAATGGAGCAGGATTTAGCTTAATTACAATTCCACAAGGTGTAAGTATAGAAAAATGTATAGATAGAACGAAAAAACTACACCCCTTTCTGATGTACTTAGGAATTAATTTGATTCAACCATTACGCATGGATGAAGAAGAAGACAGAAAAGATCATTATTCGTCTGCAGCAGCATCGAGTTCTCGCGTATTTATTACTAATGGACCTTTTGCAGCTACTTGTTCAGAATCTTTTACATTTGAAAAAGTGAAAAGCATTGTAGAGGAATTAGGTTGTGAAATGCCTGAAATTCACGAGTATTTTTTTCAATTGAACTCTCTTAAATCCATTTTTCAAAGATCCATCTTAACAGATTCTTTTGTATGGTGTTCAAACGGAACTATCAAAAAACCTTTTCAAACCGCGATTTGCGGCTGTTCAGAAGAGGACCTTGTGTTAGCTATTCAAGGACGGCATCCCAATGAGTGTTCGAACATCGGCTCAGCAGGTGTGATTCGTTTCAATACTGCGTCTAAATAATTCTTGATTGAGAAGAGCGTTTCATAAAAAAGCAAGGCCGTCATAATGACGGCCTTGTGGAAGGTGTTATTAAGTTTTAAGCTTCATGCCTTGTCTGATGGATTTAGCAAAAAGCCTAACTTCTAAGTCGATCTGTGCCCTTTTGCTCTGATCTTCCTCCTCGATTTTTGAATAAGAATCGGGGAAAAAAGAATCAAATCGCTCTAAAGCTTCAAACGATTTTTTTCCCTGCAAGTCAATATAATCCTCTGTTTCTTTTGGATCTGTCATATCGACGGTAACTAGTCCACAATTCGGATCCATCGTCTCGTCATAAAATATCAGTCGCGCTTGTGGCGATCGATAACGATATTGCGAAAATGCATAGCTTTCAATCGCTTTTCTGACATCGATTCCTGTAGGTTTCCCAAAGGGTTCAGAGTCATACACAAACCTCTCAAGGCTTTCTTCTGGGACACCGATCAAATACAAAGTGCCTAATTTTAACTGGGAATAGTCCCGCTGAAAACGCGCGATCATCTTCAAGATTTCGGCAGTTTCAGAACTTATTCCACGACTTCTTAGGCAGTTTGCAATTGCCTGATTTCCCTTTTCAACGGCACTATCAGAATCTACACTTCTATTTGCAAACAAAAAATAATGTGCGCTATCTCCAGGATCCCATTCAAAAATGGAATAACTCATCGACAGAACATGCGATGATATCGACTGAACATGCGATGGTTTTTCAAAATTGCTGCTAGCAATCTTATTCCATATCGGTGTGCGCGCTATTCGAAATTCCTTGGAAGGATTTCGAAAGTATTTAAAGTGTTTGGGAGTAGCCTCGCCAATAAGAGTCTCGATGAAGATTGGAATTGCTCTCAATGCGGAATGCTGGGCGTGTAAAAAAGGAACCAGCCCGTTGCTTTCCATGACTGTAGCTGTTTCAAAATAGCGTCTGATGAGTTTTGGATACGCGCGCATGTCTGAGTGGGGTATCTCAAACATTTTGGGATCTTTCTCGCGCAAAAGTGACATGCGTTTAAAATCAGAAGCACAGTGAAAAGAATTTTGGTAAAATCTCGGACAAAAATGTGCTAATGCCGCCATACATCCCTCCGCCGATTAAATCGATTGGGTGAAGAACGGAAAAGTACGAGTCGGTTTACAGAGTAAACAAATAAATTAATGCAATTTTTCATAAAAAATCCTTTTGTAAAAAAATAAAAATTTATCCCCCAGAAATTTATTTCTGTGGAATTGGATGGAAAAATAATTTAAAAGACGTAAATGATTCTCCCCTAAGGGAGAATAATAGAGGCAAGCACTAAAGATGAGTCAAAAAGGGATCGGCAGCAAGCCCTTGAGGACTTACTTAAAGTCGAAAAGAAAGACTGTGAAGAGATCGTTTCCACAATTTTAACCTTTTTTGCTGCTGCGATTTTAGCATAAAATAGGGGGGGTGTCAATAGCAGAAATCTCTCTATTGCTTTTCGTACTTTTTCTCTCTATACTTGCCCTCCAATAATGAGATGGCAATGACAAACAAGAAAGCTCTTGAATTGGTAACTGAACAGACTATGCCTAAAGGGGTTCGAGGCAAATTTAGGGTGGTCACCCTAGGCTGCAGGGCAAACCAGTACGAATCGCAAGCCTATACCGATCAGCTAAGCGCAATGGGATATAAGCGTGCGGAAGAAGGGGAGGAGGCGGATTTGTGCATCGTGAATACGTGCACAGTGACCGAGTCAGCAGACAGTTCGAGCAGACACCAGATTCGGAATTTAGCGCGGCAAAACCCTTCAGCGAAAATTGTTGTTACGGGCTGCCTTGCAGAAAGGGCTCCTGAAGAGTTGGTCCATTTGCCCGGCGTAAGTCGCATCGTCTCGAATAAAGATAAGGAAAATCTTTTAGGCTTGGTGTTTCCTGAAGAAGAAATTCCTGAGTTTGCGATTCAGCATTTTGACGCTCATACGCGGGCTTTTGTAAAAGTCCAGGATGGCTGCAACTCCTATTGCACGTACTGCATCCTTCCTTATGTGCGCGGCCGCTCTCGCTCCAGACGCATGGAAGAGATCTTGGAAGAGATCCGTGGATTAATTCGCAACGGATATAAAGAAGTTGTCATCACGGGGATCAATGTCGGCGATTTTGATGGTGCGCCTCAAGAAGGGGAAAAGCCTGTCAGATTAGCGGACCTTGTGCGCGCTGTTGATGCTCTTGAGGGGCTGCAGCGTTTGCGCGTCTCGTCGATCGACCCCGACGAAGTGGATGAAGACTTTGCGAATGCAATTCTCAACGGAAAAAATACATGCCAGTCTCTGCACATCGTTCTTCAATCGGGTTCTAACGTCATTTTGAAGCGCATGAATCGCAAATACACGCGTGAGATTTTTCTAGAAACAGTAGACAAACTGAAAGCGGCGCGCCCAGACTTTTCTTTTACGACAGATATCATTGTCGGGTTTCCCGGAGAAAGCGAAATCGATTTTCAAGACACGCTAGACGTGATGGAAAGAGTGAAGTTCGCCAAGGTGCACATGTTTCCCTACAGCGTGCGCAAGCGCACGCGAGCTGCGCTTTACCCGAATAAAGTCGCTCCAGAAGTGATTCAGGAAAGAAAACAAAAGGTGTTGCGTTTAGCGGAGCAGCATGCGTTTGAGTTGAGGAATGCCTACATCGGAAAGCGGGGATGGGTCCTTCTCGAAAGCGAAGAAAAGGGGTGGGTTACCGGACATACGGATAATTTTCTCACTGTGACAATGGAGAGCAAGGGATTCAAGTCAAACGACCTTGTCGAAGTCGAATTCATGGCGAATCAGCCAGATGGCCTTTTGGGAAAAATCTTATGAAAATTGTAATAGCTGAGCGCTTGCATCCCTTTTCTCATCTTCCCGGCACTAAATTTCTATTGCCAAAGACATCGTGGGCTGTTCAAGTTTTCCCAACCCGCCTCAGTTTTTGGGATCTTGAAGAAATGGAAAGCGCTTTTTCTCTCACTTTTGACTTTCAAGGCCCGATTAAAGAGTTTACAGCTGAACTGAATCTCGAAAGGGATGCTCTGTATGTTTTTGGCCTAACGCAGAAAGGATACATGCGCTACGAGCTTTGCTCTAAAGAAAATCGCCTTTGGCTAACGATGGAAAAAACGCCTCAGGAAATGGTGGTCTGTCGCAAATCCGCAGCAGATGATGTGATCGTTTTAACACAAGGAAAAAGCGTCTCACTTTGTGCGTCTGCTTCAAATGGCGGCAATTTACGCTCAAAAGAAAGGCTGTCTTTAGGCAATCATAAAGCTCAAGATTGGGATCTGATGCGCCGACGGCTAGACTGCAAGGAAATTTTTCCCCCTTGGTTTGCCCTTAGCAGCGCAGCATTGCCCAATCAATCTAACGGCAGCTTCTCTCTTTTGGATACTTGTAAGAAAAAAATAGACCAAGGGGACAAAGAAACTGTACTTGATGCATTTGAAAATCTTTTTCTCGCTAGCTTTGAGGGGATTCTTGTGCCTCGCTTAAAAGATACCGATCACCATGGGATCGCTCCTGAAGAAGAAAATCATGGATTGTCAGCGATGGATCTGTTGCGCGAGAGCGGCAGGTTGATCCGTTCGTTATTTCTGCAAGAAAAGGAAGGCACCATCACTCTTTTGCCGTGCTTACCAACACCTTTTCACTGCGGACGAATGATTCAAGCAAAAACATCCAATGGCGCGTTTTTAAGCTTTGAATGGTCGAAAAAAATGCTGAAAAAAGTAGCTATCGACTCCAATTTTTCTGGAGAATTACGCTTAAAATTTCCTAAGGGAGTGCGCTCTTTTCGTTTAGGAAAAACCTCCCCAGTCATTCCCATTGATTCAAACAACGAAGCTAGCATTTCTTTCGAGGCTGGGAAAACTGTCTGGCTGGATCGATTTCAACGGCGTTGACGCCGAAATTACTGCAATATCTATTGCGTCTAATTTTTTTTATAATTATATATCGTTTCAATAACCCATCTAGAATCAATCATGGGTTCATCGCTTGGCTTATACCCAACGCGATTGAAAATTTGGATTTAAGACCGAGCCAAAGCCCCGGGATTGGACGATCGAATCTATACCCAACGTGATTAAAATTTGGATTTAAGACCGAGCCAAAGCCCCGGGATTGGACGATCGAATCTATACCCAACGTGATTGAAAATTTGGATTTAAGACCGAGCCAAAGCCCCGGGATTG
>JAJPIB010000016.1 GCA_021324995.1 Chlamydiia bacterium | reverse complement strand
GTCCTAAGGTATTCTGTCACAGCCTTATTCTTGTAATACCTGGCATTATCGCAAAAAACATGAATCCTTTTTTTTCCTGGATACGCTGCCTCTATTTTTCGGAAAAAAACGGTTTCTTGATTCACGAGAGGTATATACATTGGGAATGCCTCGCTAAAATACATTTGCAAAAAACCACAATAAAGTGATAACTAGATCTGTTTTCATAAATGAAAAACATACAACCCAGAAAAAAAATGGCTGTACAAACATTTTTCAATGATATCAATCTAGCGCAACATTTTATTTCAATGAACCTCCGAGAAAAAACCCCTTCAGGCACTTTATGCGGCGTAAATCAACAATGGAATCTGTGGGCACAGCAAGTCATGCAGTCCGACGATTTTATCACTCTTTTCGCAAATAAATGCAGAGCTAAAGGGCTCACCATTTTAGACGCAAAGCTCATAAAAGAAAAAATAGGCCTAAATATCCCCGTTGAACCAAAGCTCTCATTTAAAATGTTAAAAGCATTTGAACGTATCGCACCTCATGTATATCAAGAAAAAGGCTGCTCACTTATTACAGCACCTCCAGGACAAACTATTCCATCGCTTTGTGAACTTGCCGTTTTCATGCAAAAAAACATTACGACCGGCCAGACTTTTTTTTCATATGAGAAACAATTACAAGACCCTGTTGCTCTTCAACCGTGCCGGATTTTAATAACAAATTCTGTTTTTTCAAACACTATAAGCGAGGAAAAGACCGGCATCTCAAGGATTGCCCAAGAGAAATTCGTAGCAACACTCGGATGCGAGTTGCCTACTGCTCAAGAGTATTTCACTCTTTTTTCATTCCATTTTGCTATTTTCGATATAAATGTACATCGCACCCTTGACAAACACGAATTTACCCTAAATTCCTCTACACAAAACACACCAGATGGGACATTTTCAGTTGGAATAAGTACAAAGAAAACAAATGGATGTTATGTTGAGTTTGACCGCTGCGTGCATAATTATCGTGGGATGGATAACTATGGTTCAGGAGGTGTCTACAGATTTGTTTCTCCTCAGGAAAATAACGAGCCTAAGAACAAGTGATTACTTCCTCACCAAACCCCTCTTAGTGGTAGATTTCACAGTCGTGGGATAGGAGAGCTTTTTGAACCGTTTCAAGACTCTTGTCACCGATCGCGTTTTTTAATGGGGCATAGATCTTTTCCCGAGGATAAACAAGAACTGCGCTGGAGCGCACGTGATCGAGAAGGTCAAAGATAAACCGCTCGCACTTCCAAATATGGGTATGCTGAGAAGTCAATTGATCGATCGGTAGGAGGTGGGCAGTTTTGCGCGATAGATGCAAAGGCATTGGTGTTTGTGCGCAAAGACGCTCTATGAAAGGCATCGAAATACAAAACATGCCCGTGCTCGATAGCGTAAAGTCAGACCTACCTTCAGGAATCTCAAAGTATTCGATCACCCTGAGCTTTCCTTGAATTTCTGCAAGGGCGCCCATTTTTTCATCCGGAGAAATGCGTTCTACCGCTTTTAACGCTGCATCAGCACCCATTCTTGCTGCAAGCCCGATAAACTCAGCATCAAAGGGATCGGCTAAAGGATTGTCGACAAAGATCACATTCAGATACTCGATCCCTTGCTCTTTCCATTTTTTCCAAATTCCCTTCTCAAAAAAAAGGCGCAAAGCATGTCCGTTGCCATCGGGACCTTCTGCAATTTTCCCAGGCTTTTCTAATCGCCAGCGGCCTGAATCATCCAGAAAGGGGAGCATCTCCTGCTCAAAAAAAGAAAGCTGGGAAGAGACGAGCCCAAAAAAATCGTGGGCCTTAAAAAAATCGATCGTTTGTTCGTGATTGAGCGGAGAGGTCATGATGCAGACAGGCAGCTTTCTTCCCGCTGTTTTTGTGCGCTCGCAGAAAATCTGAAAAAGGCTTTTTTTGCTAATGGGCGTCACTGGCACGGCGCCCTTAGGCCCATCGAATCCTAGGCGTGTACCCTGTCCTCCCGCTAAGATTAAACAACCTACTTTTCCCTCGCGAAGCAAACGCTCGCCCCTTAAGCGATCTTCTTCATTGCCACTTCTTTCAAACGTGGCGCACGGAGAAAATTCCATAGGGGTCGACTTGTCTCGATTGACGAGCTCTTGCTGCAGGGAAAGCAATTGAGAATCATACTTTTGCAACTGCTGCAAGAAAATGTGACGTTCCATGGGAGAAAGAGACTCAAGTCCTGCTAGGAGATGGGGCTGTTGCATTTGATGAACGATTTCGCGAATTTCTTTTTCCATCTCACACACCCGCAAATAACGATTGTATCGCGCTTTCAACACTGACAGTGCGCAAGTCCTTATTTTTAGCGATCAGAGCGCAGTGACGTAGAAGTGGATTTGGCGAAAGGACATTCTGTTTGAGCACCCCCTGTTTAGGATCAGCCCAAAGGGAAACAATATCGATGGGAAATGCGACATCGAGATAATACGCGATCGAAAGAACTCCCGAGTCTGGAACGAGAAGGTAGTTGCACCGATTTTTAATGATGGAAAGCATCTCAAATAAAGAGGTGCGCCCGCGAAGATCGACAATTCCCTTCCCCTCAATAGGTGGGTGTGGGGAAAAACCAAACAGAATCACCTCAATGCCGTACTCTGAATACACTTTTTTTAAGCATTCTTTCCAGTACTCTAGTGGCCAATTTTTTTCATAAGCATAGGCTGTCTCTGTTTGAACATGGACACCGATGTATCTTTTACGGGGATCGAGCAAGAACCGCTCACAAAGATCATCCCAAGAAACATCCCAGCTGAGCTTCGGCACCAGCTTTCCTAGCTGCCACATCAACCAACGCGTCGGATCGGGACTCTCTAAAACGATATCAAAATCCACGCGCCGAAGACCCGTATTCATGAGAGCTTGGTTCAAATCGAATGGCACTCCTCTTTTCCACTCAGCGTCTGCAACAGCTTTCACTCCATCTAGCATCTTAAACCCATCGAGAAGATCTGAACGCGTCATAAATGTGATTTGGGCATGCGGGATGAATTGCCGTATCCGATGAGAAAGTGCATAAAGCCCAAGAGGAATGTCGCCAAGTCCGCGATTCCAGCAGATCAAAAATCGATAACTCCCTTTGCGCGCTGCGCGCTTTAAAAGGGAATCCAAAGGGTTAATTCCGTACTTTCCCCATAACTTTTTAAACATAATTTAAGCAGTGATGTGTAATTTTGAACGCTTGATCCCTAAATTTTTGATGACCGCTTCATACACTTCCCCTGCCTCGATTCGTTTCATACAGCGAAAATCGATATGGCAGGTGCGCTGATAGCAAGGAGAGCATTCGACATGTTTATGGATAACAGTTCCCGAGCGATAAGGACCTGTGACAACCTCGCTGGTAGAACCGAATAGGGCGACCATTGGAGTCCCAATTGCATCCGCAATATGCATCGGTCCGCTATCATTGGTGAGAATAACGTCGCAATTGCTGATCAAGCCCGTCAATTCTCGAAGCGTTGTTAAACCTGCCAAGTTGACAACGCGTGAGGGCAGTGCGTTGCAAATCTGCTTGACAACGCCTGCAGTTGCTAAATCGCCGAAATACACAATGTAAATGTTTTTATCTCTAAGAAGTTTCTCTGTCACTTCTCGAAATCTTTCGGGAAGCCAGCACTTAGCAGAGCCATAAGTAGCCCCCGGATTAATCCCCACCACGACCGCACCCTCGGGAATGCCATGCTGTCTTAGCAAGGCGCGCGAGTCGCTAATCTCTTTAGCGCTGAGGTAAAGATGCGGCGGCGTTTCTGAAACAGGAATGCCCAAAGGCTCTAGAAGGGTTTTATAAGTAACGACAAGATGCTGATTTTGAATGTTGCTAGGAAAAGGAAGGCTGTGGTTTAAAAGAAGGCTTCTTCCGTTTCCCTGATAACCAATCCGGTTTTTTACATTTCCAAGCCAAAACCACCACGCCGAAGAAAGAGAGTGGGTCAAAAGAATTCCGAGGTCGTATTCGCCTTTACGCAATTTTTCAATCACGCTGCGCCTGCCCGATCGACGCCCAAAACCATTTGTTTTACTAAAGCAAAACAACTCATCGATTTCGGGATCTTCTTTAAGGAGCTCGCAAATCGGGGAACGGCACATCGCTGTGATACGCGCCTCTGGATAGGCTTTTCTCAAATCCGAGAGGATCGGCGTCGCCATCACAAGATCCCCAATCCAATTGGGCATTCGCACTATAATGTTCCGCGGCTTAAAGCTGCGAAGAGATTCCATCTACATTCTCTAAAATAATTTTTACTCTCTCACCTGACACTCTTAAACTAGCCCTAGCAACAACGCTTGTCAACAAATAACTGTAATCAGTCAAAAAAGCACAGGGGAACTTCCCTCCGACCTAGAAAAATACCAAGGGATCAGGATTTTGTACACCCTGTATTGCATTTATACGCGAATCGGCCATAGACTTGGATTTATGCCACGCATTTTTTCGTATAACAAAGTCCGGAGCTCGCGGGAAGCTATCTCCCTGCCAGCTGGCGAGAGCGAGCGCGAAATTAGACGGAAAAAGGCAAGGCCAGAAAATCCAAATTTTCAATCACGTTGAGTATATGGCCGATTCAGGTATAAAATCCTACATTGTGAGTGTCTTTAGAAAAAGGTCGTTCAGATAGTAAACATCGCGGCCCATTTTAAAGCTTCGAAGCACGTCAATCCGCTCAAGCTCTTTAAGATAAACAGAAGCGGTCTGCCTTTTTGCTATACCGCTTTCTTCGAGAAATTTAATTTTACAATAAGGAGATCTAAATAACACTTCAATTAAATCTTTCGAATAAATTCTTGGCAATTTAGTACGGACTTTTTCTGCTGTTTCTTGAATTAAGTGATAGATATTTAAAATCCGTTTTCTTGTAGCAATAGCAGTCTCCTCAAGTCCTTGTAACATGTAAAGAATCCAACATTCCCACGCGCCTGATTCAGTCACGTTTTGTAATCCATTATAATATGCAGCTTTATTCTCAATGATATATCGGGATAAATAGAGGACGGGAAGATCTAGTAATCCCTTATCAACCAAATATAAAATGTTTAAAATCCTTCCTGCCCTACCATTTCCATCTGAA
The DNA here is from genome assembly GCA_021324995.1 of Chlamydiia bacterium. Taxonomy (GTDB): domain Bacteria; phylum Chlamydiota; class Chlamydiia; order Chlamydiales; family Rhabdochlamydiaceae; genus CAJCIW01. Next base: position 50,572 of record JAJPIB010000016.1, on the reverse strand, counting down.
AAAGGATGAATAGCCTCGAACTGATAATGCATCACCGCCATTTTAATGAGAGGATCCAAAGAAGTTTCAGAGTGCATAAAAGTTTCTAAATTCGATAATTTATTTCGAATAACGTCCTCCCCTTCAGGAGGAGTATACTTTACTTCTCCTGCAGGGTTGATTAACTTTGTGCCTCGCAGATTTCGAATTCCCTGTGTTGAGTTCTTTAATATTTGAACTAACTCTATGAAAAGAGGAGTCGTCAATAGCCTTTTCTTTTGAGTTAAGGAACGAAATCCATGCCAAAGCGCATCTTTGTAATAAAGAACCTCTTTTGTCTCAGGCTCAATCAATAAGTTAGCATTAACAAAAGCTTTATATAATTCGTCATTTGTTGTAACAATGTTTTCAATTTCTGAAGAAAGTTTAGCTTCAGAGAGCCCCAAGGCCTGGATCAGAACAGCTTGGTTCGGAATTAGGTGACCTGAAATTTTAAGCTCGGCAATCGCTTTATTTGCTCGAACAGTCATTTTTAGAATAGGGACAGTTTCCAAATCCATTCTTGGAGGCAACTCTGGTAAATGGTTATAAGGGGTGTTTCGATCAAAGGACATAGCGATAAGCCTCATATGTTTACGGAATCGACAGATACGAATAATATGTCGAAAAAACAGTTTTTTTTCGACATATTATTTTATTTGTTTCGTAAAATATTTAAAATCAAAAGGTTGTAAATGGATCTTTTCTCAATGGGGAAAAACTTTAGGCATGAGTATATTGGGCAAAAAGCAAAAAGCGGGGATTTTTGCGTTGAAGGGGCAGCAGCGACAGCAAATCATTTTAGGGATTGATCCGGGAACGCGCGTCACAGGGTATGGGGTGATCAAAGTTCGCCATCCCCGCATCGAACCTGTCGATTTTGGATGCATTCGCCCGCCAACAAATCAGGATCTTCCTGCGCGTTATCTCGCTCTTTTCAACAGTTTGGAAAAACTTCTCAATGAGTACTCTCCCGATGCTGTGGCCGTTGAAACGCAATTCGTTTATAAAAATGTGCAAAGCGCTCTCAAACTGGGGATGGCTCGCGGCGTCGTGATGATTGCGGCAGCAAGAAGAGGTATACCGATTTTTGAATATGCCCCTAAAAAAGCGAAGCTCGCCGTCGTGGGCAACGGCTCGGCGAGTAAAGAGCAAGTACAGAAGATGATCCAACTTCTTTTGGAACTGCCTGTGCTTCCCGAACCTGAAGACGCCGCCGATGCGCTTGCTCTTGCCATTTGTCATGCGCATTCCGTAAACTATTTGGAAAGGTTACAAAAATGTACGAGTTCATCAAAGGCATATTAGTCGAAGCGACCCCTTGTAAAGCGATCGTTGAGACGCAAGGGATTGGATTTTGCCTCCAGATCCCCTTTAACAACTTTTCGAAACTCCCTGCTATAGGGACATCGGTCACACTTTTTACCTCTTTCATCGTACGAGAGGATTCTCAAAAGTTATTTGGCTTTCTGACGCGACACGAGAGAGATCTTTTTGAAAGCTTGATTGAAGTTTCCGGAGTAGGCCCAAAAACAGGACTGTCTTTAGTAGGACATATGGAAGTGAATGATCTACAGGCAGCGCTTAGTCAGGGAAACATTTCAGTCATTTGCAAAATTCCGGGCATTGGCAAGAAGACAGCGGAAAGGCTTGTCGTCGATATGCGGGATAAAGTGAAGAAAGGAATGAACAGCAGCGGCGAGCTGCAATCTTTTCAAGGACAGAATCAAGAGCAAGGTGTTGTCTCCGATGCAATCTCTGCTTTAATGCATCTGGGCTACAATAACGCCCAATCTCAAAAGGCGATCAAGGTCGCTCTTTCAAAAACAGAAGGTGAGCCCGAGTTGGCCCGGCTCATTACATCAGCGCTACGGAGTATTTAGCAGCGGTATAAATCAATAAAGTTAGCGACAAGACCACTCCATCCGGTTTGGTGGGAAGCGCCTAAGCCTTTTCCCGTTTCGCCGTGATAGTATTCGTGAAATAAAGGGTAACAATTCCAGTAAGGGTCTTTGGCGTAGGGAAAATGCTCTCCAAAAACAGGCCGATTGCCCGAGGTATCCAATGCAAAAATGCGGATGATTCCATTGGCAAAAGATTGTGCCATCTCATGAAGGTTTGCAGGAGGCTCATCTCTATAGGAGACCTTAACCCCCTCTCCAAATGCGCTTGCAAACTTCTCTAGCGATTGTGTCAGCATGAACGTAGGAACGGTCCAAATGGGACCCCGCCAATTAGAGTTCCCTCCTTTGACGCGCTCTAGGGATTCGCCCGGCTCATATCCTACCTTTCTATCCTGATAGAAAAAGGGATGTTCCTTATGAAACTTGGACAAGCTGCGCAATCCATAATCGGAGCGAAATTCCTCAGGACTCCATACATATTGCAAAATTCCTCTGAGATGGTCTTCGCTAACAAGCGTCAGGATATATCCTTTTTTATCTTGGTCTTTAAGAGGAATGACACAGTCCTCAGATAGAATTTTTCTATGGATGACAAACCATTCGAAATTCTTCTTAAATTCCGGGAAAAGCGATAGCTCATCTTCATCAAGAATCTCTACCGCGAACAGAGGGATTAAACCGACGAGAGAGCGGACTCGGAATTCAGAAAATTGCCCATTGGGATAAGAGAGCACATCGTAAAAGAAATGGTCTTTTTCGCTCCAGAGGCCATAATTTTTGTTTCCCATTTTCTTCATCGCATCTGCGATGTAGACAAAGTGCTGGAAAAATTTTGTTGCCATGGCTTCATAACCGGGCATCGCTGTCGAGAGCTCAAGGGAAATCCGCATGAGATTGAGACAAAACATCGCCATCCATCCCGTACCATCTGATTGACGCAGCGTAGCTCCGGCAAAATACGTTTGTGAACGGTCGATTAAGGTGATGTTATCCAGTCCCAGGAATCCCCCTTCAAAGACGTTATTTCCCGAGCTATCGACCTTGTTGACCCACCAAGCAAAGTTCATGAGAAGTTTTAAAAAACATTTTCTCAGAAATTCGATATCTCCTTTTTCGCCTTGCTTGCGCTCCATCTCATAAATGCGATAAGCAGCCCACGCTTGCACCGGAGGATTCAAATCGGAAAATTCCCATTCATAGGCAGGGATCGCTCCATTAGGGTGTTGGAACTGATCGAAGAGAAGCAACCACAGCTGTTCCTTGGCAAACTCGATATCGACAAGCGCTAAAGTGATGCAATGAAAAGCGAGGTCCCACGCCGCAAACCAAGGATATTCCCATTTGTCCGGCATCGATAAAATCCGCATTGAGTTGAGATGACGCCAATGGATATTTCGAATTTGGTAGCGTGTCTGCGGAGGCTTTAGCTCAGAATGATCTCCCGTTAGCCACAAATCGACATCGAAAAGGTAAATCTGCTTACTCCATAGCATTCCAGCAAGCGCCTGCCTTTGGATCAAACGTTCATCCTCACTTGCATTTTTGGGATGGATCGTTGAGTAAAACTCATCCGCTTCTTTCTTTCTCTTGTCAAAAATATCTTTAATATCATCTAAGGGACACTCGAGCGCTTGGTTGGAAAGCCGCAAATAAATGACGATGGAACCCTTTCCTGGAATTTTCTCGTATTGGTAATGAAAACAGGCTTTAGTCCCTGTTTGCTTTGGGTTTGTGCAATTCTCATTGTCGACAACGGTGCGATGGAAGGCATCTTTAGTGAACGGATGTCCCGGTTTGTCCTCATTGTCCGTAAACAAAAGTCTAGCTCCCTCGGAACCGTATAAATAACGCTTGCCCAAATGATAATCGAATTGCAAGTTGGACAGCGAATTCATACGCGTATCATCCGCTCTCAAACAAAGTGAGCCATTCTGTGTAAAATTGACGATCTCTGGTTCAGGTTGACGCTTATCTTCCCAACCCCATTGATTGCGAAACCAAAGGTGTGGCAGGAGGTGTAAATCTGCCGGCTCCTCGCTGCGATTGAACGCCTCGATACGAATGCAAATATCTTCAGGAGTTTCTTTCGCGTACTCAATAAAAATATCAAAGTAGCGACTGTCATCGAAAATCCCCGTATCGATCAACTCATACTCAGAATCATGAGTGCCCCTTTTGCGATTTTCACCCAAGAGTTGTTCATAGGGAAATGCCTCATGGGGGTACTTATAAAGAAATTTCATGTAGGAATGCGTGGGCGTCCCATCAATATAATAGTAACATTCCTTAACGTCTTCGCCGTGGTTGCCTTCGACGGATGCCAGCCCAAAAAGGCGCTCTTTTAGAAAAGGATCCTTGCCATTCCAAAATACCGGGGCAAAAACAAGTACCTGATAGCGGTCGCACCAACCTGCAATTCCATCCTCACCCCAACGATAGACCTTCATATTCGCTTTATCAAAAGGGAAATAAGCCCAAGCATCACCATCAGCACTATAATCTTCTCGCACGGTACCCCACGCCCTTTCTGAAACATAAGGGCCCCATTTAAACCAATGCGGGACCTCATCAATGACCTTTTCCGCAAGTCTTAAGTGCTCTTGTGTTTGCATAGAAGAAGCCATTTCTTTGAGTATTAATACCTACCTGAAATATAATTAAATTTTTTTTTACTACAACGTTTGATTGTTGTCATCGGCCTCGTTTTTGGGTATGATTATTCCACAATTTAAAGAGCAATCCCCACAATGGAATATGTGCACCGCCCCTACCAAAAAGGGGAAACAATTGCCGCAATCGCAACTCCTCCTGGAGAAGGGGGCGTAGCAGTCATCCGAATCTCAGGAAACGATGCGCTTTGCGTTGCAGAAAAAATTTTCTCGGGACCTATTCGCACTTACAAAACCCACACGGCACACTTCGGCAAAGTGGTCGATATCGATGGTACGATCGTTGATGAGGTGCTGGCCCTGGTAATGATCTCTCCGCGCTCCTATACAGGAGAAGACACCGTTGAGATTCATTGCCACGGCGGAAGCTTGATCAGTCAAAAAGTATTAAATATCATCTTAAACGCAGGCGCGCGCCCGGCTCAGCCAGGAGAGTTTACATTCAAAGCCTTTATTAATGGAAAACTCGACCTCGCTCAGGCAGAAGCCGTCCAACAATTGATCGGAGCAAAAAACACTCTCGCGATGCAAATGGCCAAAGAGCAGCTGCAGGGAAGAATCTCTAAACAAATTCTCCATTTTCAAAAGAGCCTCGTCGATACGGCAGCCATTCTCGAAGCTTGGGTCGACTTTCCCGAAGAGGATCTGGAGTTCGCGAGTATGGAAGAGATCATCACATACTTAAATACGATCAAACAGCCCATGGAAAAACTGCTTGGTACATTTCACGACGGCAAAATCGCGAGCCACGGCATTTCTCTCTGCCTCGCAGGACCGCCGAACGTTGGAAAATCCTCCTTGATGAATGCTCTTCTCGGAAAAGATAGGGCCATCGTCACAGAAATTGCTGGAACGACTCGCGATCTTCTCGAGGAAGAGATGAAGCTTGGCAACCTTCACTTTAGACTGATCGACACCGCTGGCATTCGCGACACTTCTGAAATCATCGAAAAAGAAGGGATTCGTCGCTCTAAAGAAGCGATGCAGCACGCCGATCTCATTCTCCTCGTTCTAGATGTTTCCCGCGGTATCTGCCAGGAAGCCTCTGCACTCATCGCCTCTGCGCCTAAAGAGAAAACACTCCTTGTTTGGAATAAAATGGATTTGCCTCATCCCGATATTCCTTCCACTGATCTTCCCTTTACAGCAAAAGTCTCTGCACAACAAGGATTAGGTCTCGAAGATTTGCATGCGCAGATCGACAAACTCATTTGGCACAAGGGTCCACCTGCCAAAGATGAGATCGTCATCACTTCCCTAAGGCATAAGCAGGCACTTGCGAATGCCATCGAAGCTTTGCAAACTCTCATTGATGGACTTAAAACAGGAGTTTCTCCAGAATTTGTAGCCTCTGATATGCGCAAAGTGCTTTCCGAACTCGGCACGATCATCGGAACCAACATCACAGAAGACGTTCTCTCCGCAATCTTTTCTAAGTTCTGTATTGGAAAATGACGAAGACAAAACAAATTCAGCACATCCTCGATGAACTTTTTCCCGATCCATCGATTCCCCTAGAGCACACCGATCCCTACACTTTACTCATCGCCGTCCTTCTCTCCGCGCAATGTACCGATGCTAGAGTCAATCTGGTGACTCCCGTATTATTTGCTAGGGCCTGCACCCCTGAAGAAATGGTCAAACTTTCTGTCGAAGAGATTACTACGCTCATCCGCACCTGCGGCCTAAGCAATACTAAAGCTAAAGCCATTTGGAACCTCTCAAAAATCCTCATCGATAAACATCATGGCAAAGTTCCTGCATCCTTTTCCCATCTCGAACAACTTCCGGGCGTTGGCCATAAAACAGCTTCCGTCGTGATGTCGCAAGCCTTTCACCAACCCGCATTCCCGGTCGACACACACATCCATCGCTGCGCTAAGCGTTGGGGACTGAGCTCAGGTAAAAGCGTGGAACAGACGGAAAAAGATTTAAAGAGTCTTTTCCCAAAGAAATCCTGGAACAAACTGCATCTGCAAATCATCTACTTCGCCAGAAAGTACTGCCCAGCCAAGGGCCATGATCCACAAAAGTGTCCAATCTGTAAAATTCTCTAAGAAGCACGTCCAAGGGATTGCCCAAGAAGTCCGCGGACTTCCATTTTTTTTGCGGAAAAGCGAACGAGATCGTCATCGAAGACAATCGTATCGGGATCAAAGAGAACAAGGAGACAAGAGCCTCCAAAAGAAAAATACCCTTTTTCTTCTCCCTTAGGATACACTTTGCTAGGCGTGTAAGTTTGATGGATGCTTCCCACATAAGTCGCCCCCACTTCGACGTAAAGCACTTTACCGAATTTTTCTGTCTCAAGCTCCGTGATCATCCGTTTATTTTGGCTTAAGTAGGCAATATTTCGTTTGAGAGCGATGGGGTTCACTGAGTATAGAGGACCATTAATGAGGCGCGCTTTTCCAGGCACGCAATCAAGTGGGAAATGAAAGCGGTGGTAATCCACAGGGCAAAGGCGCGCCATGGCCAGCGCCCCTTGTGCGTAACGTGCGGCAAGCACATCGTCTTGCAAAAGATCCTTTAAAGAAAATTTCTTTCCTTTCACCCAAAAACCGTCCGCTTTCTCAATATTAGGAAAAACCAGATAACGCGCGTCAGCAGGCAGAATCACGACATCGCTTTTCTCATCAATGGGCCGACTTTCCGGTTTCAACTTTCGAATAAAAAAATCGTTGAATGACCGATAGGACTCAACCGGATCCAGGAATTCCGAAGAATCGACTGCAAAATCTCGAATGAATGGCTTGACTTTGGATCGGCTCGCGCGGGTCTTTTGAATATATCCATAAAAATGAGATAAAAATGGTACGCTTGCAAAGAAAGGCCTCAACAAAAAAGAAAAACAGCGTGAAAGCAATCCTTTCCCATAAAGAAGCTCGAGAAAATAAAGCCCGTAGACTTTTTCCCTCTCTTCCCTTTTTTTCACCCGATCGTAGTAAATAATCTCTTTCATGGCCTAGTGACTGCGGTTTTCCCTGCGATAGAAGCAAAGAATGTTAACTCATCTAGATAATCTTTTGCAAAGAGATGTTCAAGATGGCTAGCCGCAATCATTTCATAGATTTGTCTCGCTGTGCGCAGCATGCGCCCTGCATGCGCTTTACTCTGGTCTCCCTGAATAAAAGCCTCTCGCTGCTTTTTAAATTGCAACATCAAGTCCTTCATCTGCTTCTGCTTTTCTAGCTGCGTTGTTGTCGCAATAATTAATTGATCGATGATCTTCACTTCATCTTTCTCGCTCAAAGGAAGACTCGCTTCTAGCAGAGAGGATTGAGGGATAAGAAGAGTAGGGTTTTCAGCCCAGGCAAGCGAAGATATCAACAAGAATAAAGGCGCAAAAAAAATATTTTTTTTCATAATGCACGATAATAGTTATGCAAGACGTCTACTGAAAATACGGCAAAAATCCGTTTGTTGTCAAAGTTTCGCAAAAGGCTCACTTTAGCGAATGGGAAGGTATCTTTTCTTTCCTATTTTTGCGCGCTTGCGATTTTCTTTGAGAAAGAGACTTTTTGATTAAGATGAGAATCAGGCTTAATGACAAACCACCCTCGCTTAGGAACACCGGGTTAGAGTTGCGGGTCCTGACTTCAACCTAACAAATCTTCCTATTTCTAGGCATAGATATAGAAATAATTTTAATTGAATTAGAGATATTCCCATTTTTAACCCACTCAATATTTGCTGCTTGAGGAAAAACCTCCAAGACTCTTTATCCAGAGCCCATATCAACCCTGTTCTAAAAATTGCAAAGGCAATATAATCAAACTCTTATTGAATGTAATCCACAGGAAACCGCTATGTTCGGATTTGTTAAAAGAATTTTTGGGACAGCGCAAAGCCGCCTTATCAGCAAATATGGAAAGATTGTCGCTGAAGTCAACCGCTGGGAAGAGAAATTCCAATCCCTTTCCGACGACGAAATCCGAGCCAAAACACAGGAATTCCGCGAAAGGTTAAGCCAAGGAGCCACCCTCGATGAGCTCCTGCCGGAAGCTTACGCCACCGTCAAAAATGCCTGTCGTAGGCTCTGTGGAACAGACGTTCATGTCTCCGGATATGACCAAAAGTGGGACATGATCCCCTATGATGTCCAAATTCTGGGCGGAATTGCGATGCATTACGGAGCCATCTCTGAAATGCAGACGGGCGAAGGAAAAACGCTTACTGCTTCCATGCCCCTTTACCTGAATGCTCTCACCGGAAAACCCGTTCACCTCGTCACAGTCAACGACTACCTCGTTCAAAGAGACGGCGAATGGATCGGCACGATTTTCCGCTATCTCGGCCTCACCGTCGCTTCGCTCACAAATGCCACACCTCCTCACAAGCGCAAAGCTGTCTATGCAGCGGATATTCTTTATGGCACAGCTTCTGAATTTGGATTCGACTACCTGAGAGACAACTCAATGGCCCACAGCAAAGAAGATCAATGCCAGCGCGGCCACTACTTTGCTATCGTCGATGAAATCGATTCGATCCTTATCGATGAAGCGCGAACACCTTTGATTATTTCTGGCCCCTCATCGGGATCGCGTCAAATGTACGACACTCTTAAGGACGATGTCGCCAATCTCGTTCGACACCAGCGCGATTTATGCAATAAGCTCGCTACCGATGCGCGCAAAATCCTTGAGAAATATGGAAATCTCAGCGAAAGCCCTCAAGAGCGCAAGCTGACTAAAGAGCAAGAGGCTGAAGAGAGAGAAGCCCTCCGCAAACTTTGGCTTGTCAGCAAGGGAACTCCTCAGAACAAGATTTTAAAAAGGATTCGCGAAAACCCCGCTTTAAGAGCTCAAATCGAGAAATGGGACACCTATTATTACGGTGATGCCAATAAGGAAGAGCGCGCAAAAACACTAGCAGAACTCTTCATCATCGTCGATGAACGCGCCAGCGAATTCGAACTCACCGACAAAGGGATTCATCAATGGCTCGAAGACAATAAGGAAAAAGCGACATCCGATGACTTCGTTATGCTCGACCTAGGCGATGAATATGCAAAAATCGACCAGAACCCCGATTTTAGCGAGCAGGATAAGCTCCATCATAAAGTGCAACTCCGAGAAGAAGATTCCCGGCGTAAAGAACGCACGCATAACTTAAGACAGATGCTCAGAGCCCATCTCATGATGGAAAAAGACATCGACTACATCGTCTCCGAAGAGAAAATCGTTATCATCGATGAGAACACAGGCCGCCCCCAACCCGGGCGTCGATTCTCCGATGGACTGCACCAAGCGATAGAAGCCAAAGAAGGGGTGACCATCCAAGGAGAAACCCAAACCTATGCGACCATCACGCTTCAGAACTACTTCCGCCTTTATACCAAGCTTGCTGGAATGACAGGCACCGCAATGACGGAAGCCAATGAGTTTAAAGAAATCTATAAGCTCGAAGTTCTCGCCATCCCGACGCACCGCAAATGCCAGCGCAAAGATGCAGACGATGAGATCTACATGACAGAGCGCGAAAAATACAACGCGATCTTAAAAGACATTCAGGAAGCCCACGCAAAAGGGCGTCCTATTCTGATCGGGACTGAATCTGTTGAAGTCTCGGAAAAACTTTCTCGCATCCTTAAGCAAAACAAACTCGAACACACCGTCCTCAACGCTAAAAACCACGCACACGAAGCAGAAATCATCGCCGAAGCGGGCTCTCCCGGAGCAATCACGGTCGCTACTAACATGGCGGGACGCGGAACTGACATTAAGCTCAAACCGGGCGTTGCTGACGTTGGTGGGCTGCACGTCATTGGGACAACACGCCACCAATCGCGCCGCATCGACAGGCAGCTTCGCGGAAGATCCGCGCGCCAAGGCGATCCAGGAACCTCTAAGTTCTATGTCTCTTTTGAAGATCAGTTAATGCGACTTTTCACCTCTCCACGCATCACGGCCTTCCTGCAACGCTTCCGCCCTCCTGAAGGCGAAGCAATTTCTGCGAACATTTTAAACAAATCGATCGAAACCGCGCAAAAGCGCGTCGAACAGCGCAACTACACGATCCGCAAGCACACTCTTGAATACGACGATGTCATGAACAAGCAAAGAGCAGAGATTTACTCTTTCCGCAATGAAGTTCTCCATATAGAGAACACAATCCCCCTCGCGAATGAGATTCTCGAAGAGATTTGCCTGGAAATGTGCCATAAGTACTTCCCTGGAAGCGGCCAGCACGACAGAGATCCTGCAGGTTATTGTGAATGGCTCACAAGCCATTTTCCCATTGCCTTTGATCCACAAGAGTTTGATAACGATTATTTAAAGATCGAAGATATTGAGCGCATGGCCTCGAAAAAAATCTTATCCTCTTTTGACCATAAGCTGTCTCACGAGGCGGAAAAAATTGCGAAAGCACAAAGCCTATTCGTAAACTCTCCTCAGGCGATGAGTCCAGAGCAAGTCCTCTATGAAGTGATCCGCAGCTTGCTCATCCGCAACATCGATCGCATCTGGCAAGAGCATCTGCTCAACATCGATCATTTGCGCACAGAAGTGCACATCCGCTCTGTGGGTCAGAAAGATCCTCTCCTCGAGTTTAAGCACGAAGCCTTTGCGCTGTTCGACTCCCTCTCTCTGAGAATCAAGCAGGAAATTGCACATGCGCTGTTCAAATTTGAGATGGTTCTTCCCGAAGCGCCCGAGCCGCAGCCGCCGCGCATTCAGCCGCGCCTCAGACCTCTCATCGATCTCTCTCTCATGCCAGAACTTGAGAAAATGAATTCGGCAGAAGAAGATACAAGCATTCAGCCTACTTTAACTTGAGTCAGCGCCCAAACTTTTTGCAAAAAAAGTTTGGGCATTCCACTTGCAAGAAAACAATCTCTTCTTCTATAAATCCTCTCTCATTGGAAGTTTTTAACTCTGACTTTGAGGACAATGCTTAAACGCTTGCTACAAACGCTTTTTCTATCCGCTGCCTTTTGCTCTACAAGTGCTTCTGAGAGTGATTCTATCCCCATCCTTGATCTCGATGTCATCTCCTACGAAGACTTCATGAATGAAGATCCTACAACCCTACGGCTTCTCGACAAAGCGCTGCACGAAAAAGGCATCGTCGGTATGCGCGGCATCCCTACTTATAAGGAAAAAGTGCTTAACTACATCGACGCCGCCCGCCGTTTTTCCTCCCTTCCTGAAAACGTCAAAGAAGCCTACGCACCCAATCGAGAACGGGGAGATCTTTTTCTGGGTTATGAAAGAGGTAAAGAAAAATTCAAGCGGCCCGATGGAAAATGGGTCATTGATGACCAGAAAGTGTCTTATTACGCATTTGTGCCGGATTGCCCTGAAAATATGTGGCCCACAGAAGTCGACTTAAAAACTTCTTTCCTAGCCATCGCCGCCTTGATGGCTTCTGTAGGGGAAGCTGTCATGCATAAAATTGGACTCACCGGGCCAAACACAGGGATCTACATCAATGGCATCCCGCGCGTCGGGCGCGCGCTGCATTACCGCAAACCTACAGAAGACCTGTCCGATAACCCATATTGGTGCGGTTCCCATTTTGACCTCTCTATATTGACCACTTTGCTTCCTGCTTTCTACTTTCTCAACGGAGAAGAGATCGTGGAACCCCTTGAAGCGGGTCTATTTGTAAAAACAACACAAGACGGCGTGTTTAAAAAAGTCATCGCAAATGACCCCGACATTCTTCTCTTTCAAGTAGGAGAATTTGGACAGCTGGCAACAAATGATGCCATTAGAGCCACAGAGCATCGCGTCCATAAAGCGAAGGGCGCCGTAGAGCGCTACACGCTTGCACTTTTTACCGACGCACCCATGGACACAGTGATTTATTCGACATCAGAGCTGACAGAAGACAGTCGTTACGGAGGAAAAGCAGGAAGTCCCTGTTCCTATCGCCATTGGTTTGAAGAATCTTTTAAGCGCTATATCGTAGAAGAAACACCTTCTCAAAATTAAGGGGTATTTATGGCTGTTCTCGCAAATGTCTCCTTTCCCGATCAGCAAACAATTAGGAATTACATCGAAAGCCATCCTTTACAGAAATGCATCAAGGCACTGCCACGTTGCTTTCAAGAGATCGATGTCATCACAGCAGCTTTTGCAAACCGAGTCATGATGCATAAAGAAATTGGAAAAAATATCAGAGATGCCTTTGCAACTCAAAATCAAAAAGCGGCCGACTTGAAACGTCTGGTGCAAATAAGGATTGAAGAAAGAAAAGTAGAAGGGGAAGATACCACTAATCTGATAGGTCTTTTAGAAAACTTTTCAAAATTAGAAGAGGAAACATATTACCCTGTTGAAAAAGTCTACAAACTCTTCTTAAAAGATTTAATAAACAACAAAAACTTTTATCCTCCGGATAAAACAAACCCCAATTTAATGATGTACTTCGGCCTTCTCATGAAAGAAAGTGACTCATTTTAACATCGAACTCCTGTAAAAAGTATCGGATTGATCACTGATAACGCATTTTTGAAATGGGGCAATGAGCAAAATGCGCGGACCTTCTAAAGCTGAGTTTCAATCTGTAGTAAAAAAAGCACGCCATGATTTTGTCATCGTTGAGAAAATTGCACCTGGAATGGGTTATACCCAATGCGACTGAAAATTTGGATTTAAGACCGAGCCAATCGCGGGAGCTTTCGCTTCGGTCCTAAACCAAATTTTCAGTCGCATTGGGTATAATCGAGTCTATCCGCAGTGAAGCTTACATTTAATAAGCTTCGCTTAGCAGAACTAACTTTCATCGATGATAGCAATCTTTTTAGCAACTTTCTCTTCCACCTGTGCTTCAAATCCACATTTCCTTAGTAGAGAAACATGATCTGGATTGAAACAATGATCCATTTCTAAGCAGCCGCCCTTAGCAAGGGTTCTGTGAATACTTTGTAACGTCTTTTCAGAAGAGGGATCCTCAAAAAGAAAACATCCATAGGTGTGATCTGAGATCTTATTAAAGCAGCCATCTGAAATAGATTCCCAGAAAGCTGGATTGTGCATATCCACAACAAGATGTGGGCCTGCAGCTGCAGAAAAGTCAATTCTTAAGCAGTTGTCCCCATGACTATCCGATCTCCTAAATTTGCAGGAACCTAAGTAGTAGTTATTCGCAAATCCACAACCCATATTCAATTCATTAATATTCGGGTTGTTTTTAAACAACTCCAAAACTTGAGCGCGTATATCAACAGCAAAGCACTCGCTTAATGAAGAGAGTGAAGTTGCCAAAAACTGGGTTTCTCTCATCGCCTGAAAGTAATACTCTCTTTCCTCTAGGGATGTTTTAGAAACTGACGCTGTTGGAACCCCTAAAATATGGTGAACTAACTCTTGTACTTTAAACGGATCCGCGCCGCCGAATTCTTTCAGCCCCTTTTCTTTGCTAGTAATACACTCAGTTAATTCAGGCAATTCATCACCTGCTAAAGCAAAAATGCTTTGCATTCTTTTTTCTTTTTCGAGATCACTTTTAAATAGTTTTGCCTCTATAGCTTCTTCAATACTTGTTTTCAAAGGAGTATTTTCAAAAGATTGAATTCTGCTTTGAAATTCAGCTACTTTTGAAAAATCTATAGAATAGACATCAAAATAAGATTTTATGCTCATTAAAATACCTTCAATATAAAAAACAATATTATACACACTGATAGTATTTTCAATAAATTAAAAATACCAAGATTTGGGGAATGCTAAGATGCAAGGATTTGATTATTAATCCTTTTGCGTCTTGACATTTCTCATAAGAAACTGCTGCTGGGGGGCAGTAATGCAGAATCAGAAGCACTTGCTCATAATAATGCAAACCCACAGAAGATCTAAAAAAGCAGGATACACTCCGCGAAAAATGACTTAAAATTAATTTTTCATCGTGTTGACTTTTCTGAAACCTAAGAAGAATAAAGGGACAGCGGCTAAGCAGTAGACAAACCAATAGCTGCTATTCCACTCGAGGCGAAGAATGCCATTGTCTGAAAAGAAAAGCTGGATCAATCCCAGCGTGAGCAAGTTTGCGCCGATGGAGAGCATCAGGATAGGCCAAAAGCTGCTTCTATCTTCAGTAGCGCGCTGGTCTTCGGCTACTTCTGTAGGAATAGAGGGAATTCCTAATGGGGAATGAGAGTGATTAAATCTTTTTTCTGCCATGGGTTCTTTCAACGGTTCGAATGGGTGTGTGCTAGGAATGCCTTTTTTTTCTGCAAATGCGCTTGAGTTTGCTCCTTTATAGGGCGGACTATAAAGCGAAGTCAAGCTATCTTGCAAAGATTGATGGTGAAGTTCTTTTGCAGGGCTCACCGGAACAAAGGACCCTTTTTGCTCAGAGGTGCAATAGGGACAAACATCAATATCGTAAGGAATGCGGCCATCGCAATTTGTGCACATTTTTTGGCGGTCTTTTGGATTCATAGGCGATGATTCAATTAAGTGCTCTTCAATCCATCTTGTCATAGAAATGGCAAAAAAACCAGCAGGAATTTGAAGGCGAACTCGTTTTGCCAAAAACCTAGCGGCTTTTGGCCAAATGGTGTAAAATCGATTCAAAAATGGAGTATGCAGATAATGGAAAAACAAAATTTTGATCTGGTAGTCATCGGCGCAGGCCCGGGAGGCTACGTTGCAGCCATTAAAGGCGCGCAAGTCGGTCTCAAGGTCTGTCTCATTGAAAAGAACTTTTTGGGGGGAACTTGCCTCAACGTGGGCTGCATTCCGACAAAGACATTGCTTGCCAATGCTCATGTTCTGCATAAAATCCACCACGCCGCCGATTATGGCATCACCACAGGACCTATCTCCTTCGATTATGGCAAGATGAAAACGCGCAAAGATAGTGTGGTCGAAAAAATGAGAAGAAGTCTCGAAGGATTGATCCAATCCAACGGCATCACGATCTTCAGAGGCCATGCAGAATTCCTGTCTCCTCGCGAAATCAAAGTGAAAGGACACGATAACGTTATCGTCACTGCAGGAAAAACAATCATTGCTACAGGATCAGAACCGCTCGACATTCCCGCTTTTCCTTGCGACCACAAGCGCGTCTTCAACTCCTCTTCCATTCTAGAGCTGACTACACTTCCAAAAACGCTTGCGATCATCGGCGGAGGATACATCGGCTGCGAGTTTGCATCTCTCTTTTCCGACCTCGGTGTCAAAGTGATCATTCTTGAAGCGCTATCCTCGATTGTCAGTCTGCAAGGAAAAACAGTTGCAGAATCTCTAACGCGCGCTTTTGTCAAAAAAGGGATCGAGATTCAAACAGGGGTCATGGTGGAAGGGATCGACCATGCTAACAATCTTAGCATTCGCCTCAAAGACAAACCTCCGGTCACGTGCGATATGGCACTTGTGTCTATTGGAAGAAAGATCATCTCTTCGGGACTTGGCCTGGAAAAAGCAGGAGTTGCCGTTTCTGAAAGAGGAATGATCGATACCAACGATAAGATGGAAACAAATGTTCCTGGCATTTATGCCATTGGCGATGTCACAGGAAAATTCATGTTGGCGCACGTAGCCTCCCACCAAGGAATCGTTGCTGCTGCTAACGCGGCGAATAAGCCAGCAAGAATGCACTACAACGCTGTTCCCGCTGTGATTTTTACCAACCCAGAGATCGCGACTGTCGGCATGACGCTCGAGCAAGCTCAAGAAGCGGGCTATAACGCTACCATCGGTAAATTCCCCTTCTTAGCCCTTGGGAAGTCTGTCGCTGCCATAGAAACCGATGGATTTGCACAAGTCGTCGTCGACCGCAAAAATGGCCAAATCCTTGGCGCGCAAGTGGTCGGCAGCGAAGCGTCTACTCTGATTGCTGAAATGGGTGTTGCCATCGCGAACGAACTCACCCTCGATTGCATCACCGATACCATCCACGCTCACCCCACTGTTGCAGAAGCATGGCTGGAAGCTGCCCTCATGGCAAACGACACGCCCATTCATTTTCCACCTAAAGTGAAAAGATGACCAACGATGATGAAAAGCTGTTCGACATTACTCCCCAAGTAAAACGCAACAAGCTTCCAATCAACCCTGAATCTTATGAAGGCGGCAATGCCCCAGCCCGGGGTAGGTTTCCCTCCTGGCTGCATCGCAACCTGCCGCGAGGGCAAAACCTCTTCAAGACAAACGCAATTTTAGCCAAATACCGCTTAAACACCGTTTGCGAAGAGGCAAAATGTCCCAACCGTTTTGAGTGCTACTCCAATAAAACAGCCACCTTTTTGGCGATGGGAAAAGAATGTACGCGTAATTGTGGGTTTTGCGACATCGACTTTTCAAAAACTCCCAAAGCTTTAGAAGCCGATGAACCGATGCGCATCGCCGGATCTGTGAAGGATCTGGGCTTACAACACGTCGTTATCACAATGGTAGCTCGAGACGATCTTTCCGACGGCGGCGCCACACATCTTGCTCAAATCATTCGCACTATTCGCAAGGAGTGCCACGGCGTCTCCATCGAAGTGCTCACATCCGATTTCTGCGGCGAGACCGCCTCCCTCGATATCCTTCTTCAAGAAAGACCCGATATTTTCAACCACAACATCGAAACCGTCAGAGAACTCTCGCCACGGGTCAGGCATAAAGCCACCTATGACAGGACACTATCGGTTTTAAAATACGTGAAAGCCTCCGGCCTAGCAGGGCATGTCAAATCGGGAATCATGGTCGGCCTCGGGGAATCTCCCGCTCAAGTCGAGCAAACGATCTCCGATCTTTACGAAGCGGGTTGCAACATCATTACGATTGGTCAGTACCTGCAAGCCGATCATCGCAAACTCCTAGTGAAAGAATTCGTCACCCCTGAGCAGTTCAAACGCTATGAAGAGTTTGGCTACCTACTAGGGGTAACTCAGATGTATTGCGGACCCTTCGTGAGATCCAGCTACAATGCCCATGAAGTCAAAAAACTTGCCACGCGATGAAAATTGCTGTCATTGTTCTGCACTACCAGAACCTTGCAGATACCATCGAATGTCTTGAATCTCTGAAAGCGCAAGATTACCCTAACTTCGAAGTCATTCTCGTCGATAACGCTTCTAACGACTCTGATCTCTCCCTCAAAACTAAAAATTATCCACACCTTTATCTCATTCGCAATGAAACTAACTTAGGATTTGCGGAAGGGAATAACACAGGAATCGATTACGCGTTAGAAAGAGGGGCAGAGGCCGTACTGCTGCTTAATAACGACACCGTTTCCTCTCCCAATCTCTTAACCGCTTTTGCCCGCGCGGCAACTCTCTACCCTCATGGGGGAGCATTTGGCGCCAAGATTTTTTTCTACGATAATCCTACCGTCATCTGGCATGCCGGCGGAGATGTCCACCCTCAATCCCTCCGATGCTTTCACTATGGCTGCGGAGACTCAGATCTCGACAAAAAATGGGAAGAGGCACGCGCCGTCGGGTACGCCTGCGGCTGTGCTCTTTTTATCCGAAAAGAGGTCTTAGTGAAGGTTGGACTGATGGAGCCGCGCTTCTTTCTTTTGTGGGAAGAGATCGACTGGTGCTGGCGCATCCGCAAAGCTGGTTATGAGTGTCTGTATATCCCAGAAGCGCGGGTCTGGCATAAGATCTCCCAATCTTTTGAAGGGGGAAATCGCGGACCTTTATGGAACTATTACTACTTTAGAAATCGGTTGCTCTTTCTCAAGAGAAACATCCCTTGGGCTCAGCGCTACCGCTTCTATTTATCCCGTTTCCTCAAAGAACTGGGGCAAATTCTCTTCATTCTTGCACATCCTAAGACTTCTAAAGACACTGCCAAGCTCCATCGCGCTGCTCTAAAAGGCATCAGCCACTCCTTTCTTCAAAAGAAATGATTTAAAAAATATTTTTAACAAATAAAACAAATGCTATTAATATGATTTTAAAGAGTATGACAGGATTCCATGCCTTCAGGCGCACAGAAGGAAAATATGAAACGCGTCGCAAGTATTATCCTTGCAGGCGGACAAGGAACGCGGTTACATCCGCTTACCAAAAACCGCTGCAAACCCTCTGTTAGCTACGGAGGCAAGTATCGACTGATCGATATTCCCATCTCTAACTCGCTCAATGCTAAAATCCAGCAAATCTTTATCATCTCTCAATATTTTACCACGCCCCTGCACCAACATATCGAAAACACTTACCACTACTTTCAAAATTCCAAAATTAAGACACTCTGTCCCCAAGAGCCCTGGCTGGAACAAATCTATTTCAAAGGAACTGCGGATGCGATTCGGAAAAATATAGAGTCTTTTAAAAGAACAACGGCAGAGTACTTCCTGATCTTATCGGGTGATCAGCTTTACAACTTCGATTTCTCAGAGATGTTTAATTTCAGCCTCGCCGAAGACGCCGATTTGACCATCGCTTGTCTTCCCGTGAATGCAAAGGAAACAAAAAGAATGGGTATCCTCAAGATTGACGCCAGCAATACTGTCCAAAACTTCGTCGAAAAACCTTCATCACCTCCTAAAGAATATCTTTATAAAGATGAAGACCACTACTTAGGCTCGATGGGGATCTATATTTTCAAACGCGCTGCTCTCTTTGCACTTTTAGAGGAAACGGGTGACGATTTCGGCAAAGATCTCATCCCCATTCAATTAAAGAAGGGGAAAACTTCCGCCTATATCTATAAAGGCTATTGGGAAGACATCGGGACCATCGGATCTTACTACGCCGCCAATATCGCTCTCACCAAACAAAAAAACTGTCTCAACACCTACGATGAGCTCAACCCCATTTTTACTAAGGCTCATCACTTACCCAACCCCCTCATTACAGACACCACTATCAATCAATCGATCATTGGACAAGGCGCGGTGATCGAAGCTAAAGAAATCTCTAACAGCATCGTAGGCATGCGTCTCAAAATCAACAAAGGCACGATCATTCGCCACAGCATCCTCCTTGAAACTACTCTGCCCGCTTATACCATCGGTGAAAACTGCCTACTTGAAAAAGTCATCCTCGATGAAAACAGCAGCATTGGCAATAACGTCAAACTGACGAACCGCGAGAATTTGGAAAAATTTGAAGGGGATGGCATTTTTATTCGCGATGGGATTATTATCGTTACTTCTGGGACAAAAGTCCCCGATAACTTCATCCTCTAAAGAGCATTCCTCGATGTCAGTTTGGACCCTTTCCGACCCCCACCTCGCCTTTGGCGTTCCCGAGAAAACCATGGAAGCGTTTGGTCCTGCTTGGCATAACTATGCTGAAAAAATCGCCTCTCATTGGAAGCAGCTCGTGTCTCCACATGATCTCGTCCTCATTCCCGGCGACATTTCCTGGGCAATGCATCTAGAACAAGCTCTCGTCGATCTCAACTGGATCGACGCCCTTCCGGGCACAAAAGTGATCCTGCGCGGCAACCACGATTATTGGTGGAGCTCATCCTCGAAGCTTGCCAAAGTCATGCCTCCCTCGATCCACTTCATCCATAACAACGTCTTTATTTGGAATGACATTGCCATTGGTGGCAGTAGGTTATGGGATACTCCAGAATACAACTTCAGCGCCTACATCGAATTTCAGGAGAACGCGCGAGCCAAGGTTAAAACCCCCGAAGAGCTCGCCAAGGAAAAAGAGGAAGAAGAAAGGATCTTCGCAAGAGAACTCGAGCGTTTAAAGCTTAGCCTGGCACAAATCCCGCCCAATGCGAAGGTTAAGATCGCCATGACCCATTATCCCCCAGTCGGAGCAGACCTCGCCCCCTCGCGCGCCTCAGAGATTCTTGAAGCCTTTGACATCGCTATTTGCGCCTTTGGCCACCTGCACAACGTCCGCAAAGGCAGTCTTCCCTTCGGCAAAGCGCGGGGAGTCGATTATGTGTTTTCCTCCTGTGACTATCTCGATTTCACCCCCCTTAAATTGTTCTAAAGTCTTATCCCACATTAATTTCGGTTAATAATAACTAATTTAATCAATCCCGCACTTCTTTATTGTAATTATTTAATTTAATTGATAAAATTAATATTAAACAATTTTACATGAGAAGAGTAATGAACTATATTAATTCTTTATTTTCAGATCCATTTACCACAAAAAATAAATTAGAAATTAAGAAACATATTTTCGGCGTGGGTGAAGAAAGAGAAGTCAGCAAATTGGCATACGCTTTTTTTTTAGATTTTGCTGGTTCGCCTGATCGAAACAATCCACTTTGCAAGAATTCTTTTTCGAAATATGAGTATTTCGCAGGCTCCATCACCTCAGATCGATTAAAACACGAATTATGCAGCTTTCTTGAATCTTCTTTTTCCAGCCCTTTGAGCAAAAATTCACGTCAAGTCATTGAAAAATATATACAACTTCTAGAGTCATCTCAAAATCTGAGCGAGGAGATTGATCTTCTCAGATCCGCTGAGTTGCGATTAATTCTTTTAGCGGCGTCAGGGCAGGGAGCAGAAAACGCTAATCGTCCACTTGAAATAGAGGATCAACAACTTTCTCGCTTCACGCACCTCGCCCTAGAAAAGGTCAAAGCTCTACAAGTTGGAGAAAAAGCCATTTTCTTGACGGGCTCCGTTCTTCATGAAACATTGCTCGTTGTAGAAAAAGACAGCCCAAATACATTTTTCGTCCGCTACCATGATTCAGCCGATCTTGTACATTCTTATATCGCTCATGATTTTCTATTCCAAGAGTCTTTTTGGAGCAAGATATATCGCTTAAAGTTTTCTACAAATTCTTCATTAGTCCAGGCGACACTAGGCGAGCATTTTAAGGAGTTAGAAAAACCTCAGCAAAAATGTCCTTTTGAAATTCGTCCTCAATTAAAGTTTTCTACAAATTCTTCATTAGTCCAGGCGACACTAGGCGAGCATTTTAAGGAGTTAGAAAAACCTCAGCGAAAATGTCCTTTTGAAATTCGTCCTCAATGCAAAAACACTTGCCATTTGCGATGCCACTTAAGTGTCTTAAAATATGAAATCATGTCTTCTCATTCAGATTTAAGCGAGGCTTACATCGAATGGAATCTTTTTAAGGAAAGCTTTGGCCAGTTTTTGCTCGAAAATCCACATCTTAAAGATGAGGATTTACGCTATTTCTCGAAGCTACAGCAAGCAAAGCGTTCTGATACCTCACGAAGTGTCAAGAATTTTCATACCTGTGTTCAAGAAGGAAAAGCCCAAGAAACTCTAGAAATTTACGAAAAGATTTGGCGCTTCTTTTCAGGGAATTCAGGAAATGAGACTTTTGAAAAAAAAGCAACTTATGAACAGGTCCAAGAGTTAAGAAACGCCGAAACACAACTTTTAACATGTTTAGAGACATCTTTTTTCTCTCCTGACGAAGTGTTTTCGATGGTGAATCAGTTCGACAACCCTTGGATTCACAATACATTTGAAATTTTTAAGAAGCGTTTTACAAAACGTCAAGAAGAATTCCATGCACAATTGGAGAAAGAACTCGACTCAGTTACCTCTGACTTTTCTCTCTATGGCGAAATCTTAAAACAACGCGCTTGTTGGGTGTTAGATAAACTAGATAATAAGATTTCTAAGTTTTCACAATCTCTAGGTGTTTCACGAGATCGGATTCGATGGAATGAGGCCCCCAGCGCTGCCAACTTTGTTCCTATGGAGCAGAAAAAGGTATGCGAGCTGCTTGCTCTTTTCGAGAGCCATCCAGAATGGCTTAGCATTTTTGAACAAACCCCCTGCTTTCAAATGGTATTGCTTCACGGTGTGTCTTTTGGAAAGGTTGAACAAGTGATGAAAATCTTGGAAGGACTGCCTGAAAAAGATCAGCGCACTTTTCATGAATTGTGTGAACGCATCTTCGGGAAAAAGCCTATGTTGAAAAACCCTGAAGCAGTGAAAATTTTTATACAGCAATATCCTCATTCTCCATTGGCGAAGAAGTTGTTTGTCATTATAGCTGAGAGAGCTATCAACAATAAAGAATTTTCAGAGTTTTTTAACTTTGTCAATCGATCTGGAAGTGCTATGCCTGTTAAGCATATATGTTTTAGTTATCTTGCTATTCCTGAAAACCAAGTTTTGGATGTCCTGTCGACACTGCAATCCTTGCACCAAGAAATTCAGAAAAAAAGCAGCCTTGAAAAAACTGAGCCTTCCGAGATCCATTTTCTTAAAGACGCCCTTTTAGGGATTCGTGAATCTTTAGAAAAAAATCCTGACTTAAGAGAAAAAAGCAGCACATTTAATGTTCCAGGACTAACAGCTATTTTGGACGAATGTACTCTTTCCGAGCTCTGCCAAAAAGGCTTAGTTCAAGAAATAAAAAAACTCCCTATGGAGAAAAGAAAAATATCACGATATACTCTTGAAGACTTCCTGATTTCATTTAACACTAAAAATTGCGCTGATGGAATCGACCTTCTCAAAGAATCCCCTTGTGCAAATTTTGCCTTAATCCTTTCTCACAGCCTCTTCAAATTCGCAAATGATGAAGCGGATAAAACGTTGGCGGGAACCATCCTTAAAGCCTATTTAGAAAATGCAAAAGACCGAAAAGCTACAATTGTTAATTGGTCTGGCTTAGGATATGAAACTCTTTTTTTCTTATTAAGATTTTTAATAGAAAATCAAGAGGAATGGGTAAGCTACTTTGATTCCGAATTTAATATTATTAATCTTGTTTGGGAGTTTATTTTCACCTTTCCCAAAAATAAATTATTATCTGAGGTCCGCCCTGTTTTCGACGCAATGGATGCTGAGTCACTATCCGTTATTGTTGAAGGTAGCTACAAGCTTAAGGACATGGCCCATCAACTTGAAGCATCTGATAAAACTCCTTTAGCTAAGATAATGAGACGCACTAAATGTTCTAATTATTTTATCACTCTGTGCAATGGATATGTCATTTATGAAGAAGACTTTCTAAATCCCTTCAATCTCATTTTATCCGACGCAGATTTTTCAAACCCAAAGACTTTATATCAAGATATTATTAAACCCATTTTTTCTCTTGAAACCCAAAAAGAAAACGCGGTGTTGCCGAAAGCTTTAGAACTCATTCAAAAAATCAAAGCCCCTGAGATTGTTCCTTTGCTTATTGGTGTTGCATTTCTTGAACAAGGAAATGAACTGATGGCTAACGCCATTATCTCCGATCCCAAGAAGCTTAAGGAAATGAGCGAGAAAATTCTCTCCTGACATCTCCGACCCTACTCCGTGTGGAGAGAGATGATTTGGGAGAGATGCGCCACGGCCTTGTCCGAGGGATCTAGATTTTTCTGTCGAGTATGCATCGTACGCTCGGCGAGGAGTCCCTTCACGGTATGCTCTTCTGCCTCTCTATCGAGACAGCGGTAATATTCTGCCACCATTCCCAACAGATCCTGGAACTCTTCTTCTGTTTTAAGCAGAGGAAGCGCGAGTTTGACCGCTTTCATGAATAACCGCACATCGCCGCGATGGATAAGGCTTTCTGCGAAAAGCAGTAGCAATTCGAGGTCGGGATGATCCGTAAGATCTTCAAGGATACGCCCATACAAGATGTTGGATTCTTCCAGATCGGCGCTAGAAAAAAGACGGGCGCGGAGCAAATCAAAATGACGGCGGTCTGAGGAGTAATCATAAAAGGCATCGATGAGTTCGGAAGCGTAAGTCTCATTTCCTTCAGCGATTTGGTCAGAGATGTAATCGATGATGAAATGCTCGAGATCGTGGGCACAGTAATTGGCGACCTCATTGAAGACCCCTTGAGGAGAGCCTTTTTCATCATAGGCATCGTCTAAAATGTCTTCGAGAATAGAAAGCGCGCTTTGCAAAGGGTCTTCATCTTCTAAAGTCCCCTGATCGTAAAGGTTGATCAGTTGATCGAGCTCATCACAAAAAACAGAAAGAGAAAGTTTATCAGGAAGCAGGCGTCTCCACAGTTCAAAAAGAAGAAGGTAAGCTTTATCGTGTCCTTCAAGATCTTCCTCTTCAAACCATACGCAATCGGCAAGGTCTTCAGGGCTTTCACAGTTTTCGGCGTAGAGAGAAAAACTCTCGTCGTTTAAAATAACGCCCAGCGCTTTTAAACGGGAATATAACTCTTCCATGCTTAGATCTCGCAAATCCTCAACTTGCCATTCCTTCGCATCGCTATTGGGATCCTCCAGACAGTTCATCCTGAGAAGATTAAAAAGTGCTTTTCCCTTGATTTCCATATCCAAATCACACAAAAAATTATCGCGAATTAATAAAGAGATTAGCTCGAAAAGTATATGCCGTCAACAGATACCGCGCCCGCTTAGATTGTGTGAATTTATGCCCCGCATTTTTTTGTCTGGCGAAGCGTGGAGCTCGAAGCAATCTTCTTGCCAGCTTGCGAGAGCGAACGCAAAGCCAGGCGGAAAAAGGGGGCTGCATAAATTCGCACAATCTAAGCGGACGCAGTATAGCTTCCTGATGCTCGAGCTATTGATCGCCTTATTTCTCGTTGGGACATTTGCTCTACCGCTCGCACAATTTCCCATGAGGGCTGTTAAGCAGGAGTACAATAGCGCCTATGGATTGCAGGCGCAGAGGATTGCTGACCTAAGCTTTGCTGAACTCAAGGAAAACCTGTACAAGCAAGAAATTCCCTGGAAAGAGATTTTAAAAACCCGAGCAGAAAAAAAAGTCCTTCCCAATGAAAACGTTGAGGTTTTTCTTCACCCAATCGGGAAAAAGGAATTTTTGCTTGAAAAAACTCTTTACTCGGTAGGCAAGAAGACAAAAGAAGGGGATGAATACCGATTAGCCACTTACCGCGTCAAAGTGACTCCAAAGGATAAAACCTTTAAACTTTTCCGCAACAAAAAACATCCGGTTAGCTCACGGATCTACACCTATCAAACCCTCCTCTGCAAACAGGCGGCCCCATCTGCACAGACATCAGCCCCAGAAAACACTCCCCCCATAGAAACTCCTTCTGGCTAAAAAAAACACTTTGTTGCATTAGTCTAAAATAAGCGAATCAACAGGGTTAGGTACTCAATGGCAACCTTTAAGCCTTATATTGCAGCAAAAGATGTGAAAACGCGCGAGTTTACCTTCCGCGCCATCGTACTGGGCGTGATTCTCGGTCTCGTATTCGGCGTGGGAAACACTTACTTAGGCTTGAAAATTGGAACAACGGTTTCCGCGTCCATTCCCGCTGCTGTTCTCTCTATGGCTATTCTGAGAACATTTTTTAAACGGGTGTCGATTCTCGAAAATAACATGGTGCAAACGATCGCCTCGGTGGGCGAAGGCCTTGCCGCTGGGGTCATCTTTACTGTCCCAGCTCTCTTTTTGCTCGGTGAAAAACCGGAACCCTCGCGCATTTTTCTTCTCGCCGCCCTCGGCGGTATTTTGGGTGTTTTATTCATGATTCCTATGCGACGCTATATCATTGTCCAGGAACATGGTAAACTTCCTTTTCCCGAAGGAACCGCGTGCGCTGAAATTTTAAAGTCAGGCGAATCCTCTCATTCAAAAGCGATGCTTGCGTTTATTGGTATCATCGTTGGGGGTATTCACAAAGCATGCTCAAGTGCTTTTTACTTTTTCAAAGAAGCCCCTTCCTGGATCATCGCTCCTTTTCAAAAAACGGAGTTCAGTATGGACTGTACACCTGCGCTGCTCGGTGTCGGCTACATTATCGGTGCCCGGATCTCTGCGCTGCTGTTTGCAGGGGGTGCTCTAGGGTGGTGGGTGATCATTCCTCTTATCCGTCTATTCGGCTCCGGCGATGTGACAATCTATCCCGGTACAGTGCCGATTGCCCAAATGTCGAGCGATGACATCTGGTCCGATTACATCCGCTACATCGGTGCAGGAACGATTGCAACGGGAGGAATCCTAAGTCTGTTTAAAATTGCACCGTTGATCGGTAAAACCCTTAAAGTGGGGTTTGATGAATTATTTCAAGGATTCACCTTCAATAAACCCACTTTACGCACGGATCGGGATATTTCTCTGCGCTGGCTGCTTTTGGGGTCAGTTGCTGTCATACTCACCTTGTGGCTCTTCCCTGGACTCCCGATGAACTTTTTAACGATTCTCTTGCTCGTTCTCTTAGGCTTTTTCTTTGTCGCGGTCACGTCACTCACCGTAGGAATTGTCGGCAGCACGTCTAATCCGGTTTCTGGAATGACCATCACAACACTTCTTATTACTTGTCTTGTATTTGTGTTGCTAGGTTGGACAGAGCGAATTTACCTGATTGCGGCGCTCACCATGAGTGTCGTTGCCAATGTTGCCATTGCACTCGCCTGTACCACCTCACAAGACTTAAAAACAGGATTTCTACTCGGAGCGACGCCACGACTGCAGCAAATTGGTGAAATCATTGGCATTCTTCTTCCCGCATTAACAATAGGAGGCACTCTCTACCTTCTAGATAAAGCGTATGGCTTTGGGTCCGCTCAAATGCCTGCGCCTCAAGGAACCATGATGGCGCTCATCGCAAAAGGTGTCATGCAAGGCAGTATTCCAACAACACTCGTGATTGTCGGCGTGATTCTGGGACTTTTACTCGAAATGCTCAAATTACCGATTTTGCCTTTTGCGATAGGCCTCTATTTGCCTCTCTCCTTAAGCACAGGAACAATGGTCGGGGGTGTCGTCTCTGCATGGGTTAAAAGAAAAGAAAAAAATTCTAGCGCGAACGACCGTGGGGTCCTTGCTGCCTCAGGGCTTGTCGCTGGAGATGCCTGCACGGGCGTCATCATCGCCCTTCTTACAGTAGGCGGATTCGTCGCTGCAGATGGCACAGGATACCTGCCTGATTGGTCAAGCCTTGCTATCTATGGAATCATGGCCATTGCCTTAGGCTGGTTTGCCCTCAAACCGAATGCCTATTTCGCTTCCAAAAAATAAGCTTTAATCAGCGCCCCCCTTTCCAAAAAAGGGGGATTTCTCCATGCTTTTTCTCATTATGATTAGGAAAAAGCGTGCTCTCACACTATTAGAAGTCACCATTGCCATGGTTCTCCTAGGGTGTTTGCTCACAGGACTCTTCAACGTCTTCCGTCAGAGCCTCCAAAAAAATATGACCGCAAGAGAGTTGAAACAAAATGTTCTTCAGCTCGAGCTTTTCCAGAAAAAGATGAAAACTCTTTTTTCACGTGAAAACGGAATATGGATTAGCAACCATCCCCAAGCCAAGGGACCCTCACTTTTTTTTGATTTTCATCAAGATGTCGATCCCGATTTTGAAATGTGCGGAGAAATGCAAGGCATGCTTTTTCTCAATGCAAAAAAAGAGCTCAGTCTTGTCTTTTGGTCGGAAACCGACAAAACAAGGACAGAAATACTTCTTGACGAGGTGGATGCATTTACTTGCCAACTCTTTGACGCGAAAAAGAAAGAATGGAAAACCAATTCCCAAAAAAAAGGAGAAGAGATCCCCGCCATGGTTAAGATAACGCTCACCTGCAACAAAAAAGAAATTCCGTTTGTTTTCTTTTTAAAAGCCTCTGAGGAAAAGATTTTTTACACAGGGAGCTTGTGAATATTTTACCCCTTGTTTTCACATTTCTCATCATTTTCTCATGCATTGCTTTTACATTTCTAAAGGAAGTAAAAAGTTTCTCTCTGATGGAAACAGCGATCCATGGGTATAATCGCGCAGAGAGATCTCTAAGCAACAAGATTCTCAGAAAAACCTATGGAAAAATCAAAGTAGATGCCTCGACATCCACTGAAAAAAAAACAAAAGAAAAGAAGAATCAAAAATACACCTCGAGAAGAAGTCTGTTCCCTCCTCTTGACAATTCAAAGTTCAATCTTACTCCACTTCTCAAGCACCAGGGTCCGATTAAACTGCATCCTCTCTATGAGCCTCTAGCTAACTTGCTTCGTCAGCATTATGAAAAACAGGTGTTTAAGAAAGAGGTCCAAGCGGAAAAAATCGAATATAAGCTGATCGACGAACTGATAAAAAAAGCACAAAAATTCCCCGAAGCAGAAAGCTTATCCGAGCTTTATCCGGATGATCCATCTCTAAAAAAACTTTTTTACAAAATGCTTAAAGGGACTAACAACTATTCGAGCGCCAGAGGCATTACTCCTCTCAGAAGCCTTCTTACGCTCAGCAAACAGGAAAAAGCGATTTCGCCCTGTTTTGCCTCTCCTTCCCTACTGGAGGCGCTTTTCGGCGAGGAAATCGCTGCAGAAATTTTAAAACTCGAATGCTCCAAATGGGAGGAATCAAAGAATAAATATATCGCGTCGAAAGAAGATATTCAAAATATAATTATTAAATTTCCTGAAAAGGTGGCTCTTTTTACTGTTCTCGACCCTTTTCTTGATTATTCTAAACAATTATCCCCGAGAGACATCCTTGGGGCAAGAGACGATATTACAGGCATCGCTGTTGAATTAAGATTAAAATAATTTAAACGAATTGAAATAAAGATAAATATTCAATATAATTAAATGTAATTATAAATCATTCCAAAAAAAAGGATATAAAAATATGGCTTACCCTTCACAAATAAATTATAACCCAGATACCGCAAGTCGTGTACTCGCTCAAATCATGGCGCTAGATGAGGCAGATTGGGCAATGAGCGATGTCACACGTGGCCCAGTTAGCCAACAAACTCAAGAGTTATTCAAAAAAACCATTTCACATGCTGAATCTGAATACCAATACCTAATTGGGAATCTTAAGGAAAATAAAGGCCCTTTGGCATCCGATTCTTCCCTTGATCACCTGAATACCAAAATCAACCGCTTAAAAACCAAATACAACATCAGCTCTTCATCTGTTCAATCTTCTTTACAGGTAGCTTTCTTTCAAGCCGTAAAAGCTGGAGAAATCCTACCAAGAGGCCTTCCTACAAGTACGTCTCCCACTCAGCCGATTGTACAGCCCCAACCTCTTGCAAAGCGCAACATCTCTTTCAACATCTCCCAAGTCCAAGAGCCGTCACCTGTCCCTGTGGCGCAAAGTGCGCCATCCGTTTCTTTAACACTCAACCGCATTTCTTTTCTTTTAAGAAACAATAATGAGCAACAAGCTCTGAAAGAATTCCAAACCCTTCCCCATGACGTGAAACAATCTATTTTTTCTGCATTATGGACAGTTCGCGGCAAACCGATGCCGGGCAACCCCATCGCGGATAGCAACTTCGGAGAAGTTTCATTTTTCAACCTTAAATCACAATGCTCCTCTACATCGCAACAAAAAGCATGCGCCGTAGAATTTGTAACAACCGAGAATAGCATCCGTGAAATGATCTCTCTTTTGAAACAAGATAAGTTTGAAGAGGCGAAGGCGATCTTCTTAACTCTTCCATCTCAAATACAGGGCTCCATTTATGGTAAGCATTGGGAAGTGTGTGGAAAACCGGGAAGAGGCCATCCGATGCATCACAATGATTTCGGAAAAGTTTCTTTCTTAAAAGAAGAGCAACGCTGCGATGTTTCTTGCGAAAAAAGAGCAGAGGCTCTTAACGCTTATTTGCCAGAGCTTTTGAAAAGCTCCGCCATTGCACAAGAATTAGTTCCTACAGAAATTGAATCGTGGAAGGGAATTGATTTCAGCCGTCAGGCCGGTCAACAAAAAAATGAGGCCAAAAAAGCATCTATCCATGCTTTTTCAGCAAAAATCATCCGAGCTTTCTTCGGAGAAAAAGCGGAAATCAAAATCCCTAATGTGACGCATGATAGCTGTAAAGCTCTAGCAGCGGCGTATGTAGCAAGTTACCCCTTCCTTAAGCCGTTTCTTCTTCAGCTCGAAAATACTTTGCACTTTGATGGTGAAAAGCTACCGAATCTTCCTCAATCTGCACAAGAAAGCAGAAAATCTTCAGTCCAGAAAGATCCTCAGCTTAATGTTATGAACTTTGATGAGCGCAAGCAATACCGCCTCAATATCATGAATGATACTTTAGACACCCTTCAAAAGGGATACTATATCAACTCACAAGGGAACAAAGTCACTCTCAATCTCGATCCTTCCATCCAGTCGCTCGAACTCTTTACCAAGGCAAATTGCCAAATTGGCCAACATCCCGGCTCCTACAAAACCCAGCTGTTTTTGGATAACAAAGATTGCTTGAGCGTTGCACGAGATTGTGCGGAGCGCGGATTAAATCCAATTGTTTTGGATGCTGCTAGCAACAATAAGTTTGGCGGCGGATACAAAGATGGCGCAGGCGCCCAAGAGGAATACATGTGCAGAGCGTCTGGTCTGTGCATCGCTGCGGATCCAACGCAAAACAAACAGCAGAAGGATTTCTATCCTCTCGATAAAAATGGAGATGAAGCAGGCCTCTACGTTGCTCATGTTCCTGTTTTCCGCGGAGAGGAAAATCAAGGGTATCCTTACCGCGATCAGCCTTTTGAAACAGCAGTGGGCATCATCGCCGCCTATAACTTCAACACAGAGCATCAGAGAAAAAATGGAGTTCAAAATCCGCTTGAACTCACAAAAAAGAACAACGAGCTACGCATCCCTGACGCTCAAATCGAAGGAACAAAAGCAAAGATTCGCACGTTTTTAACGATGGCTGAAGCCAAGGGACACGACGTCCCTATCTTCGTTGCTTTAGGCTGCGGAGCTTTCTGCACACCCCCGCTTCACATGTGTGACCTGATCATGCAAGTAATCGTCCAAGAGTTCCCCAACTCTTTCAAAGAGATTCACTTCTCGATCATCGATGATCACAACACAGGGCAAGCGCATAATCCCGAGGGCAATTACACGCCCTTTAAACGGATGATTGGCTATTTCACCGAGCCAATGCAGAAAGTAGGCATGACGTTCATTGAAAATAAATAACTAGTGCTGAACGGGCAAACGGATAGAGAAAGTCGTTCCTTTGCCCGGTTCTGATTGCACGGAGATTGTGCCATAGTGCTTTTCAATGATTGTCCTTGCGATTGAAAGACCAAGACCCGCTCCGCCAAAACGGCGCGAGCGGGCTTTATCTACCGTATAAAATCTCTCAAAGATCAATTCCTGATCAGCAGACGAAATCCCAATTCCCTTATCTGTAATCGAAATGGTCACATGATCGCCGTCCTGAATAAGGCGAATAGTAATTTGTGCAGGAGGGTTGGAATATTTAGCCGCGTTGTCGAGCAAATTGATGATAGCGAGCTCTAGGATATCTGGATCTGCTGCAATGATGATTGCCTCATGACTCTTTTCAAGGGTAATTTGCGCGCTTTCATACACCGACTGCACCACCTGGCGGCAAATCTCTGCCAAGGCAACTAGGTCGCACTCTTGAAATCGTGAATCGGGTAAATTCTCCAAATCCGCTAAGGTCAATAGGTTTTTTACTAGTGTATCCATCCGTTGGCAATTACGGACAATTTTTTCCGTGATGTCGACGACCATATCGCGCGGCAGCTCCGGTAGATCTTGCAGGGTCTCCGCAAACCCTTTGATAATTGTGATCGGCGTTCTGAGCTCATGCGAGGCATTGGCGACAAAGTCTTTTCCCATCTCGAGGACTTTATAATGACTTGATTTATCTTGAAGGACCAAAATCGCGCCCGTGCGCTGAGCCTTCGGCACTGCGATTAAATCGAGATAAACTTTTTTGCCTTCTTCGATGAGGATAGAATCGGTGAGAACGCTCAATTTATCTTGACAGGCCTCCAATAAAAACAGGCATTTTTTTAAAAGTGCGGGATAAGATTTAGCATCGATCTCAGAAAATTTTTTCCCTAGAATGAGTTGGCGCGGGATGCCGACCATTTTCGATCCGATAAAGTTGATATAGAGTACCTGCATTTCCGCATCGACTGCAATGACTCCTTCTCCCAGTGATTCAAGAATCGCTTCTTTCTCATTACGCTCATCTGTGATTCGCTTAATTTGAAGGCGGATCCTATCCGAAAGAGAGTTAAGAATTTGTGCCAATTTGTAGAAATCATCTCCTAAATCGATCGATTTGCTTAAAACAATCTCGGGAATTGCCTCTTGTTGCCCGCTCTGATAAGGTTTGATCGCCTTGATGATCTGCCTGACTGGAAAGTTGATTCGATGAAACATCAGCCAAGCGATAGCACCAAAAAACATCAGGGCGATGGCGCAAAAGATGAAGAACCAGTTTCTGAATTCTTTTGTGAGCGCCTCAACCTGCGAAACAGGAATTGCTGTTCGCAAAATGTATGTCTTCCCATTCAAGCTAAAAGAGAGATTCGCATAGCTGAGTTTTGTTTGAAAAATTTCAGAATCTCCCGAAGAAAAAAACGTCTTATTTTCAATCGCAGCAGAGACGTCGGAATCTGCCATTGGCATGTGGACAGCTCTCTGTTCCTTCCCGATTTCACCTAAAGTGGAGTCATATAGCATGATCCCTTGATCGTTAAAAAGGGAAACGCGAAAAAAAAGATATCCCTGCGCTTCTTTCAGATGCTTAATCATCTGACTTTTATTTTTAGACGTCTGTAAAATCTGGACTAGATTTCTTGAGCTTTCCAAAAGATTATTTAAGACGATTTTACTGACAGCCTTGTCGATGAAAGAGAAAGCTAAGAGGCTAAATATAACAAAAAGAAGCAGATGGCCTAAAGTGATCTTCTGTCGGAAGTTTAGACCCGTCTTAATCATCTTATTCCTATCACTTTGAAGACATCAATAGGGCTATCAAATCCTTTGAATTGCATTGGAGGAAGTATCTCATAAATAATGTGATCTTTAACAAACGGCTCGTCTAGCGTGTCCTGTGAAATCAAAATTTCCATTCTTTTCGCAGCGCTGCAAAGACGAGCTGCCAAATTCACATGACTTCCTATAACTGTATAATTCAGTCTGTTTTCCGCTCCCATGTTTCCGGCAAGCATTGGACCTGTATGCACTCCAACGCCGATCTCGATCGCAGGTTCTCCTTGGGCAGTGCGCGACATATTCCATTCTCGTATAGCCTGCAAAATCTGCCAGGCGCTTAGAATAGCATTGAAAGCATCTTCCCCATGCGTTACCGGCGCTCCAAAAAGAGCCATCGCTTCATCTCCGACATATTTGTCGATCACCCCATGATTCTTGTCGATCACTTGAGAAATTTTTGTCATGCAAGTATTTAGAAGATCGATTACAGCTTGCGGTTGCATCGACTGCGTTATCTTTGTAAAATCGCGAATATCCGCAAAGAGAACTGTCACTTTTTTCTCTTCTCCACCGAGATGGACCGATCCTTTTAAAATTTCCTGTGCAATTTCGTTGGAGACCACCTTATTGAGAACACCTTTTACTTTTTCCCTCTCGATAAGACCCTTCACCATCTCATCAAAGGAATGACATAGGACAGCGATTTCATCATTGTGCTTGAGAGGAGGCAAGGAAAGCTTAACGTCTTCTAATCGCCCTTGTGCAACGTCCTTCGTCGCATTGGCGAGTTGGATGATCGGCTTTGTGATATTGCGCGAGATATTGTGCAAGACCACAATGGCAATAAATAGAGCGATGAATCCTGCGAGATGGATGTTCAGCCGGATGGAGTCGATGACTTGCTGACTCGCGGTTTGCAGATCGCGGAGCAGAGCGAATTCTCTCGATTCTAGATTCATAATGAAAAAGTCAAGGTCCACTTCAGGAAAAGGCTGAACACGCATGTAGAAATAATTTTCGCCATTCCAAGTCACAAGCCCCGACGTTTCTTTGAGCATCTCGGAAAAAGGAAGATCACATGTCTGCTGAATGCCAATTTTTTCTCCGGCCTCGCCAAAAGCAGTGAGAGGCTGACCCTTATAAACAAGGATGGTTGGACGACGAATCGCGAGGACAAGTCTTTGCAAAATCGAATCCGCGTCAATCCCTAAAGTGAGATAACCCTTTCTATCTCCTTGAGGAGTTTTTACAATCAGCTGTGCCGTATTTCCAAAGAAAACGCGATCAGTCGTCGATGAAGGAATGATGGCAAGGGAAGTGGCGAGATTGGAATGAATATTTGGAGAGGCGTTTGCTTGATAATAAGCAGCATCGTCAAAGAGGCGATCGGGAAATAACACATTTTTCGTATCTACACTCACACCCATTGCGTTTTTTAAAGGAAAAACTGTCGTAGCATAGGGCGTGGGAAAAGAAAGAATATCCTTTCCGAATAAGCCGCTCTCAAATAACGCAATCAACACCCACATCATGCTGATTTGCGTGTACCGTTGAGCAACTTGCTCGACTTTTCTTTGCATCAAATGATCTCCTGGGATCGCGGAAAACAACAGATGCGTGGGAACTGCACTGAGCACTCCCTCTTGTGAGGCAGCAGCATCGGCCATTTTTCCCTTCATTTCCGCTGAGGTATATTTTGGCGGCTCTATTTTTTTTGTTAACAGTAGATCTCTTGCCCGATGAAAGGCTTTCACAAAGGGCTCAACATCGAGTTCGTATCCTTCTGTCCATTTTACTGGAATCGGAGCCCATGAACGATTGACATCAAAAATGGGTGCAGCACTGATCTTCTTAAGGTCGTCCAAATCAAAAACAAAGAATGCTTCCGGAACAACACCTGATACTTTTTCAACAATCTCTGGTCCCACCTGAAAAGAAGAATCCGTTACAGAGGAGTATGGCGCTTTGACAGCCAAATAGGGTTTGGATTCCTCTTCTATAAAGACCCATGCTAAATCTTCATCGATCGGTTCGCGGTAGGATGACCTCATCGCCGACTCCTGAGGAATTAGAGCTGCTGTGATTTTTCCTTGATTTGTATTCTGAATAAAATCGATCCATTTATACTCGAGGAGAAGATCAGAAGCATCTCCCCATGTCCCATTTCTGTCATTGATTTGCGTCGGAGCAAAACGAAGCGCTTGAGGGGAAAAGCTAGTAATGTTGTTTAAAATGGCATCGAGCCGGATGACACTTTCGGCAATGGAAGTAGTTAAAACATTTTGAAAGTCAAGGCGCCGCTTTTCGCTGTTGTCCAGAATTTCCTGAGCAAATCCTTTCTGCGCTTTTGTCAGCTCATGTTGCGTGATTGCATTTTCCATGAAATAGGCACAAACTGAGATTACGACAAACAGCCCGCTGACCCAGAGAAATAAGCGATAGCGCAAGCTCATTAGATGCCTTAAGCCTTTTCTTTGAATCGCCACCTTACTTCATTGCTAATAGTCTGTAAAGCTTTGCTTCGAACGACACAAGGCACAAGACATTATAAAATTTTATAATGTCCATGCCTTGTCTGCGAACGACAGGCTCTTAAGAAAAATATCTGTAATTGCATTTTATTCATCACGAGCGTATTATTTGTGATAATACAAAACCAACTTCTTTATAAGAAAATAAACATGTCAACAGTATCAAATGATCAATCTATTACGTTTATTCCTTTCCATCAAGGCTTTGACATCATTGAAAAATTAAATCCTGCTATCCACAGCACTCTTTTAGATATTTCTAATAGGTATGATGGCCTGTGTGAGCTCATCTGCAATCGCATTTTGATAGATAACGACCTAGGACGCGGAAACCATGAGAATTATTTAAAAAATCGCATAACAATTGAAAGCTTGAATCAAGAAATGATCACAAGCAGTCACCTATTAAATGTATTCTCTATTTTTCACAAAGCGATTGCCTATTTATTTAGAATATTTCCTGACAATATTTTTTCATTTTGGGACCAATGGAGACTAGTGGACTGGACATACTCTGTGAATCCTCAAATTTTCAAAAAAGGGTTAAGAAATATTGAGAATGGAGAAGTATTAAAGCTTGGGGTGTTCCACCAAGGCTGGTTTAATCTTGAAGGCCATTCCTTGTTAATAAAAAAAATAGATAACGATCAATATGTCTTTTTTGATCCCAATCACGGCGAATATCGCGGGTTATCTACCTCTTCGCTTCGCAGCAAAATTAATGCAGTGATAAAGGAACATGAAGCAACAAATATATTTATCACAAGGGGCACTGATTACTTAAAACGTCTTGAAGGATGATTGAGGATAGAAATTCTCGTAGCCTTCGGAAGTGATGACAATCGTGTCTTCATAGCGGACCCCGCCAATCCCAGGCATATAGAGTCCAGGCTCAACAGTGAATACCATTCCCGCTTCTAGCACCACATCTTTATCCTCGCCGTCGAAGCGAATTTTGGGAAACTCATGCGTCTCAAGACCAATACCATGGCCTAAGCTGTGCACAAAAAGTTCCTCCACATTTTCTTCGCGCATGACCTTTCGCGACGCATTGTCGAGCTCTTTGCAACGGACTCCGGGTCGGCACAGATCGAGTGCAGCACGCTGGGCGCGCTTGACAATCTCGTAAAGCCGTTGCAAGCGGGGATCTTCTTTTCCAAAGAAGACAACGCGGGTCATGTCTGAATGATAGCTATCGACGACAACGCCGATGTCGATCAGGACAGCATCCCCTTCTTTAAGAGGAACATCTTGCGAATGGTAGTGCGGCATCGCTCCACTTGCCCCAAAAGCGATGATGGGTTCAAAAGAAAGTCCATCCGCTCCTTTTTGCAAGCAAAACACTTCAAATGCTTTGGTGACAGCTTTTTCAGAAATTCCCTCTTTGAGCTGGGAACGGATAAAGTTAAATCCTTCCCATAAAAGTGAGGCGCTTTTTTTCATTTCCTCAATTTCTTCCCGGTCTTTCACTGCACGAATGCTTCTACAAATTGTACTGTCCGGTATAAAGCTAAGCCCTTCGAGTTTCTCTAACTGTAAAAAGCGGTGATAGGAAGTATACGCAGCATCGAATCCCACTTTCTTGATCGTTTGAGCTTGACAACACTGCAAAAATTCATGAGAACTATCGAGAATACATGGAAATGGAGATTTTTCCTTGGCGATTTGAAGGTATCTGCCATCGACAAACAAACGGCACTCTTTGGATCCAACGAGCAATTTACCTGCTGAGAGCTTAATTCCTGTAAAATAAAAAAGATCGAGAGGACGCTCGATTAAAAAAGCATCCCATCCTGAGTGCTTGAACTTTTTCTGCAACCGCTGAATCCGTGCGTCAAAAGTAGTTTTCAATGTCTTTCTCCCTGATTTGAAACAGTACGCGCTTTCCTTGAGGGCAATGTAAGGGATCGCTTGCCTTGACTAGCCTTTTCAAAATCAATCGCGCCTCCTCGTGCGAGTAGAAGCGGCGCTGAAAGCGGCATTTACGACTTACATTTGCTGCAAGCTTGCGCAGCGCAGCCTCGCTCTGCATTCTTTCCCTTTCTATACCCTGCAATTCTGCGATCATTTCTATCAGAACAGGATGAACGTCCTCGTCCTTCAAAAAGGGAGGAATCCCTTCGATAAGAAGGGCGTTGTCGCTCACTTGTCTCATCACAAGACCAAGTTTTTGGATCACTCCAAGGTGAGCCAGGAGCAGTTCTGCTTCTGCTTTGGAAAAGCTTAAAGAAAGGGGGAGTAAAAGCCCTTGAGAGATAGGCACACCCTCTGAGCAACGGATTAAACTGTCAAAGGTAATTCGCGCTTCTGCCGCCGGAAGATCGATCCAGACGACTCCTCGCAAATTCCGCTGCTGCTGCGATAAGATCGATGTGGGCAAACTTTCCGCATCGACGAGCAAGTAAGGGCCGTGCAGGCCGATCAAAGAAATAGCATGCTCGATAGGAAGTGTTGCGGGAGAGGGATCCTCCCGCTCTTCTTTGAAGACAAAAGCAGAAGAAAAGTCGGGAAGGTCAGGTTTCTCAAAGAAAGAGGAAAAAGAAACATTTTCTTCTTCAAGAGGTGCATTGTTCCCTAAAGTGGCATTCACTGCATCGCTTAAAATAAACTTGAATTGACTCTCTTCACGCAAACGGATTTCTTTTTTCTGAGGATGCACATTAACATCGACAAGGGGGGGAGGAATAGAGAGATGAAGAAGGTAAATGGGATGGCGATCGGAGCTCAGACGGGTTCCATAGGCATCGCGAACTGCGTAAGAAATCGCAGGACAATAAACCGGCCGTTGATTCACAAAAAGATACTGACCAGAACGATTAGGACGGGAAAACTCAGGCGAGGCGATCAAGCCCTGTCCCTCGTAGTCCATTTCTTTAAAGCTTAAATCCCTGCAAGAGGGAAGAAACTCCATCCCGAGCAATGCTTCAGCGCGTCTCTTTAATAAAGCTGTCAAACTTTCACCGGCAGCAGCGGGCAAAGAAAAATGAGAGCGTCCTTGCTGCATGAGCTCGAATCCTACTTCAGGATGGGCCAGTGCGAGCTGTGTCACCATTTTCGTGATCTCGGCGCTGCTAGCCGCCGGACTTTTTTGAAATTTTTTTCGGGCGGGGACATTAAAAAATAAAGAACGCACCTCGAGCGTCGTCCCTCGAGATCTGCTACTAGGACCTGCGTGGCTGATTTTCCCACCCTCCGCCTCTAGTTCCACAGCTGGACTGCTATCTGTAGCGGTCAGCAGCCGCAACTTTGAAATAGCGGCGATCGACGCTAAAGCTTCTCCGCGAAAACCCATTGTCGCCAGAGAATTCAAGTCATCTGCATCGCTAATTTTTGAAGTGGCGTGGCGCTCTAAGGAAAGAGCGGCATCATCAGGCGACATCCCTGTTCCGTCATCGCTTATCTTG
Organism: Chlamydiia bacterium; assembly: GCA_021324995.1. Lineage (GTDB taxonomy): Bacteria > Chlamydiota > Chlamydiia > Chlamydiales > Rhabdochlamydiaceae > CAJCIW01. Next base: position 11,575 of record JAJPIB010000016.1, on the reverse strand, counting down.
AGAAGTTGAAAGCCTCCCCCTAGCGTCTCTATCTTCACGCGCCTCGCCCCTGCGTCAATCGCATTTTCAACCAATTCTTTCACAACTGAAGCCGGGTTTTCGATCACCTCACCGGCTGCAATTTGATTGATCGTCAAATCGGAGAGAACGCGAATTTTGCGAGACATCAATCACCTTTCTGATAATATTTGTACTTCATAACACAAGATGCTATATGCCAGCACGCCCATTCGCCACATCTGTTGTTCGAAAGCTGGCTGCAGCGGGCCACATCGCCTATTTTGCAGGGGGGTGGGTGCGCGATTTTTTGCTTAAGCACCCTTCCGACGACATCGATATTGCCACATCGGCATCGATTCGGGAAATTCAAGCTATTTTTCCAAAAACGATTCCCGTTGGAATTGCTTTCGGCATCGTTATCGTCGTCGAAGAGGGCCACCATTTTGAAGTAGCAACCTTCCGTAAAGAAAGTGGCTATCTCGATGGACGACGGCCGACGAGCGTAGAAAGCGCTTCGCCTGAAATCGACGCCCACCGCAGAGATTTCACCATCAACGGAATGTTTTGGGATCCTCTGGAACAAAAACTGTATGACTACGTGGGTGGACAGGAAGATTTAAAAAAAGGCGTGATTCGCGCGATCGGCAATCCGCACGAGCGTTTTCTCGACGACCGCCTCCGGATGATGCGCGCTGTGCGTTACTCCACGCGATTTAATTTTCCTATCGAACCCTCCACATTACAAGCCATTTTAGACCACGCTGAAGGCCTTCTTCCCGCTGTCGCGATGGAGCGCGTCTGGCAAGAGTTTAAAAAAATGTCACAATTTGCCCATTTCGATAGAGGTCTTGTCACGCTGCATCAACTCAACCTTTTGCCCACTATTTTCCCACAGCTTACAGGAGTTTCCGTCCAAGAAATTGAAAGACGCCTTTTACCTCTTTCCGCTTACCCAAAAGAAGCCCCTACGATCGCCGAGCTGATCGAACTTTTTCCCGACCACTCGCTCGAAGATCTCTTCAATCTATGCGATTACCTCAAACTATCCCGAGACGAACGCGATAGCGTGCGCTTTTTTCATCACGCTAAACAGTTGCTCCAAATGCCAGATGATTGGCAATCAAAGCTGGAAAAGATCGAATGGGCGCAATTTTATGCTAACCCCCATTCTTCGATGAGTATCCAAATCACTTCAGCTCATTTACCGAAAGAAAAACGAGGTCCATTTATCCAAGTTCACAAAGAAAGATTCGAAAGTTTGGAAAAAGCCATTGGTCGCATTCAAGCGCACACTCCTGTCGTTCGAGCAGACCATTTAATGAAACAAGGGATTTCTCCGGGAAAAAAGATGGGAATTTTGCTAAAAGAAGCCGAAAGAATCAGCGTTAATCAAGGGATTGAAGATCCTGATGCAATAATTCCGTTTCTTAAAAATTCTTCACTGTGGAATACTTGATCCTCTATGCTGAAGAAATTTTTCGTTGGAATTGCTTTTTTACTTTTTTTTGCGAGCCTTTTTCTTATCACAGATCGGTTCGTGCATCACAAATCCTCACACTTTTCTACAAACAAAATCACAAGCACACATAAGCCCTCTTCGGAATGGGACATCGCGGCTCTTTCTGCCGATGAACATAAAGAACTCGATCAGATTTTAAATCAGAAATTCACCTATTACAATAAAGGATCGCAAGCCTATGTTTTCCTTTCTGAAGACAAGAAGTATATCCTAAAATTTCTGAAACAAGACAAGCTCCGTACTCACAGCTGGCTCGCCTACATTCCCATTTCTTTTAATCCTTATTATCGAGAACGCCTGATCAAGGCTAAGAAAGGATGCGCTACATTTTCAGCGTGCACCACTGCTTATAATGAGCTAAAGAAAGAAACCGGCCTTCTTTACGTTCACATCAACAAATCCCGCAATTGGAATAAGAAAGTCACCCTCTTTGATAAAAATGGGAAACGGCATGTCGTCGATGTCAGCCAAACAAGTTTTTATGTGCAAAAACGCGCCCAGCTGATCTATTCTCGCATTTCCGAACTCATGCACAACGGAGATGTCGAAGGAGCAAAAAACATCATTTCGACTGTTTTTTCCCTTATCGACTTCTTGGGCAAAAAAGGCGTTGTCGACAACGACCCTATTCTCCGTAAAAACTTTGGTTTGATCGATGATATCGCTGTCCAGATCGATATCGGCAAATTGCGCATCGATCCCGAGCGCCAAAAGAATTTAGCTTACAAAGACGAAGTTGTTAGCATCACCTATAGCTTCAAAACTTGGCTCGCCGCCAACTATTCCGACCTGAGCGAACATTTCGAAAAATGCCTCAGCGAGATCACACTAATTTGAAAGAGTGATTGAAATGATAGGTTCCAATGCCTATGGGTTCAGTCAGTTGTAGACGGTGCGCTAAATGCGCCAACTGGATGTGACCGATCGCACTTTCGAAGCTGCTGCTCAAAACAATAGAAATGCCTCTCTGATTCGCCCATTGCTGAAGGGGAGCATAGCCAACTGTTCCTCCCTGAATCGATGGCTTATAAATCAGCGCTTTTAAAGTGGGAAGCGACTCTAATTGTTGCAATGAAAGAGCTTCGGGGAAAGACTCATCCACAGCAAGGGGAAGAGGGAATTTTTCTAGATCTTGGGGATTGTTAAATGGCTCTTCGACATAATCAAATGCATCGAAAGGAAATTGTGCAAAAAATGCAAGGGCATCCTCGACGCTCCAAGCTCTATTCACATCGATGCGTAAACAGAATTGATCTTTCAGTGCATGAACCACTTTTTCGGCTTCTGCAAACGACAATCCACTCACTTTAAGTTTCGCAGTGGTGTAACCCTCAGCGCTCCTCAACGCCGCTTGCTTAAGAATGTCTTGAGGAGTGCCCATCAAAAAAGCGCTCACAGGTATTGTAAATTTGGAAATCGGAGTCAGGAGCGAAAAAAGGGCCGATTCCAATCCGAATAATACGGAGGGAAAGAGCTTAAGCGCAGCAAGCTCTTGGAGGCAAGTGGATTCCAACCACTCCATGGAAAGGATTTTCTGCATATTTAAATTTAATTGAAAAAAAGCCTCTTCGAGAGTTTCGCAGCTTCGGACAGGAAGCGGCGCAATGTCCCCCCAACCAACCCTTTCATTCTCATCAATCAGCTGGACTAATACCCCAAACCGTTTTAGCCCATCTACAATTAAGAATTGATACGGATGCAAAGAAAGTGACTGTAATTTCATAGAATTGACTGTAGCTGAAAATCTTTCACTCTTTTAACATTCACCTAGAAACCTCGGATTATCTTAGATTGGGGATTTCATTTATAGACTATTTTTGGAGATATATGGAGTATTCTAGAGAATCCATCATCGTTTCAGCGGTACGCACATTTTGCAGATCCTTTGCTGCCATCATCGGAATAGCGATCGGCCTCGGCGTGGCTTTTATTTGTCTAATGATGTTTTCCTCTCCTGATATCTTCCCCCCTAAAAGCTCTCTGGTTATTTCTCCCGACGCCGATGGCAATCGCGAACTTCTCTCTCCGGTAAGTCCTGTCATTTTGAAAATCGATATTGTCGGAGTGATTGGAACACGCGACCTCACTACAGAGAAAATTAAGAACTCGCTTCTGGATTCTCGCACCGGAATGCTTGCTGGCAACCGCGTTAAGGCGATCCTCCTTTACATTAACACGCCGGGAGGAACTGTCGACGACTCAGATGGAATCTACAGAAATTTGTTGGATTATAAAGAAAAATACCAAGTACCGATCTACGCTTACGTCGATGGGATGTGCGCTTCAGGAGGAATGTACATCGCCTCCGCCGCGGATAAAGTGTTTGCCGCCCCTTCAAGTGTGATTGGATCCGTGGGCGTGCTCCTTGGACCAACTTTCAACTTTAGCGGATTGATGGACAGATACGGCGTAAGCTCCCTGACCATTACCCAAGGCAAAGACAAAGATATGCTCAATCCTTTCCGCCCATGGGTTCCGGGTGAAGATAACTCTTTGCGAAACATCACAGCGGATCTCTATATGCGCTTCATCTCCATCGTCACATCCGCTCGTCAAGAGCTTGACACAGAGAAACTCATTAACGAATACGGAGCCCAAGTCTTCGTCTCCAAAAGAGCGCAAGAACTTGGATATATCGATGTTTCAGACTCCGATTACAGCACAGCTGTCAATGCGCTCTCACAAGCGGCTCAACTTTCCGATGACAAGCCGTATCAAGTCATGACGATCCAACCTGCCCGCCCGTTCCTTTCCGATTTGACAGAAGGAAAGCTGTCCCTACTTTCAGGTAAAATCACTCACAAATTCCAAATCAACTCTTACATGGATTCTGACCTGAGCGGCAAGTTTCTTTACCTGTACCAACCCTAATCATCTACAATGCCTCCCTCGCTCAGAGGGAGGAATGGTCCTCCTTCATGAAAAAAATCTTTATCGTCGATGCCGTGAATTTCCTGTTCCGCTCCTACTATGCGATCGGTCCAATGACCAACGCCAAAGGAGAATCGACAAATGCATTATACGGCTTCATCCGTTCCATTTATAAGCTCATCAATGAATTTTCTCCGGATTACTTCATCGCCATTTTTGATGGTCCCGACAACAAAAAGTCGCGAACTGAAATTTATAGCGAGTATAAAAGCCATAGAGAAGGGATGCCTGATGACCTTGTTCCTCAACTCATGAGAGCTCTGGAATTCTGTCAGATTGCAGGCATTCCCTACCTCTCGATTCCAGGGGTGGAAGCGGATGACACCATTGGAAGCATTGCCAAATGGATGGAAAAAAGAGGCGTGGACGTTTTTGTCTGTTCAGGGGACAAAGACCTCTGCCAGCTCGTCACCGACAAAGTATTTGTCATCAATCCTGCAAAAGACAACCTGCTCATCGATAGAACAAAAGTCAAAGAACTTTTTAATGTTTTTCCTGAACAAATGATCGACTATTTGGCCATCATGGGTGACGCCTCGGATAATATCCCCGGCCTTGAAGGGTTTGGTCCTAAAACTGCTGCAGCACTCCTAGAAGAATTCGGAACCCTTGAAAACATCCTTGCCAATCCCGATAAACTGAGCGGCAAGAAAAAAGAGACCGTGATCAACGGAAAAGAGATCGCCTTGATCAGCAAAAGACTCGCAACGATTCACACAGGCGTCGAATTCCCTTGCGAAGAGGCTTTTTTTCATATCAAAACTCCTGAAATGAGCCGGGTAAAGGAGTTCTATCAAGAGATGAACTTTCTCTCTCTTTTAAAATTGCTCGATATCGATGAAGAAGCTCCTCCTGAGATCATCCATCACCCTATCGTCCTTCCGCAAAACTATCACCTCATCGATGATGAAGAAATGCTTCGCGAGCTTGTCAAACGGCTCCAAATAGAAAAAGAAATTTGTATCGATACAGAAACGACAGACATCCAGCCTATGCTTGCGCGCGTAGTCGGCATCGGCCTTGGCCTTCAGCCCGGCGAAGCCTGGTACATCCCTTGCAATGGAAAAGTTGGAAAATCCAAAGTCCTTTCTATCCTTAAACCTCTTCTTGAAAATACACGCATTGGATTTGTCGGTCATAACATCAAGTACGACCTTCACGTTCTTCTCAATGAAGGAATCTCACTAAAAACCATCGCATTCGATACAATTCTTGCCTCTTACCTCGTCAATCCCCAAACACAGCGGCACAACCTCGACGATCTCTCTTTTGAAAATTTTAGCCACAGAAAAATTCCGATCGAAGACCTCATCGGCAAAGGGAAAAAACAGATTTCCATGGAAGCAGTGCCCTTGGATAAAATCACGGCCTATTGCTGCGAAGATATCGATTGTACCCTCAGACTGAAAGAAATTTTCGAATCCAAGCTTGATAAACTCAACCTTAAACCGCTTTTCCAACACATCGAAATCCCTCTCATATCTATCCTTACTCATATGGAGAGAAATGGAATCTTTGCAGATGTCAAAAAACTCGGAACTATGTCGGAAATGCTTAAAATGAAGCTTGAGACATTGGAAGATACGATTTATCGAATCGCCGGAGAAAAATTTAATCTCAATTCTCCGAAACAACTCAGCACTATCCTCTTCGAAAAGATGAAAATCCCTGCCCCTAAAAAAACGGCAACCGGCTACTCCACCGCAGCGGATGTCCTTGAGTCTTTAAAAGAGGAATCCCCCATTATTGGCGAAATTCTCGCTTACAGAACGCTTGAAAAATTGCGTTCTACTTATGTTGACTCTTTACCGGAGCAAATCAACCCACATACGCATCGTATCCATTGCACATTCAATCAATCTGTCGCAGCAACCGGCAGACTTTCCTGTCAAAACCCCAACTTGCAAAACATCCCTGTGCGCTCTGAAGAAGGAAACAAAATCCGAGAAGCCTTTAGGCCCCAAAAACCGGGATGGAAGTTTGTCGCCGCCGACTATTCGCAGATCGAACTCAGGCTCCTCGCCCATCTCTCCGAAGATCCAACCCTAGTTAAGGCGTTTCGCGAGAATCAAGATATCCACACATTCACTGCGGCACTTGTTTTCCAAGTTCCTCAAAATGAGGTGACACCCAAGATGCGCGACTTGGCCAAATCGGTGAATTTTGGAATCATCTACGGCCAACAAGCTTTCGGTCTTTCCCAGCAGCTGGGCATCAGCTTCCAAGAAGCTGAGTCTTTTATTCAAGCCTACTTTGAGCGCTACGACCGCGTGAAAGATTTTCTGCACTTCTGCAAAGAAAGTGTGAGAAATACCGGAAGGGCAGTCACATTAACCGGAAGGCAGCGGCCCATTCCAGAAATCCACAACAAAAATCCCAGTATCCGCGCAGCAGCGGAGCGGCTGGCGATCAATACCCCCTTGCAAGGCACGGCCGCAGATCTCATTAAGATGGCGATGATCCAAGTCGATGCCTTTTTAAAGCAAACTCCTGAAAAGGGGATGATGATCCTTCAGATTCATGATGAACTTGTGTTCGAGACACCCGAGGAGGAAGCTCCTTTTCTTGCGGCTAAAGTAAAAGATATTATGGAAAAAATATTTGAATTAAGCGTCCCGCTCGTTGTTGATAATTCCATTGGAGAAAATTGGGCTGAATGTTAAAATTAAAGAAAATTGCTGTAACAGGTGGGCTGTCAGCAGGTAAATCGACTGTCTGCGAAATCTTTAAAGAGCTCGGTGCCTACGTCGTAAGTGCTGACAAAATCACTCACCAGTTATTATCTCCAGGAACACCTACTGCCCAGAAGATCGTCAACTTGCTCGGTTCTGATGTCATCCATGGAAATGAACTCGATCGAAAAAAAATTGCTGCACAAGTGTTCTCTCAACCGAACCTTCTAGATGCGTTGGAAAAGATTATACACCCAGCAGTATTTAATGAAATTGAACGAAAGTATAAAAAGATATCCCGAGAAAAAAAGCACTCTCTCTTCGTCGCTGAAATCCCATTACTCTACGAAGCCGAAGAAGAGCAGGCTTTTGATGTTATTATTACCGTTAACGCTTCCCAAGACACTTGTCGCAAGCGCTATGTCGAAAAAACGCACTCTACGGATGAGGAATTCGACAAACGCATGTTGAGGCAAATTTCTCCGGAGCACAAAGCTAAAAAGGCTCATTACGTCATCCCAAACAATGGGTCTTTCAACGAACTCAAAAAAGAAGTCAAAACCATCTATTTACAATTAACCCAAGATTAGCCTTTCATCCCATCCCGGCGCAAAAGAGCCCCTGCGATGAATCGGATTTTCAAATTGAGGAGTCTGATTTTCAATGAACCCAGAAGATACTGTTCAAGACATTCAGGAACCAGAAAACGATAAATCTCAAAAGGAATACACGGAATCTGTCACAAAGATCGCTGACTTGCAGCGGATGAACGTCGAACAACTCAATCATTTCGCAAGAGCCATCGGCCTAAAAGGCCTTGGCGCCTTGGCGAAGTCACAAATCGTCTTTGAAATCGTAAAATATATTTCTGAAAAACCCGGTGAAATTCTCGTCGGCGAAGGCGTTTTGGAAGTCTTACCCGATGGGTTTGGTTTTTTACGTTCCCCCAACTACAACTATCTTCCTTCTGCAGAAGACATCTATGTTTCTCCCGCACAGATCCGCAGATTTGATCTTAAAAAGGGGGACACCGTTTATGGAACTATCCGTTCCCCAAAAGAAAAAGAAAAATATTTTGCTCTCCTCAAAGTTGAAAAAATAAATAACAAGCCCCCAGAAAAAGCGAGAGACCGCGTCCTTTTTGAAAACCTCACACCGCTCTATCCGAATTCCCGCCTTGTCATGGAAACGACCAAAGAGAAAATGACATCGCGCGTGATCGATTTAACCTCTCCGATCGGTAAGGGACAACGCTCTCTCATCGTTGCACCTCCCCGTACAGGTAAAACGATCATTCTTCAAAATATTGCTAACTCTATCGCTGCAAATCACCCCGAAGTGGTGCTAATCGTTCTTTTGATCGATGAGCGCCCTGAAGAAGTCACGGATATGATCCGCAGCGTCAAGGGCGAAGTAGTATCTTCAACTTTCGACGAACCTCCAGAGAGACACGTCCAAGTCGCAGAAATGGCAATCGAAAAAGCGCGCCGTCTGGTTGAATACGGCCACGATGTCGTCATCTTGCTCGACTCGCTCACACGTTTGGCTAGAGCTTATAATACGGTTCAGCCGCATTCAGGAAAAATCCTTACAGGCGGTATCGACGCTAATGCCCTGCACAAGCCAAAACGCTTTTTCGGCGCCGCACGCAATGTTGAAGAGGGCGGCTCGCTCACGATCATCGCTACCGCGCTGATCGACACCGGCTCGCGTATGGACGAAGTGATTTTTGAGGAGTTTAAAGGTACCGGCAACATGGAGCTTGTCCTCGATCGCAGGCTCGCCGATCGCAGAGTCTATCCTGCCATCGATATCGTCAAGAGCGGAACGCGCAAAGAAGAGCTCCTTTACCATCCGGATGAGCTCGATAAGATCTACATCATGCGCCAGGCACTTGCGGATCTCGCCCCTCTCGATGCCATGAACTTGCTGCTGGGCCGTCTGAAAAAGACGAACAGCAACGTCGAGTTCCTCCTCACGATGAAAGATTAGTCCCTCCTTTTACCGCGGGTTTCTATATACCCAACGTGATTGAAAATTTGGATTTAAGACCGAGCCAAAGCCCCGGGATTGGACGATCGAATCTAGCCCCTATTTCTAATAGGGACGACGATTCAATCGCACCAATCGCGGAAGCTTTCGCTTCGGTCCTAAACCAAATTTTCAGTCACGTTGGGTATAGAGGCCCGCAGTTTTCAATCTATTTCCCTTATTATCAATGCCTTAATTAGTTATTAATATTTAATTTAATAACAATTGAAATTAATTATATTTTTGTTTAACATATTAATAATAATTATAATTAAGGTGAAATAAATGAACCCTATTAATACAGCTTTAACCCCTTTTATAAATTTAGAGGACGTGCTTGCAGATGAGTGGATGGTCAATGTCGACATTCATTATGACTGTGGTTTCGAGGATTACTTAGAACCCAATGAAGAGAAGCCCGAAGGGATTAAAGAGCATCTCGACTTAGCTGAAGAAGGGGGGATCATCGTCTCCACAGGAACGCAGAGATGTAAGACTGGCCCGCTTTTAGGAAGATTTGAGGCTGTGGTAATGAGAGATATCAATCATCGAACAAAGGCTTACAACGACTTTGACATTCTGCTACTTAAGCTTTCTGAAGGCCTAAAGGAATATCAAGAATTATCCGCCCCTATCCCTTGCTGCTACGAGATGCCCTTATTGGAAAGAGTGGCTGCAATCGCTCACACTCATCTTTTCCCTAAAAGAATAGAAATCCTTTCGAAGAAGCTTAAAAACAGCAGTATAAAAGACAACACCAGACAATATCAATATTACAAAAAGTACCTTCACCACTTTGCTTCTATCTATTTGTCACAAAAGCACGCATGGCGCAATAACTCAGCTTTCAAAGCATTGCATTTTCATGAAAACGAGTCTCAGTTTTTAAAACTACAGGAATACGCTAAATCGGGAAGTATGATTTCTACAATTGGATCTATTAATGATTTGTTTTTTTTAAAGAAATTCAAAGTCTCCGCTGTAGACACTTCCAATATCTGGAATTACATTCCCCTAAACATTCAAGGACTAAGTTCCCCCACGCGCCTCATCGTAACAGAAATGGGCCATCCGACGGAGTTCTATTCCTGTATTCACGTTCCCTTTTCTGAAGGGGAAACGATCGAATTTAATCAGCTCTTTGACACTTTAGTTTCATGCTATGGGAATCAAAAGGCTGCGAGTCGAGCGCTCAGGTGCGCAGAATGTAATGTAGCTGATCCATTTAATATCAGCAGTGGGTCGATCTATTCCCGCAAAACAATCCCTTTGTTGCGCGATTATCTCGCAAAAAATGTGATTACAATTCCTGGCTTTGAGCCCGTGGACATGAAAGGCGATCTGAAAAAACTCAACACATGTACTGCTCTTCACATTGAAAAAATGTGCGAACATCCAAACACAAAACGCTTTCTCGATGACTTGGTAAATTCTTGGAGAATCTTGCTTCCCTCTGCCTACATTGGGTTCAGCAAAATGGAAGACTGGAAACAGTCATTCGAAAAAAAATTTTTACGCGAGGACTCGGAACTCGCTGAATGCTTACTGAAGCTTCAAAAAGCAGGTGTACTTGCAGAATTTATTCAGCATTTTGGCCACGAAAGAATGGATGCTTTACTGATTCGCTGTTCCACTATAGCTCCCTTTTTTGAAGAGGAATGGCGCTATTTTCTTAAAGCCGAGTCTCTTTCCATCGCCTCTATTTTATAGACCTGAATCGACCATAGACTTGGATTTTATGTCATGCATTATTCGCTCTCCAGCTGGCAGGAAGATGGCGGTCTGAGCTCCGCGCTTCGTTATACGAAAAAATGCGTGGCATAAAATCCAAGTCTATGGTCGATTCAGGCATATAAAAAAATTAGTCCTTCTTTATACCCAAATGCATTCAAAAGTTGGGAATTTGGCAAGAAGGCCGCGCAAATTTTTGTATCTGGAGTGAGTGACCATTGCCGAGGAGGCAAGGCACGAATGAAGACCAAAAATTTACCGCGAAGCCGACGCAGCCAAAAACCAACTCTTGAATGCATTTGGGTATAAAGTCCGCGGGCTTTCTTTCCTATTTTTCTTATTTTAAAGCACTTAATTAATCATAATTAATAACATGTTAGCGTTAAATAGAAATGTCACTCTTTCGAGTTTTTTAGAAATGTCACCTTTTCTTCAAAATTAGTGACATGTTTTTGATTTATAAAAATAAGTTTATCAGATCTGCATTTGGATTTCAAGGGGAGTTTGAGGGGTTTACCCCTCATAGCAACCTCAGATATGACCTTATAGAGCCCAAACTGAGGTGTCTGGGGCAGGGGCCCCAGGACGCCGAAGGCGGGAGCGGGGGGCGCTGGGGGGCAGTCGCCCCCCGACAAGAGTTAAGATCTCGAGGTTGTTAAAACGGCCCCTTAACTACAACAGACTGGTTTCC
>JAJPIB010000001.1 GCA_021324995.1 Chlamydiia bacterium | reverse complement strand
CCGCGATTGGCGCGATCGAATCGTCGCCACTATTAGAAATAGGGGCTAGATTCGATCGTCCAATCCCGGGGCTTTGGCTCGGTCTTAAATCCAAATTTTCAATCACGCTGGGTATAGAGTCAAAGCATGACAAATCCATTGAAAAAGTCATTTCTGACACTTTAAGTCATTTTCTCAGTTCTTTTAAGGAAGAATGTATTCAAGCAAACGGAGATAACGAAGTCCAACCCGTCTTCTATTTCATGGAATAAAGTAAAAATAACAGAAAGGCAATAGCGATGACCACTGCCTTTTTAGAGAAGATTAGAAACCGTAGATGAATTCGATTTCGTATTGCTTATAGCGACGGAAGGGACCAATCGACGTATCTAGCGTGATCGATTGCTGCCAGCTTTGCTGCATGTTGAGCTGATTTGTGAGCAAGTAGTCCAGGGTCATGATGAAGCCACGGTAGTTGACGCTTCCTGCCGCTGTTCTGCGTGTATTGGCCACATTCCCGTTGGCATAAAAGCCAGAGTTAGTCGCATTTCCGAGACCAATTCCCTGAACGTCGAAATCAGGAACGCACTGCGCTGCGAGGACTTGATAGTTGATGTCGAAAGCCCAGTCGCCTTTCTTCTTCAACTCACCGATAGACACACCCAGGTATGCACCCCAATTAGCGCGTTTGTGGTTTGTGATCTCACGCTTTTTCGCATTGCTATTCCAAAGACCGGCAAGGTAGATCTGCACGATTTTTTGCAGCCTGGTCGGCAAGAATTTGTAACCGAAAATCAACTGCGACACGAGGAAGTCGAAGCGCTTATTTAAAAGCCTATTGTGCAAATCCTTCGTATCCCAATCAAGCAGAGAGTATTTTGTATAAAGGCCTGTACCACCCACGTTATAGATCCCTAATTCTCCGAGATATCCAAAATGGTTTTTGTTCTCATTGATAATAAATACGCCTGCGTGGAGGTAGAGATCACCGATAGCATCATAACTTTGATCGTAGCGGAACCAAAGTCCGTCAAAGAAATTGTTGAATTCGATTTTAGAGTCGACAATTGTTGACATTCTTCGACGCCCTGCTTCCACGTCAAAACTATAGGTGTCGCCTTCTAAAGCGCGAACACCCCAATACGCGCGCTCCACCTTGAGTTTATTGAGCGATCCGCTTTCGATACCGGCATCATTGTCAAATTCGAGTTTTATCGATCCCCAAGAACCTTCGGTGCGATAGTCCAGCATCAGATTGACTTCGATATCAAATGCATTCTGTGGAAGAGGAAAGCCATCTTTGACAATCGGTCCACCATGACCGCGCTGCTTGATGCCATTCAACACTTCAGCAGTAGACTGAAACTCTGTTCTAACTTCACCACTGATGGAGAGTGCTCCTCCCAATTCCCGAACGGTGACTTGCCGCTTTGAGTTGATCCATTCGCGCACCGCATTGATATCTTTTTGATCGATATCTTCAGAAGAATCGATCGTCGAAGCGGAAAGGCATGTTGTAGAAAATACAGCGCACAGATAGAAAAAGCGACGTAAAACGGGATCAAACTTCATAACTTCAGTCTCCTAACTTGGTATTCCCATGAAGAAAACAAGAATGGGTCAACCTATCTTGCGCATGGGAGACAATTCAATCGTAAGTGTGCACAGTTTAATTTTATATGAAACAGCAGAAAACAGCGTAGACAGTTATAATGAAACCCCACGATTTCTCGCAAGGAAAGAAAAGGATAGAGATTCGAATCTAGAAGATTTTATTTTACCTAAGAGTGTGTTAGGAATCAATTTCAAAACTTAAAATCTACAGTTCCAGAAACAGCATATTCATTAATAAAGCGCGCCTCGAAATTAAAGCCAAAGGCGCGGCGGGGAGCAAAGCCGAGTCCCAAAAAGAATCCACAGGGATAGACATCTTTAAACGTGGCATGCCTGCTGGGAAGAACAAACCGAATCGAATCGAGATCCTCGATCCGCGTCCGGTAATTAGAAAAATCTGCCCCAATATAGGGGATGACGCCACCAAATCGATAGGATAAACCGATGCCGATTTGCCATTCGGTATAGTCAAACTCCGTCCCATGCGTTGAGTAAGTGCTGCTGTTTACTCTTAATGAGGATAAAGAAGGTGTCGACTGCAGATAAGAAGCATTGACGGAAACTTGAAGATCTCCCCAATAAGCCAAGATGGCCCGGCCTCCGACGCTCCATGCAAATGCAGAATCCGTTTTGTAAGTGATTTTTGTGTCAGTAAATGGGGTGTGGGAAAGCTCGCACGATAGCGTCCCAAACGCGCTGAAAAACTCTACCCGATCACTGAAATTGAGTGTGAGAACGCCGAAATTATTAAGCGACTCATAAGTATGCACTTTCTTACTACAGTTGTCGAGATGCTGCCCCTCCATGCGCAATTTGCGGTCATACACAAAATCGCACTCATAGCCAACTTTGACTCCAAACCAGACCTCGCGAGGAATAAAGGCCCCAGTCTCAGGCATCATGGGAAGGCTTGGATTTCCATTGTAAAGCGTGAAAGCCTTAATCGAACCACAAAGAAAGGCTAATAACAAAAGAAGCCGACGCATGCATCATCCCGTTTTCACATCAGAGACAGTGAATCGCCACCCTATCAAATTCAAATTCGAACTTCCACGAAAATCTTAGAAAAATGGGATATACTGGTGACGTTTCAATGGGCTATAGAATTTTGGTTTTAACACGACCATTTTTTGATCCATCAAACAGGGGCATTATTCGAGCAATAAGACCCTGTTTGATGG
>JAJPIB010000061.1 GCA_021324995.1 Chlamydiia bacterium | reverse complement strand
TGGAGCGAGTGACCATTGCCGGATAGGCAAGGCACGAGTGAAGATCAAAAATTGGCTGCCAAGCTGACGAAGCAAAAACTCCAGCTTTCAAGTGGAACCAGTATATAAAGGAATAGTCATGGCACAACCACAACCCGCCACACGCACACAGCTTTGGAGCGCCTGCCTCGGCAATCTGTTTGAACATTACGATACGGCCCTTTTCAGCTTTTTATCCCCATTTCTCGCTCCCCTTATTTTCCCGAAGGAAGAACCCATCACCGCTCTCATTCTCACCTATGCAATGATTCCCCTTGGAATGCTCGCAAGGCCGCTTGGATCCCTCGTCTTTGGATACATCGGAGATAGGCACGGACGCAAACACGCCCTCTTTTTAAGCCTTTCCGGCATGGCCATTGTTTCCGCAGCGATTGCTCTTAGCCCAACCTTTGCCCAGGCGGGAGCAATCGCCCCCCTTCTTTTCTGCATCGGCAGACTCCTACAAAATTTTCTTTCCGCAGGAGAAAGCATGGGCGGGGCCATCTTCCTTTTAGAAAACACCCCCGAAAAAAAGCACGATCTACTCAGCGGCTTCTATAACGCTTCCACCATCGGCGGCATCCTCCTCGCATCAGCCGGTGTTTTTCTTGTAAGTCAGTACAAAAGCATCGAAACGGGATGGCGCCTACTCTATCTTTTTGGGTGTATCACAGCACTCTTCGGCTGCTTTATTCGAAGAAAACTTCCTACAAGTCAATCCGCCCCTAAATTTTCACAAACATTTCCTCATCTGGCCAAAGCCCTCTGGAGATACCGCAACCCCCTTCTCCTCATCGCCGTCAGTTCAGGATTTGCCTATGCCAATTATTCCATTGCCCTCGTATTCATCAACGGCTTTATCCCCCTCATTTCTCCCCTCACAAAAGCGCAAATGATGAGCATCAACACCGCACTTCTTCTCCTTGATTTTGGCACGCTACCTCTCTTTGGCTATCTCGCTTCTAAAATTTCCCGCGAAAAACTCATGCTCACCGCTGCCCTTTCCGTCGCTGTATGCGCTATCCCCCTTTTCAGCCTTTTGAAAGGAGCTACCTTTTTCACACTCATTGCCGTTCGCATTTGCTTCGTCATTTTTGGAGTCGCGTTTTTCGCCCCTTACCACGCTTGGGCGCAGCAACTCCTACCACCCGAGCATCGCTATGCTATTGTTTCCTTCGGCTATGCGCTCGGATCTCAAGCTCTCGGCGGTCCAACAGCAGCCATTCCCTGTGGTGTTTTAAAAATACACACAGCGTCACTAGCGCTTCCTGGTATTGGATCCTGCTTGCCCTCGCAAGCACCGCCGCCATCCTTCTTAAAAAAACTCAGGAGAAAACAGCATGAGCACAAACACTGACTACAAACATACTGTCGCATGCGCCATCGCAAGAGGCCTCTGCGTCCAACCTCTCCTCGCACCCATTGATGCGATCAAAATTTGCTACCAGCTCAATACTCTAACCACCCTTCAAACCGCGCAACAGCTCTATCAAAAAGAAGGCCTTCGAGCCTTCTTCAAAGGTCTACCCCACCAACTCATATATACCTGCGCCAAACAAGCGTGGGTATGGCCTTGCATTACCACACTCCCCCCTTTCTTCAAAGCGCAGGGAATGAGTAATACCTCTCAACAAATTTGCACCGCCCTCACCATCGCCCTTTTTGATGCAACAATCTCAACACCTCTGGAAAAAGGACGTATCCGCGCCATCGCCTCCTCCGAAAAAATCAAATTTTCCCTCTCCAGTATGTATAAAAACGGATGGCGAGGTTACACCGCGCACCTTGCAAGACTATCCACTGCCTGGACCGGATTTCTCCTCGCCCAAAACTACTTTAGGGGCGAAAACACTACTCACACTTTGCCTGAATTGATCCAGATCGGCGCCAAAACAGCCCTCGTCGTCAGCATTTTCATGGCTCCCGTCGACATCGCCAACACCTTCGTGCAAGCGGAAAACCGTACGCTCTCCCACGTTTTCAAAACAACCCCTTTCCCAACCCTACTCCGCGGCTTCCACCTCAGCGCCACCTCTCTCCTCGCCCACAACATCGCCTCCTCCATCGTTTATGAGATTGTTGCATAGTTCTTGAAATTATGCTGGAGGAGAAGGATAGTAAAACTATGCCAAATCCAGATCATGCAAGCTCTTTTTGGGCATTTTCTCGTGAGCAAGCTGCTTCTGCCGTTCAAGCAGATCTACAAGGTTTGTCTAGTCAAGAAGCAGAGCTTCGCCTCAAACGCTATGGCTACAATACCCTAAAAGCACGAAAGCACATCAATGGCTTTTTGTTGTTTTTTCGACAATTTAATAACCCATTGATTTTCATTTTACTCTTTTGCGCCGTTCTCTCTTTAATTTTGTATGATAAAACGGATGCGTGCATCATCTTATTCATTGTGTTCGCAAATGGCGTTTTGACCTTTTTTCAAGAAAAAAGCGCTCTTAGCGCCATGGAAAAATTGCTTCAACTTGTCCAAATCAAATCCTCTGTCACCCGCAATCGAGAAACAATAGAAATTCCCAATCATCTCATCGTTCCAGGAGATATCGTACAGCTAGGCCCCGGGGACATTGTTCCTGGAGACTGCTACCTGTTAGAAAGCAAAGATCTCTTTGTCGATGAAGCCACGCTTACTGGAGAGAGCTTCAATGCAGAAAAATCTCCTGGGGCTCTTCCCGCAGATACTCCACTAGCCAAAAGAACAAATGCCTTGTTTATGGGAACACATGTCGTCAGCGGTACGGGAAAAGTGCTCGTTATGCAAACAGCAGGAAATACTGTATTTGGTGAGATCACAAAAAAACTTGCCCATCATGCCCCCGAAACAGAATTCGAAAAGGGAATCCGCCATTTTGGCTACCTCTTATTGAAGGTAACCCTAGTCCTACTGATCAGTATTTTCGGCCTAAACCTTTATTTGCACTTTTCTTTCATGCAGTCATTATTATTTTCTCTGGCCCTAGCCGTTGGTCTCACGCCCCAACTACTCCCCGCTATTATTTCAATCAATCTGGCTAAAGGTGCCAAGCGCATGGCGAAACATAAAGTGATCGTCAAGCGACAATCCTCCATCGAAGATTTTGGAAGTATGGATGTTTTATGCTGCGACAAAACGGGAACACTGACCCATGGCGATATTAAACTCGATCAAGCCCTTGATACCGCAGGCAAACCCAATGACCAAGTCAAACAATTTGCAATCCTTAACGCCCATTTTCAAACAGGTCATCCCAACTCGATCGACCAAGCCATTTTAGCAACGGCCCCCAAAGATTTGAATCCCTGGTCGAAACTGGATGAAATCCCATACTCTTTTGAGCGGAAACGCCTTTCTTTGCTGCTAAGCGATCAAACGGATTGCTGGATGATCACCAAAGGCGCATTTCAAGAGATTTTAAACATCTGCACGCATGTCCAAACACCTGAGGGAAGATCCGTCGAAATCCCTACCTTATCTGAGACTCTGAAGAAGAATTATGAAACTTATAGCAACCAGGGCTATAGAGTCATTGGGCTTGCTTATCGCAAAGAAAAAAAGCTCAGCAAGATTCAATATGAAGATGAAAAGCAAATGACATTTTTAGGATTTTTATTGTTTTCCGACACCCCCAAAGAACACATTGCTGAACATATCGAAAACCTAAAAAAACTAGGAATCGGCCTAAAAGTCATTACCGGTGATAACAAATTAATGGCAATGCACTTAGCGACAATTTTGAAGCTACCCCAAGAAAAAGTTGTGACAGGAGAAGAACTACGTAGCACGGATTTAATCCAACAAGTTAAGGACAAAGGAATCTTTGCAGAAATCGAACCCAATCAAAAAGAACAAATTATCTTAGCTTTAAAGAAAGCAGGGCACGTAGTTGGATTCCTAGGAGACGGGATCAATGACGTGCCTGCATTGCACGCCGCCGATGTTAGCATTTCAGTAGACACTGGCGCCGATGTCACAAAAGAGGTTGCAGATATTGTACTCCTAGAAAAAGATTTATCCGTTTTACAAGAAGGAGTCAAAGCCGGCAGAGTCACATTTGCCAACACCCTTAAATATGTATTCATGGCAACTAGTGCTAACTTTGGGAATATGTTCAGCATGGCAGGCGCTTCGCTATTTTTGAAATTTCTTCCCTTATTGCCCAAGCAGATTTTATTGATCAATCTCATGGAAGACTTTCCTGAAATGACGATCGCAACGGATCACGTCGATGAAGAAAGAGTGCTAAAACCCTTGAAATGGGACATCGCGTTCATTAAAAAATTTATGATCCTCTTCGGATTAATCAGCTCGATATTCGATTATGCAACCTTTGGAGTGTTGCTATGGCTAAAAGCCTCCGTCGAAGAATTTAGAACGGGTTGGTTTGTGGAATCCGTCGTCTCCGCAGCATTTATCGTTTTGATTGTGCGCACATTTCGACCCTTTTATAAAAGTAAACCCAGTAAATCACTTTTGCTAGCTGTATTATCAGTGATTTCCTTCACGTTTATCCTTCCCTACACCCCCTTAGCTCCATTATTGGGCTTCACCGTCCTCTCTCTAAAGCTATATCTGTTTATCCTCGTACTACTGCTTTTCTACGTTCTCTTTGTCGAATTAGCTAAAAAGTATTTCTTGCGATCACTTGAGGCCTCGTCAATTAAATTGTGAGAGATTTTTTTAACCAGCGAATACAGCGGAGTTTTTATCATCTAGTATTCTTTGATTTTCGATGAAGGGATTTACAATGATAGATAAAAAAGGATAGCGAGACTCGGGAAGTTTCGAATAGGGAAAAGTCATTTCGATTGTGTGGAGTAAGGCGTCTTCAAAACTATAGTAATCCTTGGGAGGTGCAAATATAAAGCAAAGAAGCGAATTTAAGGTTCTATCAAACAATCCCGATGCCCCTTTTGCCTCTTTAATCATTCCTGAGAACGTCCATCTTTCCAAATCGGGATCTCTTAAACAAGAATTTAGAGGCGTAACAAGAAAAGCTGCAAAAAACTTTACCACTGTGAGAGCTGTTAAAAATAAAGCCCCTAATGCATAGATAGGTGCCCTGGCCAGACATGAAATTCTACCCGCAATCCTTCGATCAAGCAAATCATCGCTATAAAGTAGGCTCGGCCTTGTATCTATTTCAGCAGTCCTTCGATCAAGCAAATCATCGCTATAAGGTAGACTCGGCCTTGTATCTATTTCAAGTGATTTATTACTTGAGAAATACTTAATTTGCTGTGTCATAACCACTCCTTAAATATATAAAAATTATTATATCATTTTTATCTTTAAAAAGCAAATTACATAAATAAAAGTCATAAGACATTTAAACACTATAGCTTATGCCTAATAAGGCCAAGAAGGGCTCAACTGAGGAAAATTGACTTTCAATTCTTGCAACAAAAGATTTCTCCAATCGGGAACTAAACTCAGCGAAACAGAACGCACTTTTTTAGCCTTAGCCAGAGCTTCTTCGATTTGAGCTTCTAATGCAAGTTCTGCGCGCACGGGTTGACCTAACCCCCTTCTTTCAATCGTAGCAGCATTTGCCTCTTCCCAAGGATGCGTGTGTGTCATTAACAAATAGGTTTGTGTAACCAAAGATTCCGATGTCACCGCTCCCCCAGCCTTGGTCATTTTAACCGAAGCCAGATTCATCAATTCATTCATCTCCCCCGCAGAAAGAAACCCACAGATAGCAAACCGATTGGCAAATGCAGAAGAAAGTCTGTCCTCCAATTTGCTTTTTAGCTCTTCATTTTTCCCACAGACAATAATGAACTTCCAGCGATGCGCAGGAATATTAACAACTTGCTCGAAAACCTTTTCAAGAGCGCCGACACCATTCTTTCCCATAGAAATTAAAACAGGAACTTCATCATCGCCTATATCCCACTTTACGCGAAGCCGGTCCAATTCCTCAAAATCCCTGATCCTTTTGAATTCAGGCCGAATGGGATAACCTATGCATTCAAACTGCATATAGGCTTCCAAAGGAGTTATTCCCAAAAGAAGTGCAACCTTCTCCATTAACACTTGCTTACTATCGGTTTCCTGATAGAGATCTAACCGATCCGCCTTCACAAAGAGAGGTCGAAACGTCGCTGGCTCGAAGCTCGGCAGCCAAAACCTGACATTCGAAGCGACTTTTCCATAAACATCTAAAAGAGGAAGAGAAAGTTCATAGTCGCAATGCAGAATTCTAAAAGGAATATCAAGAGTTGCCAGGCAAAGGTCATCCACTGTATAATTTCTGGTAGAAATGATGAAGTCTGGGTTGATCTCTAAAAGCCTTTCTTTGAGCAATCTTCCCAATCGAGAAGGAATGTATTTCCCTAACTCTTTCGTCACTACGTCGCGCTGGACAAGAAAATCCCAATCCTCTTTTTGCTGAAACTCAGAAGCATAAAGCCCATCATACGTCGTTCCTCCTCCGGCTAACATAACCAGGTCCGCCTCTTTAGCTAAAGCCTCGACATCAATAAGAACCGTTTCAACATCATATCCCGCTAAAAAACTTACAACTCCTCTAGCAACGGATTCATTTCCTCCACTGGCCGATGTCGTAAGAATAGCCACCCTCAAAGGCCCCTCTCCCTTTTCCTTCACGGGCAAGTGAGTTGGCTGATTCGCCTCAGAAACAAACGCAGCAATCGTAGGATAATTCTCCTCTGCCCATAAGTCGCAACCCTCTTCCCTCAAACCTATCCAAAGCCCTTTCTCGGGAGAAAATTTTCGAGAACCGAAAAGATAACACACTTTAACAAGAGCATTTGAAAACCCCACAGCCAATTCCTCGGGAAGAATAGGAGCGATATGCTTCTGATAAGCGCGATGAATGATCATCGCCTGCTCAGGATCCTTCATCCGATACGCAAGCTCTTCATGCAACGCAGAACCAAAATGCAAGGCAGGAAACCGCTTGCCCTCCGCACTAACAAGTGTGTCGTCCTCAATGCGATAAAAACGATCCCAGCTGCCAGCGTTGAGCGCAACTACAAAGATAAAAGTGAATAGCAACAAGAATTTTCTCATAGAGAAATATCCTAATCTCTTTCCCGTTTGTTTTCAAAACTATTCCACTTTGCGAATGCATATTTCAACACTATCTTCCTTAATTGGGAATAGCAACGCGCAATACCGACTCAGATGCTTCCTCTATACCGCTTAAAACTATCCGTCTGATATCTTCTGGGACATTGTCATTTGCATCTAACAGTATATCGATTAAGTATTACAACACACTGATTCTTGAATCATTTTCGGTATAAAAACACCTTCAGAAACTAAAGTGCGGATTAATAATTAATTATATTTTCGTACCATGAATATGAGAGTCTAGAGTGCAATTGATCAGCATCAGTTCATTTTGATCATATTCTGGACGATTGGGGCTATGTAACAGGCCTAACATAATCACATCCTTGGTCGCCCACTTTCTCATTTCTTCCTTACACTCCGTCGAGACTTTTACCACTAATGGAATTGGATATCGTATGAGCGGAGCTAGATAATTAATTGCGATATAATCCCCACTTAGCCTTACGATTTCGAATGCGCTAACTGAATTCCCCTCTATATTTGACTGCCAAGGACTCATATATAAGGATGCTTTGACGGAAGAAATAACTTCTCCATCTAAATTAATTTTAGCAATTTCATATTTCTTCTGATCATGTGTAGCCACTATAACGATAGCGCTACCTGGTTTCAAAGCTGTGATAAAATTAGAGCAGTCTGTATCATCTACTAACCATCTAGATCCATCACTTAACTGGAACAAGTTTAAGTTTCGGTTCACATCTTCAACTGTATGTTTGCAAAAAGCATGAATAGAATCTGTGAACTGAGAATAACCTGCACAAAGTGCTTGAGCTCTAGATAAAGGGCCAATTACATTCATTATGTTTCCTATTATAGGAAAAATCAAAGCAACAGCACTATTTTATAGTGACAAGTATCATTTGCCTCAATTGTCAGTAGGGCAAAAACATCATGTTGATTATTAAAAATGCTCGGAACAAGAGTCGAACTTGCACGGCATTGCTGCCAGGGGATTTTAAGTCCCCAGTGTCTACCATTCCACCATCCGAGCAGAAATGAGAAGTTTACTCAGGGAGCTGCCTTAAATTCAAATGAAAAGATGGGGCCAGTAAGTGGCCCCATTAGGAAGCTAGAAAAAATAAGAGTCGTTTCCACCTTGGAGAGGTGAAAAATGGGTGGAGGAAAGCGAGTTCACTTCCAAATGCTCAGACACAAAAGAAGTGGAAACGCGATTTAACGGTGCCGACTCTGAACCTTTCGGCTCTTCGGTAGGAGGCTCATCATTCGGTTCTTTTTTTGGCTTGTCTTGGGGCGACTCGCCTATTTCTCGGGTCGGAAGGCTTTCCAAAAATTCTTTATCTTTATACTTGCCGATAGTCTCTGAAATAAGCTTGGTCGGTGGGGGGATAAGGGAGGAAAACATCTGAGATGAAACTTTCGCTTCATCTTCTGCACCACCCCCTTGTGCCTTTTGTTCGCCTTCCGGCTGTGGTTTTTGCTCATCGGATTGTCTGCGCTCTGTCCACTCCTGTTCTTCCGAAGAACGGCGGTGACGGCGACGACGACGGTCTCTTCGCTTATCCATACGAGTGTTTGCACCTTCATCGGCTGCCACTTCTTCTGTTGCAGGTGTTGGCTCTTCATCGGATGCAACAACAGGCTCTTTTTCACGCTCACGCTCTTTATCGCGCTCTTGCACAGATTCTCGGTGCCGTTGAGAAGGCTCTCTTCCTCCTCCAATCTTAATACTGCGTTCGTGGCTGACATTTTTTAATGCGACGCGCGTTTCTTTGACTTCTAACACTTCGTAATCGGACACAGGAACCAAGAAAGCCTTCGGGCGTTCCATCGAACGGAAAAAGAAAGCGGGTCCAAAAGATACCACTTCAACAGCATCGACATAATATTCCTCTGCTCCAGGCGAGCTTTTGCTCGTGCGCACGAGAAGCTTGCATCCCTCTTTAGGGGAAATGATTGTTTCTATGATGGGTTCTCGAGTAAAATTCACAACTCTATTCCATGTTTTAAGGGTTCACGTAGTGCTCTCTTTCTAAAGAAAGCGATATGGCTGCATTTCCATTTGGCCCAGTTCTCATTTTGGATGTGCCAGTAGCCTAATAACCTGAGTTTTGGGTCCCTTTCATAGAGTCTTACTGCATCTTTTGGCCAAATTTCTCCCATTTTTGCACGTCCATAGGTGCTTTCAGCTATTGAACGTGCCAAAATGTGCAAAATTTGTCTCGAAATCCACAGCAATTCTCCATAAAACCAACCCAAAACTCAGGTTAATAGGACGCGCCAGATATCTAGAGAGGCAATTGCAAACTCGAGCGAGCGAAAAATCGCCCTTTTGGCGCCTCTCGTCACGACGGCGACTCGCCTACTCATTTCGAGTATGTTCTCGCCGCCGCCGTACGGATTGGCAAGCATAGCTTGCCATTCCTGATGAGAAGCCGCCAAAATCATCGATTTTTCTCATCGCTGAAGTTTTGCAACTGCCTCTAGAGGCAATCGCCTCTTTAAAAAATTTACTTTTCTTGGGACGACATGTATCGCACTAAATCGGCAACGCGATGGGCATATCCCATTTCGTTATCATACCATGCCACCAATTTATAAAAACGGGGATTCAGCGCGATTCCCGCTCCTTTATCAAAAATGCAGGAGGCGTTATTTCCAATAAAGTCGGAAGAGACAACCTCCTCATCGCAAAACTCTAAAATCCCCTTTAATGCCCCCTTAGAAGCTGCTAACATCGCCTCGCAAATCTCTTCATAAGTCGTATCTTTGCTGACTCTGACGGTTAAATCGACGACTGAGACGTCGGCTGTGGGAATCCTAAAAGCCATTCCGGTAATCTTTCCTTTAACAGCGGGAAGGCATAAGCCCACGGCTTTTGCAGCTCCCGTGGTGGAAGGAATGATATTTAAACTTGCTGCGCGACCACCCCTCCAATCTTTTTTTGAAGGACCGTCTACAGTCGGTTGCGTTGCCGTCATGGAATGCACAGTCGTCATCAACCCTTCTTCAATGCCGAAATTGTCTAGAAGCACCTTTGTGAGTGGCGCAAGGCAATTCGTCGTGCAAGAGGCATTCGAGACGATATAGTCTTTATTTGGGTTATAAGTCGCTTCGTTGACACCCATTACGAAAGTTGGGCAATTCCCTTTTGCAGGCGCTGTGATGACGACGCGTTTTGCGCCCGCGTGGATATGCTTCTGTGCATCTTCCGTGTGCGTAAAATGTCCGCTGGATTCAATGACATACCCGATGCCCAGCTTCTTCCAGGGAAGCTGCGCTGGATCTTTCTCTGAAAAAACGTGTGAGCGCTTGCCGTCGACCACAAGTTCATCACCCTCTGCTTTAATGTTGAAATTAGGACTTCCATGAACAGAATCATATTTCAAAAGGTAAGCGAGGTTATCCGCAGGGACGAGGTCGTTGACGGCAACGACTTCGATATCGGGATAGCTCTCATGGAGGATGCGGTAAACTAGCCGTCCAATCCTTCCAAATCCATTGATCGCCACTTTGACAGACATTGCGCGTCTCCTTGAAAACAGGGTTTTCCCGATTAAAAATCAGCCGGATCATAAACGATGATTTTTTGAATGTACACGGAAAAGAAAAGGCCTCAGAAGTTAACCCTCTGAAGCCCATAGGAACGATCTCTTAAAGAGAGAAACTACTCGGCGAGGTATTCGATATAGCAGCGAGGTGCACTATCGCCTACGCAAAAATCTGACTTAATAATACGAGTATAACCCCCATTTCGTGTCGCAAAGCGCGGACCAAGTTCACCGAAAAGCTTTTGAATCACTTTTCTGTCCCCATTATAGCTTTCAGCTTTTCCTGCTTTTGCTGCGCGCGCTTCTTTCGTTGTGAGAGCATTATAAGTGATCATTAGCTCAGCGATAGCGCGGCGGCGACTTGCGAGGGTGTTTTCTTTTGCCAGGGTGACCATGTGGTCAGCGTGACGTCGGAGTTCCTTTGCCTTCCTCTCTGTCGTTAAAATGCGACCATGCTCAATCAAAGACTTCAGCATATTTGCGATTAAGCAACGACGGTGGCTGGCAGTTCTCCCGATTTTAAACGTATCTTTTCTGTGTCTCATGTTGGGTTTCCTGCTTTTTCAATAAAATAATCGTGAACGAGCTGCTTCACGTTGTCCCGATTAATGCCGAATTTAGATAAATCCATGCCCAGGGAGAGTCCCATTTCTTCGAGTTTAGATTTGATCTCATTAAGAGACTTCTTACCAAAGTTTCTAAACTTAAGCATTTCAGACTCAGGCATGACGACAAGTTCAGCAATGGTATCGATATTCGCACCGGCTAAACAATTAGTGGAACGAACGGAAAGCTCAATCTCATTGATTTTGAGTACAAGCTTCGCCATCAAAGCATCGCGATCAGTATTGAGCTCGATTTCCCCCTGATCAAAAGTCAGGTTGTGAAACTTTAACTGATCGAATACTTGAAGGTGAAGGATGCCGATCTGCGTAGCAAATGACAAAGCTTCTTCTGGTGTAATACGGCCGTCGGTATAAACTTCGAGGACCAAACGGTCAAAGTCAGTATCCTGACCAACACGCGTGTTCTCCACATAGTAATTCACTAAACGCACGGGAGAGAACGAAGAGTCAATGATAATTTCATCAACACCTTTCTCGGCAAAAACGTGCCTTTCAGAAGGAACATAGCCTCTTCCCATAGCGACTTTGATGTCGACTTTTCTGGTCATCGGCTTCGTGACTGAGAAAATCGCCAAATCGGGATTGACCATGTCAAAATCTGACATGCCGAGGAGGTCTTTCAAGGTGACAGTGTACTGACCGCCATTCTTATCGAGCATATCGCCAGTGATATCTAAAATCTTAGAGATCACTTTAGGCTCACGTGAGCCCATTTCTTCATCAGTCGGCAACTTACGAAGAAGCGCGTTCTTGAGGTTAAGCACAATGTGCGTCATATCCTCAATGACCCCATCAATAGCCATGTACTCATGAGGCACTCCTTCAATGCGTACAGACATAATAGAAGGCGCTTCTAGAGCACTGAGAATAATTCTTCTAAGAGCATTACCGACAGTATGCCCAAATCCTTTTTCAAAAGGCTCCGCGATAAAACGAGCTTGGTTACCTGATTTGCTCGACTCATCGACTTTGATCTTTGTCGGCAATTCAAACTTGCCATACTTTACGGCCATGAACGAACTCCTGCAAAATTGCTAATTCCAAATTAACTAATATTTAGAATATATTAACGGATTTTTTTAGTTGCTTTTTACGCCTTTTCTTTAAGATCTAATTCGACGTCTGGTCCTGGTCATACAACGCTATACTGCGGCGCCGAATTAGATCCTAAAGAAAAAAACATCAAAAAATAAAACCAACAAAATCCATTAACACACTCTTAGACTCTTCTACGCTTACGCGGACGGCAACCATTATGCGGCACCGGGGTCTTGTCGCGAATGATCGTGATTGCAAGGCCAGAGCTTTGCAAACCTCGAACGGCGGACTCTCTACCGGCTCCAGGACCAGATAGATTCACTTCTACTTCTTTCATTCCGAGCAGCATCGCCGCTTTGGCAGCGTCTTGTGCAGCAACGGTTGCCGCAAACGCAGATGACTTGCGCGAACCGACATAACCGACTTTGCCTGCTGACGCCCACGAAACGACGTTACCAGTAAGATCCGTGATAGAAATAATTGTATTATTAAATGTCGCTCTTACATGAACAATTCCACTTGGAACGTTGCGCATCGTTCTTTTTCTAGATTTTGTGGCAGCTGGCTTTTTAACCATTGTCTTTTGAGCTTCTTGCTTAGCCAAGGGTCACACTCCTTTATTTCTTCTTATTAGCAACGGTTTTTCTCTTGCCCTTGCGCGTACGTGCATTCGTACGTGTGCGCTGCCCACGGACGGGAAGCCCAAGGCGATGTCGCGTTCCGCGGTAGCAATGTATGCTGATCAAGCGCTTAATATTGCTTTGGATTTGGCGTCTCAAGTCCCCTTCCACCATATACTCTGTAGTCAGCAGCGCGTTGATCTTTGCAATCTGATCTTCCGTCAAATTGTGAGCCTTCATATTGGGATCCAAAGCAAGTTTTGCGCAGATCTCATTGGATACATGTCTACCGATTCCGTAGATGTACATGAGGCTAATTTCTAAGCGTTTATTAGCTGGGATATCAATCCCGTTCACTCTTGGCATGAAAAGATTCCTTTTTTCATAAACATTCTGAGGAATTTAACAGATGTTTTGTTTATATACAACTGTAGTTTAATATCTCTAAAGAGAAGCTGCAACACTTCTCTGCGTTAAAACATATTTATACCTCTCGGCATATACTGCTTGTGATTCGCAAATAGGTCCTGCTAGCGTCGAACAGGCACCAAATTTTTGAATCCTTCCAGTCAATGAGAGCAACTCTCAAAATAATTCTTATCTGCCTCTCAATCTTCCTTTCTTCATAAAGCCATCATAACGCTTCATCAGCAGATGCGACTCGATCTGCTTGGAGGTATCAAGCACCACACCAACGAGGATCAAGAGAGATGTGCCTCCAAAAAAGTAGGTAATCGAAGAGTCTACGCTCAACACTTTTCCTACGATTGTGGGCAAAATTGCTATTAAAGCCAGGAAGCCCGCTCCGGCAAATGTAATCCTGCTCATTGTTGATTCAAGATAATCTTGCGTAGGCCTGCCTTGGCGGATTCCCGGAATAAATGCGCCATTCTTTTTCATATCTGAAGCAATCTGCTCGGGGTGAAACTGTGTCGCCGTCCAAAAGTAAGTAAAAAATACAATAAGCAGCACATAAAACAACATGTAAACCCATGTGCCCGGAGAGATCATATTCGCAAACTGTCCAACCCAGGATCCTCTTCCTACAAATTGCCCAATTGTCGCCGGAAACATCAGCAATGAGGTAGCAAAAATGACTGGGATCACGCCAGCATAGTTAATCTTTAAAGGAATGTATGCACTTCCTCCCTGAACTTCCTGCCTGCCTAAAACACGCCGTGCGTATTGAAGAGGGATTTTGCGCTGCCCTTGGATAATCAGTATCGTGCCGACAATAATCAGGACAAAGACCCCACTGAGGACAACTAGGGAAGAAAATGTCAACTGACCAGGCTCTTGAGAATCCAGGTTGAGCTGTCTGAGCACAGATCCAATCGTCGTCGGGAGCGAAGATAAAATTCCGATCGTAATGATCAAGCTAATCCCATTGCCGATTCCTCGTTCAGAAATTTGCTCTCCGATCCACATTAAGAGAATCGTACCTGCAGTCATCGTGGTCATCACAATCAAGTAAAACAGCCAAGGTGCGCCAAAAGCCTGAACATCCAAAATTTCATTAACGATAACACCAGGACTACCTGCATTGAGCTGAACCGCGTATTTTGCATAAAGTCCTGACTGAAAGATAGCAAGGACTACCGTCAGCATGCGGATCCACTTGCTCATTTTTCTGCGGCCCACATCGGGATTCTCACGAATCTCTCTTTGCAGAGATGGCACAAGAGCCATTAACAGCTGCATGATAATGGAAGCAGAAATGTAAGGCATGACGCCAAGCGCAATAACAGTCATCTGAGCAAAGGCACCCCCTGAAAAGACGTCCATCAGCTGGAATAGGTTTTGCCCGCCGCCTGTTGCGTTTCGGAATAACTCTACCGCTGCATCTCCATTAATTCCTGGAACTGGAATGTAGGCGCCTATGCGGCAAGCTATGAGCATAAACAGAGTAAAGACAATTTTTGTCCTAAGCTCTGGCACACTAAAAATGCGTTTAATCCCGTCAATCATCAGTTATTCGCTTGGCAGTTAAAATTAGGATTTCATTATTCCTTAAGCAGAGACTTGTTGGAAAGAAATTCCGCTCTTTTTCAACTTTTCTTCTGCTGCTTTAGAGAAAAAGTTCGCCGCAACGGTGACCTTCTTGCTCAATTCGCCTTCTGATAAAACCTTAAGTGCAGGCGCGCGACGTGGCGCATAGCCCATTTCTTGGAGCGCTTGCAGTGTCACAGCTTCTCCATCGGAGAAAAGCTTGTCGATCATACCAAGGTTAATTGCGAAGACTTCTTTCTTGAATGCGCCATTCGTAAATCCACGTGTTGGCAGCTTTTTATAAAGTGGGATCTGTCCACCTTCTTGTCCAAAGTGGTTTTTGTATCCGCTGCGCGCTTTATCCCCTTTGACTCCGCGTCCGCATGTTTTACCACACTTGGAACCCATGCCGCGCCCCACGCGATGTCTCTTTTTACTTGGCCTGTGAGTATTGGATAATTGGGCTAAATTAATCATTGGCTAATCCTCGAATTTTTCTATTCATCTGGCGGTTTGTCAGCTGAGAAAGAGCGCGAACAGTAGCGCGCACGAGGTTCATTGGATTGTTAGATCCAAAACTCTTAGCGACGACATCCCTTACTCCGCCTAGTTCAAGAACCGAGCGAACTTTAGAACCTGCAATCACCCCCGTGCCTTCAGGTGCCGGTTTTAACATAATGCGGGCTCCGTCTGAGTCTACAGTGATCTCATGAGGAATCGTTGTGCCTTCCATTTCAAAAGTCATCACATTCTTGCGAGCCGCTTCTGTTCCTTTGCGGATCGCATCGGAAACTTCATTTGCCTTAGCAAACCCAAAACCAATGCGCCCTTGGCCATCGCCAATGATGATCAACGCGGAAAAACTGAACTTTCGCCCGCCTTTTACAACTTTCGAGCAGCGATTGATATACAGCACTTTTTCTTCGAAATCCGTCCCGAAATCTTCTGCTCGTCGTTTTGCTTCTTGTTTGGACATGTCTTATTTCCTGACTAAAATTGTAATCCTGTTTCGCGAGCCGCATTTGCGACGACCGCAAGTAAACCATGATATTTATTAAATCCACGGTCGAACACAACGCTGGTGATATTCTTCTCCTTTGCAGCTTCGGCGAGTTTAACTCCGATTAATTGTGCCGCATCTTTGCTCTTTTTTCCGAGCTTTTTATCGCGAAAATCTTTCATCACAGTTCCGGCGCTAGCGAGAGTAAAACCTTGCTCGTCGTCGATAAGCTGGGCAAAAATATGCATATTAGACTTAAACACAGATAGCCTTGGCTTGATAGCTGTCCCGCGAACCTGCTTTCTTACCCGCATCATTCTTCTGCGTCTGCGCACATTGCGCTTCACTAAATCGTTAATCATGTTTACCCCGTTTTACCTTTAGCCGCTTTACCTGCTTTTTTGCGGACAAATTCTTTTTCGTATCGGATCCCTTTACCTTTGTAGGGTTCTGGGGGTTTCATCCCGCGGACTTGAGCAGCAAATTGTCCGACGAGATGCTTATCGATGCCGCTGATAAGAATCGTTACGCTCTTTTCTACTGTAACATTAACGCCTTTTGGAATGTTAAGCTGAGTAGGATGGGAAAAACCAAGCTGAAGATCGAGCATATGCCCTTGAACAGCAGCGCGATAACCGACACCGATGAGTGACAGCTTTACTTCGAAGCCTTTGCTAACACCAATAATCATGTTGTTGATCAATGCGCGAAATAAACCGTGTGTTGTTTTAGGCATTTCAACAGATTCATCCCTCTCAACGATCAATTTGCTGTCTTCGACCTTAACAGAAATTCCTCGGTGAGCAGGAATACTTAAGCTTCCTTTCGGGCCGTTAGCCTGAACCATTCCGCCTACAATTTTAACATCTACCTTATCAGGTAGCTGGATGGGCGATTTTCCAAGACGTGACATGCTTTTTACCTCTTTTTTATTACCAAACTAAGCATAACAATTCGCCGCCGAGCTTATTTTTGCGCGCGGTTTCGCCATCGACAACTCCAGCTGGGGTAGAGAGGATTGCAACTCCCATTCCGCCATAAATTCTTGGGATTTTTTTATACCCAACATAGCGTCTCAATGAAGGAGAGGACATCCTGTTCAGCCCTTTAATAACAGGCTCTCTGCCACCTGCATATTTAAGAAAAACGCGTGCTTGCCCTTTTTCTTCATTGATCATGAACTTATCGACAAATCCGTGTTCATGCAGGACTTTGACGATATCCATTTTAATTCTACTAGGGCGAAAATCAACAAAGCGGTGTCTTGCTGTCTTCGCGTTTCTAATTCTCGTCAGTAAATCTGCGATTGGATCTTGTAACATGCCTTCCTCTCCCTCAGCTTGTAGTCTCTGTTTTAAATGGGAAGCCAAGTGACGTTAACAGTCCAATGCACTCCTCATCGTTTGTTGCTGATGTGACGAATGTAATATTCATCCCTTGCGTTCTTTTCACTTCATCAATATTGATTTCAGGGAAAATTTGTTGTTCTTCAATTCCAATGGAGTAGTTGCCCTTTCCATCGCATTTGAGCGGGAATCCGCGGAAGTCGCGAATACGCGGTGAAACAATATGGCAAAATCTGTCCAAGAAGTCGTACATCCGCTTTTTTCGCAATGTAACTTTTAGCCCGATCGCTTGCCCTTCGCGCAGTTTAAAGTTCGCTACAGACTTTCTCGCTCTTGTAGTAATAGGTTTTTGACCTGATAAGCTTGTCAATTCCTTGACACAGTCTTGCAGGGCATTCTTATCCTTTGTAGCTTCAGCAAGTCCCATGCTGATGACAATCTTCTTGAGAGCTGGGATAAGCATTGCATTAGAATACTTATATTTCTCGTGAAGAGTCTTTTTAATTTCTTCTTTGTATCGCTTTTGTAACCTAGACATTGCCTTGATCTACTCTATGAATGTTTTCTTACTTGTCGAAGAGCCACTTCTTTGTCGCCTTCGAAATAAAATAATTCTTTTGTGCCATTCTTGTTGACGCGCACTTTAGGTTTTACTGCCTTTCCGTCTGCGTTGCAAAGGGCAACGTTAGAAATGTGGAATGGCATCTCCATCTCGAGGATCTCGGTTCCAGGCGATTTTTCGCGACGTTTCGCGTGCTTTTTGCGGATATTAACGCCTTGGACAATCACTCTGTCCTCTTTTCGCGCGATCACTTCACCTGACTTTCCTTTATCATTTCCTGCGACAACAACGACCTTATCGCCTTTTCTTATCCATTTACTCATCTTAATCTCCCTATATCACTTCAGGCGCAAGTGAACTGATTTTAACGAAACCACTTTCGCGAACTTCGCGAGCAACTGGACCAAAGATACGAGTACCACGCGGATTATCTTTATCATCGATCAGTACGCAGCTATTGTCATAAAAGCGAAGCAGCGACCCATCGGGGCGGCGAACATAGCTTTTTGTGCGTACGATGACAGCTCGGACAACGTCGCCTTTTTTAACGCTACCCTTTGGGTCAGCGTCCTTAACTGAACAAATAATCACATCGCCAACATTGGCATATCTGCGCTTTGAGCCTTTAAGGACTTTAAAGCATCGCACACGCTTTGCGCCTGTGTTATCTGCTACTTCTAAATTGGATTCTTGTTGGATCATTTTTTAACTCACCTTTTTAAATCTCATTAGTCCTAGACGCTTAAGCGAGAACTTCAATTAATTGCCAACGCTTGAGTTTGGACAGGGGTCGCGTTTCAACAATGCGAACTTTTTGGCCTACTTTAACATCGGGATTTTCGCTATGAGCATAGTATTTTTTTGCCCGTGTAACGACTTTGCTGTAAACAGGATGTCTAATGGTTCGCTCTACTTTGACTGTAATTGTCTTTTGCATCTTTGTTGAGACGACAACGCCTTCTCGAACTTTTCTTTTTGAAGTATCCATCTCTTCCTCAGCGTGTTGCTTTAATTTCATTTTCGCGCAGAATCGTCATGACGCGTGCACGATCTTTCCTTTTTGCGCGAACCAAGTGGGGTTTTTCCATCTTGCGCGTGACTTTCATCTCATTGCGAAGTTGAAACAACTCTTTAGAGAGATCTTGATAGAGTGCCTTCAAATCTTCTGCAGACTGTTCTCTCAGCTCATTTGCTTTTGCCATTATTATACCTATACTCTTTCAACGCGTTCAACGAATCGCGTCTTCAGGCCCAGCTTCGCAGCTGCACGTCTGAGAGCGCTTTGCGCCATTTCTTTAGGAACTCCACCTACTTCAAATAAAATTCGACCTGGGCGAACAACAGCTACCCAATGATCCGGTGCACCTTTTCCCTTACCCATTCGAGTTTCGGCAGGCTTCTTACTCACCGACTTATCCGGGAAAATGCGAATCCACACTTTTCCGCGGCGGTTAAAAAAGCGATTGATCGCTACGCGGCACGCTTCGATTTGATGATTAGTAATGCGTCCTCGTTCGAGGACTTGCATTCCGTAGTCGCCAAAATCGACAAATGTTGCCGCTTTGCTAAGACCAGCATGCTGGCCTTTTTGCATCTTTCTAAATTTCATGCGTACTGGCATCAGGGCCATAGAATTAGCCTCCTACTGCGCGGTTAAGTTGATCTTCACCTTTATTAATCCATACTTTTACACCAATGGATCCATAGGTGGTTTCTGCTCGGCCCATTGCGAAATCGATATCAGCTCTGATCGTATGAAGAGGAACTCGTCCTTCTTTATACCACTCGGTGCGAGCAATTTCTGCTCCACCGATACGGCCTGAGATCTGAACTTTGATACCTGCAGCGCCCGCATCGATCGTCGCTTGGATCGCTTT
The DNA here is from genome assembly GCA_021324995.1 of Chlamydiia bacterium. Lineage (GTDB taxonomy): Bacteria > Chlamydiota > Chlamydiia > Chlamydiales > Rhabdochlamydiaceae > CAJCIW01. The sequence continues at coordinate 23,920 of JAJPIB010000061.1, read as the reverse complement.
CTTCATCACTCTTCTGAAAGGAACGCGTCTTTCGAGTTGCTTTGCGATACCATCTGCAACAAGTTTGGAATCAAGATCAGGTCTTTTGATCTCATCGACTTCGATCCAAATTTCTTTGCCGGTTAGTTTTTTTAATTCTTGCTTCAGGACGTCGATTTCAGAGCCTTTCTTTCCAATGACAAGACCAGGTCTTGCTGTATGGATAGTGACTTCGATTTTGCCGCTCATTCTTTTAATCGTCAGCAGCGATGTGCCTTGGCAACATGGCTTTGCCATCAGGAACTTTCTAATCATATTATCTTCGCCGAGAAGATTTCCGAACTCCTGCTTGTTTGCGTACCACAGTGAGCGCCATCTCTTATTGCGAACTAATCTGAATCCTGTTGGAGATGTCTTTTGTCCCATTTATTCCCCTAAAATTTATTCTGAAGCCACGACAATAGTAAAATGGCTTGTTCTTTTCATGATCGGATGGCTTCCGCCCTTATTTTTAGGCTTAGCACGTTTCAACGTAGGACCCGCGTCCACTCTGACTTCTTTAACAACTAAGTCGCGGCGCTGTACGTTGAGTTGCGTTTCTGCGTTAGCAACAGCTGCATCCAAAGTCTTTTTAAGCAACGCTCCACCGCGCAGCTTGCTGAACATCAGTTGCGTGGATGCCACCTCTACGCTTTTTCCACGAATCAGAGCTGCTGCAAGGCGAGCTTTCCGAGGGCTAATGCGCACATATTTTGTCTTAGCGAGTGCTGATTGCATATTCTATTATCCTTTTTTAGCATCTGTAGGTTTAGCAGCGGGCTTAGGCGCTGCTGCAGATCCACCCGCTTCAGCGACTTTCTTAGAACCGTGGCCTTTAAACAACCGAGTTGGAGAAAACTCACCTAAACGGTGACCCACCATATTCTCTGAGACAAAGACGCTAATAAATTTGCGACCATTGTGCACTTCAAACGTATGTCCGACCATGTCTGGCAGGATCATAGAACGGCGCGACCATGTTTTGATCGGGTTCTTTTTACCACTTAAATTTTGCTTGGTCACTTTATCCATCAGATGGTGATCAACAAAAGGACCTTTTCTTAACGATCTTCCCATAACTTACCTTTCTATTTCCTGCGATCTTTGACGATCATTTTGTTAGATTTGCGCTTAGATCGAGTACGATATCCTTTAGTGTACATCGCCCATGGAGTCTGTGGAAGATAGCCGTTATGCTTACCTTCACCACCACCGTGCGGGTGGTCAACAGGATTCATCGCTGTACCACGTACAGTGGGACGAATTCCCTTCCAGCGCGAACGCCCTGCTTTTCCTTCGACGCGCAAGTTTCTTTCAGGATTAGAGACCGCTCCTATGGTAGCACGGCAATTTTCGCTAACCATACGCACCTCGCCAGAAGGCATTTTTAGCGTCACGTAACCTGCGCTTTTGGCCATAAGTTGAGCGGAAAGTCCAGCTGAGCGCACCAATTGACCTCCACGGCCAGGATGCAATTCAATATTGTGAATCATTGAGCCCAAAGGCATTGCTTTGAGACGCATGCAGCAGCCCACATTAAAACTTCCTTCATCGTGGTTAGTGACTGTATCGCCGACTTTGATCCCTTGTGGAGCAATGATGTAACGTTTTTCGCCATCCGCATAATTCAGAAGGGCGATATGCGCTGTTCTGTTGGGGTCGTATTCAACGGACGCGACTTTCGCAGGTACCGTTTCTTTATCTCTTTTGAAGTCGATGATACGATAAAATCTCTTATGGCCTCCCCCTTTGTGGCGGCATGTGATATGCCCATGGTGGTTGCGACCATTTGTCCTCACCTTCTTTTCAAGGAGAGACTTTTGTGGCTTGACGGCAGCTCGGCTTTTATTTCCTTTGCGCGTCAGATCGTCATGGGTTGTGAGGATGAGATGTCTCTGTCCTGCTGTTCTTGGACGAAATTGTTTTAACATAACGCTTAAAGCCTCTTAATTAAACTTTGTCTTCTATGCTGTCGCCAGCTTCCAGTGTCACAATTGCTTTCTTAAAGCTAGATTTCATGCCAGGGCGGCCGCGCAAACGGCGGGCTTTAGGCTTGCTGTTGATTGTGTTAACAGACACTACTTTTACTTTTCTTTCACTGTAGATCTCTTCTACGGCAGCAGCAATTTCCTGTTTGTTAGCTCTTTTGGCAACGATGAACACGTATTTTGGCGCATCGCATTTTTTGACGCAGGGATTGCTTGTGTTAAATTGGAGTTGCTCAAGAACGCGAGACTTTTCGGTCACGTGACGGGAAAGAACGATATCGAATGGACTTTTCTTCTGCATAATTACTGCTGGCCCCCTAACATTACTTTAAGCTGATCGACAGCTGCTTCCATCACAAAAAGGTCGTGGTGGACGAGAACGTCATACCCACTCACATTTGGAATCATCATGAAGTTGCTTTTTTGAATATTGCTCATGCTTTTGAGAAAAGCGTCAAACTTTTTCGTCGGAGAGACCGGCTTAGCACCTTCTTTTTCTGGAACGATTAATGCATCGCCTAAAAAGAGAATTCTTTTTCCTTCAAGCTCACGGCTTTTCAGAAATGCAGCCACTTTTTTTGTTTTCGGCTCTTTCATGTCTTCGACCTGAAGGATATGAAGACGGTTATCTAAGATTTTCTCGATAAGCAAGTGGCGGATAGCAGCGCGCTTTTCCTTACGGTTGATGCGCACGTGCTGGTCAAACTTTGGCCGTGGGGCATGAACACGCCCGCCGCCTTTGTACTGGGCAGCTCCGAGATAACCTTGTCTAGCGCGACCCGTCCCTTTTTGAGGATGAGGCTTTTGACCGCTATGACTCACTTCTGCGCGAGTTTTAGTATTTGCAGACCACTGCCGAGCATTTTCCCTCAAGGCAACAATGTAGTCTTTAATCATTTGCGAATTTGCATTCGATTTGAGCAATTCGTCTTCTATCGCAACCTGGCCTACTTCGTCTCCAGCCAAGTTATACTTTTTCAATACAGCCACAGCTCACTCCTCAAACTATTTTTTCTTTTGGCTTTTTTGGCTTGTTTTCTTAATGGCCTTGGTGATGTAAACCAACCCATTGCGCGCTCCAGGAACCGCGCCTTCAACAACAATCACCTGTTTCTGTTCATCGATCATGACGACCCGCAGGCTTTGTGTAGTGACATTCTCACCGCCCATACGCCCAGATTTCTTCTGACCCGGCAAGCAGCGACCCGGAGATGATCTCATACCCGTAGAACCGCCATGCCTATGAAAACCTGAACCGTGCGATGCAGGCCCACCCGCAAAGTGGTGACGCTTTATCACACCCTGGTGCCCTTTACCTTTTGAGATGCCCTGAACGTCGACATAAGCTACATCCGCGAAATAGGACACGCCTATTTCTTGCCCAACCTGGAACTCTTCGACGGACGAAACACGGGACTCAACAATACTTCCACGCGCCTCGATACCCGCTTTTGCGAAATGGCCGCGCAGCGGCTTTGAAACATTCTTCGCTTTAGAGGGTTTTACTTTGAATGCCGAGAGCTGGACTGCTTCATAGCCGTCTTTATCTTTGTTTTTGATCTGGCTGATCACATTTGGCTCTGCTGAGATGACAGTGCATACAACGTGATTGCCGCTCTCATCAAAGAGACGAGTCATTCCCCGCTTCTTTCCCATTAATTTCAATGTCATATGTTTTCCTTTTATACAGATTATCGCTGTGACTAATCTCTTTGATATGCTTCGCTTTCGGCGTGGCCTTTGCTTTGCATCTTGTGATTCAAGAGTCTATGCTGACAGCGACAAGTAGTATACGTGCTCAAGATTGCTTCGTACTTGCTTGTCCGTTCGCCTAGTATTCTAGGCTTGCGCGTATGCCTTGGACTAGGCTTTAGCCGATTTAAGATGCTAGTGAACCTTAAAATCGACTGAAACTTAAACCGATGGCAGCCGCTAAACCGAAGAGGCTAGCAAAATCCTTAATTTTCGCACAATCTTTTTGTTATGCACCCCAAGATCAACACCTAGAAATGAAAGAGATAATCCCAACAGAAAATAAAAAACCCAAAATAAGAAGAATCGCGATCCATTCGCGGACGAGCAATTTATCGCTCATTTCCTTCACCTAAGCATGAATTAAATTTTTTCTTTTATACCAGCCTGCTGAGAGCGCAATGACACAACCCGTCGTAAGCAGCAAAGGCATTAAAGCCGGGCCGAACGCAACGCCCGCAAGGGAAGCGATTCCAAGCGCAGCCCAAGCCACTAAGCAAATGCCACTGATTAATCTCATAGACAAAAAGGTGACGCGCCGAAAAGACTGCTGCGAAAGAAAAAGGTCGGTTTCATTAAAGAGCTTCATCGCCTCTACCCCGAATTCTTTCGCCTCAAACAAAAATTCTACTGCGTAACCAGTTAGAGAAGTCGCGTAACATAGATGCTTAACCAGAGGCAAATATTGACCTAGGGAGACAATGCTGGACCTGTCAGCCCAGCGCGCAATGTAAAGCGACGAGCTGATAAGAAATATCCCATCGAGAAGCACAGACTTTACAGCGAAATAAATTTTTTCAAATCTTGGATCGTTAGAATCTTCAGCAGTGAACAATGCATAGAGCTGCTGCACCCCTTCTTTAAGAAGATGGACCTCCGCTGCCCACCAGATTCCCAAGATCCCCCCTTCAATGAGATTGCCTGGGTTCCTTCCTATTGCACTAAGATCGATGACTGGGCGAGCGGGCAAAACCTCCTGCCCAGGAAACAATAATTCCTTTAGCTTACAAAATACCTGAGCAGTTTTTTGCTGGACTTCTGAAATAAATGAACAGTCAAAGACTGGCGGAACGGGTACTGTAAGCCCTTGAATACCAAGTGTCATTTTTGTGCCGAATGTTTTTTTTCAAAACAAGGATACACTTCGGGCTTTTTTTTGGGGATCTTATTTACTAAAAAAAATAATCCTGGCGTTTGTGAACAAAGATTAGGCAGGAAGATGTGTTGTCAGATCGCGTACAGGAGTTGGCCGGCTTTCCCAAATCAGCTTTTTATAATCACTTGCGCTAGCAGACAAATGGAGAAAGAGGGAAGTTGTGGATATTGCCATTAACATCGTCGGGTTAATATAAACACCAAAAAATAAAGAAGCCGTCGTCGTCAATATATAAATAAAACTCAAACTCTTCGAAGCCACAGTTTTAATCATTTTTATCGTTTTCGGAGACAAACCCTCAGAGGCCCAAGCTCCTGAAGAATAATCTGCTCTTACTTGCTTATCTAGACGTAGAAGATTATTCAAAAGCCCACTTCCTACTAGGAATACAATCAAAATATTTGAACTTTTAGCCAAAACCACCGGCAAACGAGGAACTATTTTTGACAAACGGGTCCACTTAGACTTTTCACTGAATTGAAGAAGCTTGATCGAGGAAAGAGACAGGCCTAAAAAGCTGTAAAATACAGTTTTAACGCTTGGACTAAATACATCAAGCTTACCGCCTCTTTTAATTTCCTTATTTAATTCAGAACAAGAATGGTAAAAATCAATCTGGCTCAAAAAAAATTTGGGTATTTTTAAGGTAGAGTTAAACGAACGAATGAATGCATCTTGAGTCCCTATGATTGCTCTAATCTCTTTACTAATAGGCAGTATTTTTACCCATCCTAGCAAAGTACTTGTCACTCTAAAGGGCAATCTCAGCAAACCCAAATACTTAGAATATTCCCGAGAAAGCTCATAAAGAGATTTATTAGATTTAGCCTTGCCATCTAATGCGTGATAATACAACTGATGATTAGCTGCATTTAAAGAGATGCTCATATGGATTCTTTGTCCATTTTACAACTTGAACTATCTGAAGTTTACATTAATTTAAGATATAATAAAACGCAAAAAATATAGATTCATAACATCAATTTTATAATAAAATTGATGTTAATATTTAAATATAAAATGATGACTGAAATTTGAAAGATTATATACACGACGCGACTGAAAATTTGGATTTAAGACCGAGCCAAAGCCCAGGGATTGGACGATCGAATCTAGCCCCTATTTCTAATAACCTGAGTTTTGGGTTGGTTTTATGGAGAATTGCTGTAGATTTCGAGACAAATTTCGCAGATTTTGGCACGTTCAATAGCTGAAAGCGCCTATGGACGTGCCAAAATGTGCGAAATTTGGCCGAAAGATGCAATAAGTCTCTATGAAAGGAACCCAAAACTCAGGTTAATAGGGACGACGATTCGATCGCGCCAATCACGGGAGCTTTCGCTTCGTTCTTAAACCAAATTTTCAGTCACGTTGGGTATACAGTGACAGGTGCGTTGACGATGACTTTATTGTAGAAATGACCAGCAATCTTCATCGTAAGCCAGAAAGTGCTCATCGCTACAATTGCCGTTGAACTAATGTAAGCAGAGACTGCCAAGGAAATGCCAAAAGCCGAAGCAGCAAGAGGGGCAAGGGCAATCGCAGCAAGCACAATAGATGTGACGCCTTTTGCAACTGTGATCCATGCGAGTGTCTTCTTTTCTTCTAGTTTAGCTGCTTCCGATTGATTGCGCGGTTGAGCTTCGGGAGATCCGTAATGCTTTAACTTGAAGTATTCGCCAATAAGCTCCACCGCATCCCCAACTCCTCCAGTGATATTATAGATGCCATCGATCAAGCGCAAATGAACAGCTTCAAAAATAAATATCCTTGTAGATTCGAGAAAGAGAGCCATTTGAGCGACTGTGTTGGTCAAATTCACCGAATCCACGAAACTAGTCTTTGCCGCTTGGGCGATTTTTTTTGTCCTTAAGGCATCGCTATAAGGCAAATCCTGGGATAAAAATAATTGGGTAATGCTGCGGCGAAGCGCATTGATGTTAGATAGCAACTGAGGGAAACTCAGCGCGGCTCCTGCAGAGTCAAAAACTCCTTTTACCCTTCCAAAAAGATCGGCATAGGGATGTGAAGCGGACACACACGATTCTAGAATAGAGAAAATATGATTGCCGACGCGAAAAACATCCCAAGCCCCATCGGTTGTTTCAACATATTTAGCAACATGAGATAAAGCATCTCGGGGCTTTTCTTCGCGCGTTGCTGGGAGCGGAGAAAATAAATCATTCCAGAAGCTAGCTGATGAGGTCGGCTGTGGCATAGATTACATCCTTTAGTGCATTTAAAAACGCTGCGCCGAACGGCGCAGTCTGAAAATTTAAGGCGTCCCGATTTGACGTTCATAAGCTCTTCTTAACAACGTATTGTTAAGTACAATTTCTGGATCCAAATTCTTACCTTTGCCTTCTGGATCATAGAGCTTTTCATAAAAGTAACCGAAAATAGTGAACGTCAAACCTGCTGTTAAGAGGCCGACCATCACCCAAGGAATCATCGGCGTCGCTGTTACAATGCAGTACAAACCTTTTGCGCCTAGTAGAGCATAAGAAGTATCGCGAAGAAAGTTAATCGAGTAAAAGTTGATCTTCGCTGTTTCTGTAGAAAGAGCTTTGCCAATTTTCTCAATTTGCTCAGACACTCCTTTGATAGCTCCGCCCATGGTTGCAGCAAAACTTGTTCCTTTCAACCAAGTCATCACCGAAGAGTCGATAGCGATAAAACGCGAGCTAAAGTCGATACCATCGACAACGGAGTTGATCCACCCGGTTGTCTTTTTAAAGGCTTCGCCAAGGGCTGTCCAGGCTTGTGACGCAGCTCCTGTTGAGCAGTTCATGCTTTTCCAAAGCGTGCGGTAGGCTGCAGCAGCCTCGACCGTTTTTTTGGGAACTTCAGTTGCACTCACAAAGTTCTTAAACTCGCCCATCGTTGCGCTAAAACTTTTCACTTCCGGAGGAAGATTAGGCACTGCCTGCCCTGCCCAAAAACCTGTATAACCAAATACTTTTGCAATATCTTTTGTCTTTTCATCAAAGAACTTCAAGACCATTCCAGCTACTGAATACTGTTCATTTTGGTACACTGGCGGAGGAATCGTATTCGTAGAAGACGTTGTCGAACTAACTGCCATGACTTACCTCTTTCGTTAAGATTGTCTAAAGATAGGCAGGTATCATAATTAACGAGCCGATTTAAATACAACGAGGAACAAAGAAGAAATAAAATACGAATAAATTTTTTTTGAATTCTATCGAAAAAAAACGAGTTTTATGCATCCACAATCTGGACATTCTGATGAATTCCACGGATGCAGTCTTCTGCTAGCATTGGTTTCTTCCCCTCCAACTGCACTTCGAGCAGGCGCAAGGCATCCTTGCCGCATCCAACCACCCAACCTTCTTTGCTAAAAGTGAGGATAGCGCCAGGAGTGCAGCTATTGCACTTAACTAAGCGCGCGCGTTTGATCTTAAGCCTTTTGTGTTCGTCACCGATTTTCAACTGGCACCAGGCGCAAGGAGAAGGTGATAAACCACGAATCTGATTGTAAATTTCTTGAGCCGGCCTTGTCCAATCGATCCTTTCTTCGGCAGGAGTAATTTTGGGAGCAAACGTGGCGAGAGAGTGGTCTTGCGGCATTTTTGCGACCAGATTGCTTTCAAACTTTTTGATGACATCAAAAAGCAACTTAACAGCTAACTCACAAAGCTTTGGCTCTAACTCACCAAATGTCATTTCTTCAGAAATGGGAAGGCCTTCGATTGCGAGTATATCGCCTGCGTCCATTTGGGGAGACATTTCAATGATAGTAATCCCTGTCTCCTTTTCTCCTCCCATTAAGGCGCGCTGAATAGGAGCTGCACCTCTGAGTTTAGGAAGCAGAGAAGCATGAATGTTGATGCAACCGAGGGCGGGCATTTCTAAAAGGTTGCTTTTAATGATCTCGCCATAAGCGACTACAACAAAAAGATCAGCATGAAATGGTTCTAAAATTTCTGCAAATTCAGGTGCAGACGCCTTTTCGGGTTGAAAAACTGGAATACTGGGACAAATCTTTGCAGCGGTTTCTTTAACTGGCGGGGGGGAAGGCTTCATGCTCCGGCCTTTCATTCGGTCCGGTCTTGTGACTATAGCCAAAACTTGAAAACCATTTTCTAGGAGACTTGCAAGGATCCTTGCAGCAAAGGAAGAAGTTCCAAAGAAAATAATTCTCATAAAAGAGTTATACTTTGTCTTCGAGAAGTTCTTCTAGCTCATCAAAATCTTCATCGGGAAGCGTTTGTGCAGCGAATCCTTGGAAGCCTATAAGGCCTCGCTTGGAATTGCGACAAAATGCTATCCAATGCGCTACATGCGGGCCGACGTCAAGTTCGCTCTCAATCTGATCCAAAGCTTCAGACATGCGCAAACCAGATCGGTAAACTAGTTTAAACGCTTTTGCGAGCGCTCTTCTGACTTCGAGAGGGAAACCATGGCGTTTAAGGCCGACGAGATTCAATCCCCCGAGCTTGTAGGGAGATCCTGCGCCAATCGTGTAGGGAGGGACGTCATGTGTTATACGGCTAAAGCCTCCAACCATTGCATATTGCCCGATGCGTGAGAACTGATGGACGGGCGTCATCCCACCGATAATCGCATAGTCTTCAACAATGACATGACCTGCCAGCATCGCATTGTTAGCCATGATCACTCGATTGCCTATCTCACAATTATGAGCAACATGGCAGTAAGCCATGATCAAACAATGATCGCCGATCCGTACGACAGAACCTTCATTACAAGAAGCGTTGATGGTGACGAACTCACGGATTTCACAATTTTTACCGATGATAACGTAGGTCTTTTCGCCTTTAAACTTAAGATCCTGCGTTTTTGTGCCAATGCTTGCCGAGGGCCAAATCACAGTACCTTCTCCTATGATCGTGTGTCCATCGATATAAGCGTGTGACTTAACAACAACATTGTCCTCGAGCGTTACAGTGCCCTTAATCACTGCATAAGCTTCTACGGTCACGTTTTTGCCGACCTTGGCGCCGGGCTCAATAATTGCAGAAGGATGAATGTTTGTCTGAGACATGGTTTTCCAATTCTTGAATGATTTCTAGAGCTGCTCTTTATCTACCAACGCAAATCCAATTTCCGCCTCAACTGCTAAGCGGCCGTCCACCATGGCTTTTGCCAATACTCTTCCGCCTTTGCCGCTGATATGCAGAGCATTGGCGTGAAGCATTAAGACATCGCCTGGAACAACAGGCTTTCTAAACTTAACATTATTAATGTTCAGCAGAACTGCAATCTTATCGCAATGACCTTTTTTATGAACGAGAACTCCGCCAGCTTGCGCTAGCGCTTCCAAAATCAATACGCCGGGCATAATAGGCACACCAGGGAAATGACCTTGAAAAAACTGCTCATTCACAGTCACATTTTTTTGTCCGATAATCATGTTTTCTTCGAGGTTGAGATAGACAATCCTGTCGACGAGAAGAAATGGATAGCGGTGAGGCAAGATTCTTGTGATATCCTTCACATTCAAAATGACAGGTTGACTGGTAGTTTCGGCGCCCATCACGAATTCTCCACTTTAATGTGATTTAACAACAGTTTCGCAAAATCGTTATTGGAGCCGTGGCCGGATCGGACTGCGATCACATGAGCCCGGAAGGGCGGAACTAATGCGAGATCACCGATTAAGTCAAGCACCTTGTGCCGGGCCATCTCTTCTGAAAAACGCAAACCGCCTGGATTGATAACTTCATCATTCTTTATAATGACTGCGTTATCTAAGCTTCCCCCTCTAACGAGCCCCTTCTTTATCATAGGCTCTATTTCTTCATAAATAGAAAATGTGCGGGATGAAGCAATTTCATTTTTAAAGCGTGCTGGATCTAAAGAAAACGTATAAAACTGTGTGCCTATTCTTTTCGAATGGGGATAGTGGAGTGTGTAGCTGATTCTGTACTCATCTGAAGGAAGCGCAATAAGATGGATATCCCCCTGAGACCAGAAAACGGGAGTTTTAATGCTGATTATCTCTTTTTCCGCTTCGAGTTCACATATTCCCGCTTCTTCAATCATATTGACAAAGTGCAGAGAACTTCCATCAAGGATAGGGACTTCGCTACCCGAAATTTCAATCCGGACATTATCAATGTCGTAGGCTCGAAGTGCTGCCAAGAGATGTTCAACCGTTTGAACATAGTGATCCCCTTTGCCAATAATTGTGCACCTTGGGGTTCCTTGTACATACTCGGAGCGCGCTGGCAACAAAGGCCGGCTCGAGAGATCTGTGCGTTCGAAAACGATTCCTGAATCCTCAGCCGAAGGACAGAGGCGTATGGACACATTTTCACCGCTAAAAAGCCCAATTCCATCAGCAGAAACAACGCGTTGTAACGTGCGTTGTTTTTTTCGCAGTGCAATTCGATGTTCGTTTAATGTCAGTTGTTCACACGGGAACGACAATAGAGGCCTCTAGGTTCTAATGGAAAGAGATGTTTTCTCTCGCTTATTGTGAAGAAAGTACCCTAGATTCCGCTTTTAATTCAAGGCGATTTTCCTTTCAGCGCAAGAGGCACCCGGATCTTAAAAGATTTTAGTCTTATTTTGGCCAAGCGCCAGCGACAAAACTTAGGGAAATTCTCTTCACCAACTCCTGAAAAGTAAAAACTTAAATATACTGTTTCCGTTTCAATCGACTATAGAATTTCGATTTTAACAACCCCCTTTTCCGATCCATCAAACAAGGGCATTATTGTTCTGTCGCTTCCTCACCCATCTCATCCAAAACAACAGTTGCGCGACCAGACTGCAACTAAGGATGCATTGATCTCCCCAAAAAGAATAGAGTGTAGGCAATGTATAAGAACTTACACTGCAGTTTAAAACGCAATCTTCTACATTTAGGCTGACATCCTTTCTAGCGATAATTCTTCCAAAACAGTCGACTGCTGCACTGACACCAGAATTACAAGCACGAATTAAAGGGATCCCATTCTCCACTGCGCGAAGCCTTGCATGATAGAGATGTTGCTCGTGAAGAATTGAGTTGGGAAAGTAATTATCATTGGTTACATTAACAAACAATTGAGCTCCTTTTCGCGCCCCCTCTCTCATGATTCTTGGGAAAGTCTCTTCATAGCAAATGGATGGGCTGAAAAGAATCTTCTCTCCACATACTTTGGTTTCTTTCCCCGGAAAGAAGAAATCGTTGATACCATAACTCTTACTCAAAGACCTCAAAAAATTATAAGGCAGATACTCTGCTAGAGGTAATAAAACCCTTTTGTCATAGCGCTCCATCTGTACTTTTTGAGGTTTGAGACAAAACGCCGAATTAAAATTTTTACATTGTTCTTTATCGGTATAGTCCAACCCCACCACCCATTCGACATTGAAATGATTTGCTAACGTCTGACACCAAAACAGATTAGAAACAAAGAGAACCCATACTTCCCCGACCTTTCTTTTCTCTGCGAAGGGATAAGAAAACGGTGGAAATTTTTCTTCAATTTCTGAACCCATTTCACGCGACATCAACTCGCGCACAGCGCTAAAAGGATAAACCATTCCATCTGATTGAAGTGGGAGAGCTGCTTCAGGAAGAGCAACGAAATCCCATTTTTGCAAAAGCTGGCCTTTGAGTCCTCTTATAATGCGCTGCCACTGAATAAACGGAGAGACATAATCAAGCTTTCGTCCTGGGTATGGGATTTTCTGAGAAGGGAGAAGATCAGTCTGTATCAAAGCCGCTTGAATTGAACCTTTATTCGCCACGCTTGGCCAATGAAATGACAAAACAAAAATTCCAAAAAGGTAAGGAATTGCAACCAAGAAAAGCCACACTGCGATATCCTGCCTTTGGCGCCATGCATTGAGCGCACTGAGATTAGTCAACATGATCCAAAAGGAAAGACCGAACACACCCCCTACGCTAGCAAATTGAAGCGATGCGATGAAATGGGTCAGTGCAAGCCCAATCGGATTCCAGCTAAACCCGCAAATAAAATACAGTCGAGCATATTCTATTAACATCCAAAGAGCAGCACCGCTTGTGATGTTCAGCTTCGAAAGCTTTCCCTCTGATGGGATAAAAAGCGTAAATAGTCCAAATTGCAATCCTATTCCGATACAAAGAAAGCAATAAACCCATAAAATATAATAACCCTGAAACTCAATAGTAGACATCCACGAAAGCTGAATGCTTTGAATAAGGCTAAACCATACCGTTGCCCACCAAAAACGCTGTTTTTTTGAAGCGTGTCTAGGAATAGCGATAAAGAAAAGTGCGAATCCAAAGCTTCCCGAAAGGGCGCCTAGCCATCCAATGCGCGCAGGCTGGCCGAAGGCAACAATTCCTAAGCTAACAAAAAAAAGGATAACGGAATTATACCGAACGCGTTTCAAAAGTGGAGCTAAGAGCACCTCAACAGCCAAAAATTTGGTCGATTGCAAGTCGGTCTCTTTTTATAGGAATGTCATAATTTGTATACCCAACGTGACTGAAAATTTGGTTTAGGACCGCTCCCGCGATTGACGCGATCGAATCGTCAGCACTATTAGAAATAGGGACTAGATTCGATCGTCCAATCCTGGGGCTTTGGCTTGGTCTTAAATCCAAATTTTCAATCACGTTGAGTATAAGCTTGCAACTGAAAAGATTCATGAACTATGGAGCTGCAGGTTTTGGTTCGCTCTTTTTGGGCGGGCATCTCTTCCCTCTGCCCATCGCTAGGAGATAAAGCAAACCTCCTAAAATGCTCAAATTTTTCATGAAATTCGTCAGTTGCATCTGACGATCCATTCCTTGTAAATCCCAGAAATGGTGAAAAAGGAATGTTGTTGGGATCAAGAAAATAATTAGCAATACTGCACCTAAACGCGTAGCGATTCCAAGGAAAACAAGAAGGCCACCGATGAGTTCAAAAAGTATTCCCACCAAAAGCAAAGTAGAAGCATGGGCAATCCCCCACTCAGCCAGTTCTTGCATATAGCCTATTCCAATACTCATCGCGAGTCTATCAGAAAGCGTCTGATTGAAATACTGTAAGGTTCCACCCCAATCAAGCAATTTGTTAATTGCTGCGGAAATAAAAATAATACTGAGCAACGCTCTGCCCAGAAAAGCCACTAAACATTGAATCATACTCATCGGAATTCCACCTTCATAATTTTTCTTTGTATTCAACCTATCGCTTTGAAGTCACGCATTTTTTGAAGAATTTAGCCCGCTCTCGAAACGTCATCGGTTTTAGTACAGCTTCTTATTCCTCTATTGATTATAATTATACCCAACGTGATTGAAAATTTGGATTTAAGACCGAGCCAATCCCGGAGCTTTCGCTCAGTCCCAAACCAAATTTTCAATCACGTTGGGAATAACCTTTTCCAGTCACTAAAATAAAAGTTTTTCATTATTATGCATAGACCTTTTCGGGAACACCATTTATTACAGATTCTTACTGCATTTGAGGCACAAAACCTTCCTTTGGATGTATTTTTGCGCAATTACTTCCGAACGCACAAGGCAGTTGGGTCCAAAGACCGTAAAGAAATTTGTGAAACAATCTATGGAATGATCCGGTGGCGCGGCCTTTTAGACCACATTTCAGAAAAACCGCTGAACTGGGAAACCCGCTATTCAACCTTTAAACAATTTTCTCCCAATGACTTTCGATTCAACGACGAGATCGCACCTCACATTCGCACGAGCTTTCCTCAAAAATTTTATGAAATGCTTTGTCTTGCTTTAGGAGAGAGTAAAGCTTTTGAATTTTGCATGGCTTCTAACCTACCCGCACCGACAACCATTCGCGTAAATCTTCTCAAGACAACACGGGAAGCTCTGATCGAAAAATGGCGTGGCAAATACAAAGTGTCCCGTTGCGACCATTCGCTTACAGGGATTCGCTTCGAGGAGAAAATCAATTTCTTCGGTTCTGAGGAATTCAAAGAAGGTCTTTTTGAAGTACAGGATGAGGCCAGTCAGCTCGTCGCCGATCTCGTCGCCATTCAGCCTGGCGAGCGCTTTCTCGATTATTGCGCTGGTTCAGGCGGGAAATCTTTGGCCATCGCCCCAAAGCTAGCAGGACGCGGCCAATTATTTTTACACGATATTCGCCCCTATGTCCTTTTGGAAGCAAGAAAAAGACTTAAGCGTGCAGGCATTCAAAATGCCCATCCCCTTCCTTCTGACTCCCCTAACAAAAAAGGAATAAAATTTCGGATGGATTGGATTCTCGTGGACGCTCCTTGCAGCGGAACAGGCACTCTTCGCAGAAATCCCGATATGAAATGGAAATTCGACGATACTATGGTTTCACGCCTTGTTGCAGAGCAGAGAAAAATTTTCGAGGAAGCCCTAAGCTTTCTAAAGCCAGGTGGACATATCGTTTACGCCACTTGTAGTGTTCTTCCTCAAGAAAATGCCCAGCAAGCGGCTTACTTTCTCGAACGCTTTCCCCTTGAAAAAGTGGGGGAGCCCTTTTCGACATTTCCTCAAAGCGGAGGGATGGACGGCTTCTTCGGCGTTGTCTTTAAAAAAAGGAAGCATTAATTTCTGTACTAACTCTACCGAACACGAGTGAAAATTTGGATTAAGCCCAAGCCAAATTCACCTCACATCGGTATCTACCTAAAATTAAAGGGAAAACACCCATGGCTAAAAAAATCCTCTTTACATTTCTATGCTGCATAGCCGCTTTTTCAGTCCACGCTGATGCACCCATCCCTTCGGAAAATGAAGAAACAGCAGATCTCATCATTCATAACAGAATTCTTGCAAAGGTGAATGAGAAAACGATTTCCGTGATTGACGTCATGAAAAGAATGGATCTCTTTCTACAAAAACACTATCCCCATCTCGCTAACTCCAAAATGGCAAGATTTCAATTTTACTCAAGCCAATGGAGAGACTATCTCTCACAAATGATCGATACTGAATTGATGCTTGTCGACGCAGAAAAACTAGAGCTCAAAGTGTCAGAAGCAGAAGTGCGCGAAGAGATTTTAAACAGATTCGGCCCGAACACCATGCCTACGTTGGATAAGTTGGGATTGACTTATGAAGAGACGCGCAAAATGATCCAGGACGAGATGATCGTTCAACGAATGATTTGGTTTCGCGTCAATTCTAAAGCAATTAACAGCGTCAACTCCAAAGACGTCAAAGATGCTTACAATCAGTACTGCATCGACAATCCTGAAATGCAAGAATGGGAATACCAAGTTCTTTCTATCCGTTCCGGCAATCGCGCAACAAGCGAGCTTCTCGCCTCAAAGGCCTTTGAACTCATGAATAAGCATCTCAACCTCTCCTCTGTCACCGAACAATTGACTTCTCCAGATGAAGCGACAACAATTTCTGTTTCCCAAGAAATAAAAGCCGATGAAAAAAATGTTTCCGAAGCTCACAAACAAGTTCTGGAAACCCTGACGACTGGCTCCTTTAGCAAACCTATTGCTCAAGTCAGCCGGGTAGACAATTCTGTCGTCTACCGGATTTTTCATCTTAAAAAGCATTCTAGAAAGGAAGTCCCCTCCTTTGAAAAAATGGCAGAACAACTTAAAGAAGAGCTCCTCCAAGAAGCAGCCTCTAAAGAAAATACTCAATATATCACAAAACTGCGAGACAAGCTTGGCTACGATGAAAAGCATATGATAGAGATACTCCCAAGCGACTTCCAACCCTTTGTTTTGCGCTAAACCCATGCGCATTAAAGCCTGGAATTGTATACCCAACGCGATTGAAAATTTGGATTTAAGACCGAGCCATGTTCTCGATCTGAGCCCATTTGAAAATACCAAACTTCTGGGGCTAGAGCTTCCGCCGGAGAAAGGATGAAAGAAAAAGTATATAAACCTTCCGACCTGAAAGCTTTTCTTAAAGAGCGAGGACTACACGCAAAAAAGGGACTGTCTCAAAACTTTCTTATCGATGGAAATATTATCCAAAAAATCATAGGAGTCGCTGAAGTCTGCAGCGGTGATTTTGTGATCGAAATCGGACCGGGACCTGGCGCCCTTACCCAAGCCCTGCTTGACAAAGGAGCGCACGTCCTTGCCATTGAAATGGACGCTGTTTTTGCCCAAGCTTTGACACGCCTTCAAACCCCAGACAATCGCCTTGATGTCGTTCAAGCAGATATTCTTGAGTTTCCTCTTATTGATTTTCTAAAAAAACGAAAAGGGAAAAAATGCAAAGTTGTCGCTAATCTTCCCTATCACATCACAACACCAATTCTGACACTCCTTTTTCCTCTGTTTGACTTAGTCGAGTCACTAACGATCATGGTACAAAAAGAGTTCGGAGATCGCATGGCCGCTCAAAAAGGAACCCCGGAATACAGCAGCCTCACCGTCTTTCTTCAGTTTTACGGAAATGTTTCCAGTAGTTTTACAGTCAAACCGAGTTGCTTTTACCCACGACCCAAAGTGCTTTCTTCCGTCGTTCACTGTAAGCTCCATCCGCCCTTGCTTCAAGGGCAAGAAGAATCTTTTTTCCAGCTAACGAGGACAGCTTTTGGACAAAGAAGAAAAATGCTCCGTTCATCTTTGAAAGATCTATACAGCCCTGAAAAAGTTGAAAAAAACCTCATCTGTATTGGGCAGCCGCCCACACAGCGTCCTGAGGGACTATCCGTCCATGAATTTATATCGCTTTTCGAAGCACTGAACGCTTAATCCGACAACTGCCTTTTAGATCTTTTGTAAGAATAATAGAACGAGCCGGCCAGGACAAAAATTCCCATTGATGCCATGACAAGTGTTAAATGGCCCCATAGCTCGGCTTTAATCCTATGCCCTACGAGACTCATCCTATGCAAAAAAGTCGCCTGAACAGGTTTTGCAGCATAAAGAGGGGCGGAGATCAAGATTTTTCCTTGCGATACTACCTGCATTTCCCCGACCTGTTGCCCTCTTTGAATAGGTAAGGCAGGAGGCTGCCAAAAAACGGCTGTTGTGAATACAGGTTCTTCGGAAGGGTAATATTCTAGGAAGACATCATCGGAAAGATAAGCCTGCAAAGGAGCTTCCCCTCCCTGAACCGAATGGGTAAAAAGATCGAATCCCTTGGAAAATAGGGTTCTGAACACTTTTTTTTCGTTAAACCCTGCTTCAAAAAGCGCGATTGCATCCGTGTAACGTTGTTCGACTCTGTCGCAACCCAAAATCACTGCAATCAAACGGCGATTTTCATCTTCTGCCGCCGAGACAAGCGTGTATCCTCCAGCAGAAATGTAACCCGTTTTTATTCCTATCGCTTTGGGATAAAAAAAAGGCTTTCCAGGCTTTACAAGCGCATTGTGCTGGACCAGGATCGACTCAGGCTGTTTATTGGTTTGGGGGCGAGGATATTGTACGGATTTGACCACTTGCCTTAGAAAACCATTCTTCAAGAACTCTCTTGCCAAAATTGCCAAGTCAAATGCCGTTGTTTTATGCTCCTCACACGGAAGCCCATGAGGAGTATAAAGCAGCGTATTCTCGCATCCTTTCGAGCGAACGTAAGCATTGAGCTCCTCCATGAAATTAAGAACGCTTCCAGAGACATGCTCTGCAATCACATTCGCAGCATCATTACCCGAAGCCAACATCAACCCATAAAGCAAAGCCCGCAAAGGAAGAGTTTCATCCACTTTAATCCCCATATGCGTGCCGCCATATTCAAGCCGATAAGGAGGATGATTTCCGTTAAGGGAGCGTCGCGCTGCAGGAGAAATCGTCATCACTGCATCATAGGAAGCGGTGACCATTGTATCTAGATCATGACCCTTTTTCTCGACAGCATAAAGAGCTGTGATCATCTTGGTCGTGCTCGCAGGAAAAAGTAAGGTATGCGCGTTCTTTTCCCAAAGGACAGCTCCTGTCTCTGCATTCACCAAAATCGCCGCTTTTCCTGAAACCTCAACCCTTAAAGGAGAGGCAGCCCCGACCCAAATAGGAACTAGACAAAGAAAGTAGAATACATATTTCATAGAGCAAACAACCCCTTTTCACAAGTTGGGTGATCATCGATTTACAACAAAAAAAATCCATTGGAAGCGAAGCAATATATCAGCACAGCGATTACCCCTGCAATTTCAATCCCTTTCGAATAATAACCCAAAGAGAATTTTGCACCTACGAGACTCCCCAAAAATGAAAAAAACCTTTTCGAGATTAAAATATTTTCTAGATGAACGCCTTTTCGAAATTAAATCTAACACACTAAAAAAGAAGCTCATGCGACACTATCCAAACGAGAAATTTCAAAACTTAAGTTGCATTTTTAAAAAAAAGCATACAACGCTCTTTAAAAAAAATAAGAACGTTGTAAATATAAATTTTAACAACACACTTGACAACCCCCTATCCGCACAGATAAACTAAGTCTATGGCGGGATAGATATTTGAGGAGCAAGCGCATGATTAATCCTAGCATTTTGGAAGAGGCTTATCAGGAATTTTCCAAGAATCTGTCCAAATGGGTTCATGATGGGGTAATTCCTGTCGATATGAAACTGCTTAACGATCTTGGGCTGCTCAATCATGCTGAACTAGACCATTCCATCAGTGACGATCATCTCAACCATTACTTCCACATCATTGAAACCCCAGAAAAGGTTACCCTATTCAATGATCAGTTTGCGATATGGATCGTTCCTGAACTTATTGAAGAGCTCCCCACGACAACAACTCTTATCGCCCTTTTGCAGGCTAATAAACCTCACCTGGAGATCGTTTATACAAACTCGGGGGTTTACAATACTCCAAAATACATTTTGAAAGTCCTTCAGCATTTCCTCGCTGAGGTCCAGGATACAGAGGCTGTTATCTCCGCCATTGGAAAAAAGCAATGAATTAAGTAAGTCCGCGGAAGTATTTATAAAAAAATTCAAGGGGCTTTTCGATGAGATTGTGTAGTGAACGACGAAGACAATGTGTGAGCACATGGCTGAGGAGTTTGATGCAAAAGATTGCGAAAAGAACTTGAAGGTTTTTATAAATACTTCCGCGGACTTACTTATTCTTGGGATACAGCCGCTTTCTCGCGTGCAATGCGATCTATTGCGTTTTTAACGATGAGCCCATCAACGATCTTTTGAGCAAGAATGCGATAAATGACAATCCCTGTATCGTCATGAGCTCCTTCAAAGGAGTCTAGCTGGCCAAGAGAAAAGTCGAGAATCTTCTGCGGTTTGCCATTCGGCATCGTAAAAGTTAAATCACGAATTGAATTCGAGTCGACGTAGTCATAATCTGCAACCGCGCTGACAACAAAAGGCTCTAGCACCAGCTCCTGAGTATTTCCATCGATTAACGTCAATTGGACGGATAATGATCTACGGTTCTCTGTTCCTATAATATTATCGCGTCTTTTTCCCGTCGTAGGATCCCGATCATAGCGATATCCGATGCGCTCGTCCCCATCGGCAATAATGCTTGCCTGCAGGATCAATTCTCCACCGTTTTGGACGCAATCAAACATCCCTGAGGAGCTAAGAGCTTTGACCAATTCAGCGTTCAAACGACCTTCTCCATCCCCTTTAATATAAGGAATGGAAATTCCCACCACTCCTTCCGGCTTACCGCTCCCCTCGAAACGGTACCCACATGCCGTCAGAAGCAACAGGAGGCCTAAGGAAAGGTTTCTCACTTCACATCCTCCGCTAATGCCGAGGATTGGGAATCCTCTGCTTCAACAGTATATCCTTGAGGATGCAGATTTAAAAGAGGCGATTGTTTGGAGTCATCTGCAGGTTCAGACTGAGGAATCACTTTAGCCTTCTCCACAGTCTCAACCCCCGATGGTTTGAAGTTCATCTTGCTTAGACGGCGTGTTGCAACCTCGGACACCTTAGTTTCAGGGTATTTCGCCACAATCCGTGTGTAATAAATATAGGCAGCATGTGGCTTTTTTGTACGCTCATAAAAGCGGCCTGTTTCATAGAGATCGCTCGCATAAACTTCCTTCATCTGAAGCAGCAAATTCTCTGCAACCGTAACGCGCTCGTCGCTTGGAAAATTAAACTTAAACTTTCGCAGGTTGATCTCGCATAAATCTAAAAAATCCTGATCAGGATACTCCGCCTGCGCTTGGGTAAGGTAAACTTCACCGACTCCAATATAACTTTCTGCAGCGAGCGGATGTTTCGGGAAGCGTCGAATGAGGATTTGATAGGTTTCAACACTTGATTTATATTCTTCGGCTTTCAGCAACAGTTTTGCTTTCCCAAAAAGCGCTTGTGTTGCCAATTCATGATGGGGAAGAGCGGTGATGACTTCATCATAAATGGAAATGGCCTCCTCTCCTGCAGGAATCCATTTTGGTAAATTCTCCATTCCTAGCACATGCAACCGTTCCCCTTTCTGAAACTGCTGTGCAATCTTGAATTTGTAATGGATCGCCTCTTCAAAATATTTTGGAGTCGCTTGTTTTTTAAGATATTTTGTTAAGAAGCGATTGGAGAACTCATACTCACCGGTGTGAAAATAACTCACACCCAAATAAAAGTAAGCTTCTTGAGCAAAAGGAGACCCAGAAAAATTTTTAATTACAATGACGCAATGATGCACGACCTCATCCCAACTTTGCTTCTGGTAGGCATCCATAGCAGCGCTGTAATGCTCCTGAACTGACATCGTTGGAGTCTCTTCGCTTTTGGTTAGCTTTCCATTTTTAAAAATATAGGCAGCGTGAGAAGAGATTGGCGCGCTAAGCAGGAGAAAAGATAACGCAGAAGCAGCAAGAGATTTTTTCATAGATTCCTTTATAGATAGACCGCCTGCAGTATCGCAGAAAAATCGATTTTGTCAAGGAGGCTTTTGTATCCAAAAGCTTTACTGCTTCGGCTTGAAAATAAAACTTTTTAATAATAACCCACTAATTCTTAAATATTAAGAATTACCTTTAAAATTATTTGCCAATTAATTATAATCATATCAATAATTAAATTAAGGAGACTAAGATGTCTATACCAAAACTAACGCTCACTGAATCAGTGAATAACAAATTATTTGAAATTTCCAGTACAATGCCCAGTGCCTGGGAGATCAATGAAAAGGATTTCTCTAAAAATATCGTAAATGTCGTTACAGCCCGTGGTGCGGTCGATTCTTTAATGGTCCTCATCGATCAATGTCCACCTGAAGATCAAGCGAAGTTATTAACAACTCTTAAAAAGGTCCAAAGCAAACTTGAGTTTAACAAAGAAATCACTAATTGGTTAGATTTATTCTCCAAGACAAAACAAACCGAGTATGAAAATGGCTTAACATGGTCGGCTAAAACCTATCATCTCCTTGAAAGTACAAAAATGGATGACCCTCGGCTAAAGCGAATTAGAGAAAAGCTCTCGAAAATATTTACACCGTTAATAGGCCCTAACTTCAACTGTGAACAAATACGTCAGGTGCAATGGAAAGACCATCCTGAGTCAATGCACACAATAATGCGGCAGTGCGAGCATCTTGCCGCTTTTTCAGAGCACGTCGTTCGAAATGTGTATCGCATTTCCTTTTTGCATGAAAGCTTACAGAAAAACTTGAAAGATTGTTTAAAAACCATGGTTTCCATATTCGGACCCCACGTCTGCCAACCCTTGCTGCACCCGCCTCGTATGAATGCAGCTCCTTTCCAATCTTGCTCTCAAAGTGCCCTTCTTAAATTATATAAAAAAAATTACTCTGAGCGAGCCTTAGAGGTCTTGGAAATGGGACGGCAAAATGCATCAATAAGGTTCCTTTTGCATGCTTTAGATCAGCGATCTTGCCAGAATAATCCGATAAACTTTGCTTTTAATCCCAACCGCCTATTCCATTTAATACGAGAAGCACATGAAAGCACCGCCAGATTCGATGACGACTATCTTCTGGGAGAATACTCTTTTTTTGAGGATTATCTTCAATGCAACTTCATCCACTTACCTCAATTAGGATATTATGGTTGCTCATACTACTCCTGGCTTCCTCCCCTTCCCTCGGAAGAACGCATGGCCGCCACCCTCACAGCTTTGATTTATTCAAAAAATCAATCTGGATTTCAAAGACAAGGAGCTTTCATTTTCTTTGGAGAGAAGGATAATACGACTGAAGATAACACAGAAAATAATTTTAAAATTAGCATACTAAAAAAGACTTCCGAACATCTGACTCTTTGTATTGATGAAGAAGATATTATTTATTTATTGAACCCCTATGGAGAAAAGAAACAAACTCCTTTTTTGCAAGAAGAGGAACAACAACCTGAGCTAGTCATCCTCGGAGATGACCCAACTTCAGCCGCAAAATATCTTTGCCGTGTCATCCGCGACTTGCATCGCGTGGATCACAAGTGCCTGACTATCGCGCCATGGTGTGATAGGAATACTTGTCATGATATCATGTCGATTATAACAAAAGATTATCGGGGAAATCGGGAAATTGTAAACGAGCAAAGCAGCGCAGGCGAATATTACATTTTCGAAATTAGCAGCAGGAGTCTTAGGTGGGCTATGCGTACATCTATTTACCACAATGAAATTATGAAAGATGCGAATCCTGTACTTCAGCTAGATTTGATTCCTCCTGTCCCCAAATATCGCCGCCCTCCTGTCCCATCTATTGAAGGGGTTGAGAAGGAAAACAGCGTCAGTTCATCTTCTTTGGAAGAGATTGCACATAACTCACCTCAAGCAATTGAGATTAGGGCTTTATATCAATTGAAACCGACGCAAAATCTAGGCATTTGCTCTGATCCTGAGTGGGACCGGAGTCCTACTTCATTTACCTCTTGCGATGGCGCCTGGAAAGGAAAAATTCCTCTGAATAAAGAATGGAAATTTATTATCCTAGAGAACGGCAAAGTAACCCATTGGGAAAAAGGAAAAAACCGGTTCTGCAAAGAATCAACCCAAAGTTTTACTGTGCAGTCTCATGAAATAAAGTTTTAAGAACCAAAATCCAG
This sequence comes from Chlamydiia bacterium, assembly GCA_021324995.1. Taxonomy (GTDB): domain Bacteria; phylum Chlamydiota; class Chlamydiia; order Chlamydiales; family Rhabdochlamydiaceae; genus CAJCIW01. Next base: position 129 of record JAJPIB010000061.1, on the reverse strand, counting down.
CTTTTTATACCCGAGCCAACAAATATACTGGTGACGTTTCAATGGGCTATAGAATTTTGGTTTTAACACGACCATTTTTTGATCCATCAAACAGGGGCATTATTCGAGCAATAAGACCCTGTTTGATGG
>JAJPIB010000058.1 GCA_021324995.1 Chlamydiia bacterium | reverse complement strand
TTTTGATCCATCAAACAGGGGCATTATTCGAGCAATAAGACCCTGTTTGATGGATCGGAAAAGGGGTTTGTTAAAATCGAAATTCCATAGTCGATTGAAACGGAACCAGTATATACCGATTCCGTTTCAGACGAGGGTAGATGAATTCCAGAGGTCTAATGCTAGAGAAATTGTTTGATGAGCTCGTTGATGGACAGAGAGAAAAACTTTTAAAGTTCGCCCGCGGTATCATTCCTAACTTTACTACGGATGATCTGCTTCAGCCAAATGACTTTCCAGAGTTGGAAGGTAGCCCTCTTTTCCGCTATGAAGAGGGGATTTTAGAAGGCCTTCTAACGGCAAGGATGGCCTATCTTGCCCTAAAGCGAGAAGACGACCCGTTTTCTTAAGGACTGCTGTCGAATTCGACAGCAATCTGTTGCTCTTAGCAGAATTCTTGAGATATTTATTACGTACTGCTTGTTTTTTAAGGGGAATTCGTGTTTACTAGCCGTTTTCAATGGATTTATAAGGAGCTAGATATGAAAAAAGAAGGGCATCCGCCATATCAGGAGATACTATTCGTCGATTCTTCTACAGGTTTTCGTTTTGTTTGCGGTAGCACTTTGCGCCCTAAAGACAAAGAAGTTTTTGAAGGTAAGGAATATCCCGTATACCGCGTACCAGTCTCTTCTGCTTCTCATCCATTTTTTACTGGCAGCACCTCCTTTATTGACTCTGAAGGCCGCGTAGATAAGTTTGTCAAGCGCTACGCAAAAAAAGCAGAGCAACATAAAGAAGAAAAAGAAGAAGCTGAAGAAGCTTCTAAAAAAGCTTCTACGAAGAAGATAAAGAAGAAATCCTCGTAATTTTTTTCATTTATATACTGCTAACGCTGAATGCGGCAGATTTGCATCCAAATCCCGCTCGGGTTACTATTAGAACCTGGCGGGTTGGATGAGAAGATGTCGTTTCGGGTAAGCCAAAACTCCAGGCTTCCAGTGGAAGTAGTATAAATTGTCGTTGAATTCACTTTCTGTCGAAGGTGATGGAAAGTTTGGCTTGGGATCAAAACAAAAGTTCCCGAGATTAAAGTCATTGAATCGCGGAGCTTGGCTCGATCTCAAGTCTAATTTTCAGTCGAGTTTGGTAGATTGTGGGTCTTCGCTTTTCCTTTCAAGATTCGGGCAATATTAAGCAGATGTTGCCTCTCATGGCTTGAAAGGAAAAGTGGCTCAAAGAAATTAGGAAGAAATAGTTTTAGTGCCGCTTTTTAAGCAATGCATTTTAAAAAATACCCGCCCTTAAGGGTCGGGTTCCCGCCGGAGGACGGATGAACGAGCAAGTTCGCAAGCTTCTAAAGCGCTTTGAGAAAGTCGAAGAGCTTTTAGGACATTCAGATCTGCTCGCTGATCAAAAGCAATATCGAGAACTTGCGCAGGAGCATGCTTACTTAACTGAAGTTAAGGAGCATTGGCAGCGCTGTGTGAATTTAGAAAAACAATTGGAAGAAAACGATTTATTGCTTAGGACGGAAAAAGATCCTGAGTTTTTAGAGATTGTTCGCCAAGAAATTCCTATGCTTCAATCCAATTTGGCTTCCACGCGCCAGCGTCTCGAATCTCTCCTCATTCCACCCGATCCAAGAGACAGCCGAAATATTATTTTGGAGATTCGAGCCGGTACAGGTGGCGACGAAGCTGCCATTTTTGTCGGTGACTGCGTGCGCATGTACAAACAGTACGCAGATGGCAAAGGATGGAAATATGAACTGCTTTCCTGCGCAGAATCGGAGATGGGCGGTTTTAAAGAATATGTGATGGTGCTTTCCGGCCACAATGTTCATCGCTTGATGCAGTATGAAGCAGGCACGCATCGGGTGCAGCGCGTTCCGAAGACAGAGGCTCAGGGTCGAGTTCACACTTCTGCAGTCACCGTTGCAGTTCTTCTCGAGCCGGATGATCAGGAGAAGGTTGTTCTCGATGAGCGCGAGCTTAAAATCGACACTTATCGCGCATCGGGAGCTGGGGGTCAGCACGTCAACACGACGGACTCTGCTGTTCGCATCACGCATATTCCTACGGGAACGGTTGTCTATTGTCAGGAAGAGAGAAGTCAGCATAAAAATAAAGAGAAGGCGATGCGTCTTCTCGGTGCGAAAATCGCAGAAGAGAAGAGATTAAAGGCAGAGCGAGAAATCGCTTCATTGCGCTCAACTCAGGTGGGAAGCGGCGACCGCTCAGAGCGGATTCGCACATACAACTTTCCGCAGAACCGTGTCAGCGACCACCGCATTGACCTCACTCTTTATAAACTGAATCAGGTCATGGACGGAGATTTAGACGAGATCACAGAATCGCTAGTCGCTTTCTTTTATCAAGAGAAGCTTGCTGCGGTGGGTGATCGTTCCTTATGAAGACGTTGGGCGAAGTTCTTACTCTTGCTTCGCAGTTCTTAAAAGAGAGGCAGCACATACGTGCGCGACGCGCCGCGGAAGAATTAATTGCGCACCTGCTTAAATTAAAAAGATTAGATCTTTACATGCAATTCGATCGGCCAATGGTCGAAGGGGAGTTAGAAGAGCTGCGCGCCCTTTTAAAGCGCGCGGCGAAGGGAGAGCCTTTTGAGTATCTCACAGGTGAAATGTTTTTTTATCACTGTGCGCTCGCCATTACTTCCGATGTTTTAATTCCGCGTCCAGAAACGGAGATTTTAGTGGATATTGCTTGCAAGCAATTGCAGAAAGAGGATCTTGTTGGAAAAACAGCATGGGATCTTTGTACAGGATCCGGTTGTATCGGGATCGCTGTGAAAAAGGCATGCCCCGAGCTCCAGGTTGTTCTTTCTGACATTTCTAATGCGGCTTTGGGAGTTGCGGCGGCAAACGCGCAAAGAAATGGGGTAGAGGTCGAACTTCTATTAGGAGATTTTTTGGAGCCTTTTGGATCGCGCAAAGCAGATTTTGTGTTTTGCAATCCTCCCTATATTTCAAAAAATCAATACAATGGATTAGATGGCTCGGTAAAAAATTTTGAGCCGAAGCAGGCTTTGGTTGCTGAAGAAGAGGGATTGTCCTTTTATAGACGTTTAAAAGACGCGTTGCCGCAACATCTTCATCCAGGGGCTAAAATCTATCTCGAGCTGGGGGCTGGGCAAGGACAAGATTTAATTCAGCTATTCTCGGGTCCAGAATGGAGAAAAGCCTATCTCGAAAAGGACTGGGCAGGGCATGATCGCTTCTTTTTCCTTGAATTTGAATAAGTTTCTCTCTATGATTTAAAGTCACAATTTTTAGGGTAAATCAGCATTTTAAATGCTGCTTTCTTCAAAAGTAAATATTTGGCTATATGTTCGGCTCTCTGACAGAAAAATTCCAGCAGATGTTCTCCGGTTTGACGGGAAAAAAGACCCTCACCGAAGACAACATTTCCGACGCAGTGCGCGAAGTCCGGCTCGCTTTGCTCGATGCCGACGTCAATTATTCCGTGGCCAGTAACTTTGTCAAAAAAGTCAAAGAAAAAGCTCTTGGCGATGCAGTGATCAAATCGGTGTCTCCAGGACAGCAGTTCATTAAGCTTGTACACGAAGAGCTTGTCGCTTTAATGGGGGCTGACGAGTCTCCTCTAGAAATCAAAGGCGTTCCTCATGTCATCCTTCTCTGCGGTTTGCAAGGATCTGGGAAAACGACGCAATGTGCAAAACTCGCTGCCTATCTTCAAAAAAAATACCCGGGTAAACGGACGTTGCTCGCAGCTTGCGACTTGCAGAGGCCAGCAGCTGTAGAACAACTTAAAAAGTTAGCTGCGCAAATCGATGTTTCCGTCTTTTCCATCGAGGGAGAAAAAAATCCAATTCGTGTCGCCAAAGAGGCATTGCAAAAAGCGCGCAGCGGCGGATTTGATACACTCATCGTCGATACGGCGGGGCGGCTGCATGTCGATGAAGATCTTATGGCCCAGCTGGTAGAGATTAAAGCCGTTGTTGAGCCTCATGAAATCCTCTTTGTTGCAAGTGCTGCGACGGGCCAAGATGCTGTAAAAACAGCGGTTGAGTTCGATAAGCACGTGCAAATTTCGGGAACGATTTTAACCATGCTTGATGGAACTGCCAGAGCAGGGGCTGCGATCTCTATCCGCGAGGTAACAAACAGACCATTAAAATTTGAAGGAATCGGAGAAAAAATCGACGATATCCAGCCTTTCAATCCTAAATCGATGGCAGACCGTATTCTCGGTATGGGCGATGTGATCAACTTTGTCCGCATAGCCCAGGAAAATTTCAGTGAAGAAGAGAGCAAGTCCCTCGAGAAAAAAATCCTTAAGGCTGCATTTACCTACGACGACTATTTAAAACAAATGGCGATGGTCAAAAGGATGGGTTCTTTCAAGAGCTTGCTAAAGATGATCCCGGGAATGTCAGGTCTCGGCGAAATGAACTTTGATGAAAAGGAATTTAATAAGATCGAAGCGATGATTACTTCCATGACCATGGCAGAAAGAGTGGAAAAAGTTGAGCTTGTTCCTAGCCGCCGTAGGCGTATCGCGCAGGGCAGTGGAACAACAATCGATGATGTAAACCGCATGGTCAAGGGATTTAAGAAGTTGAAACAATTTTGTAAAGAGATGCCCGGCTTAAAGAATCAAATGAAGAAGGGCAACAAGGATCTTTTTGGCGGTAAGATGCCGTTTGGCGGCAAAATGCCTTGGGATTCTTAAATATTTTAATTAGTTAGATAGGAGAAAAAGCATTTATGGCCTTGAAAATTCGCTTGCGCCAACAAGGACGCACCAACCGTCAGACTTACCGCCTGGTAGTTACAGACATTAGAAACCCCCGCGATGGAAAATACCTCGAGATGATCGGATGGTATAACCCCTTTAACGCAACGAATGATTCTGTTGTCAATGTTGAGCGTATGAACTACTGGCTCGGACAGGGTGCGCAGCTGACGCCAAATGCAGAAGCTTTAATTGCACGCATCGCTCCAGACACAATGAAAGAAATTCGCGCAAAAGCGCATGCGAATCGTACAAAGAGAGCCGCTAAGCGTAGAGCCGGCAAAAAGGCATCTGCTGCTCCTAAAGCAGAGCAATCTGCTGCTCCAGAGAAGGCGCCTAAAAAAACTGTTAAGAAAGCAGCCTCTAAATCATAAATGCAGATCGATATCCTCTCTCTTTTTCCCGAGTATTTTGACGGCCCTTTCAGAGTCAGCATACTTAAAAGGGCGATCGAGAGAGGATTGGTTGCTATTCGAATGACGAATGTTCGAGATTTCGGAGAGGGCAAGCATTTAAAGGTGGATGACCGGCCTTATGGCGGAGGAGCTGGAATGGTTCTCATGCCGGGTCCTATGGTGCGAGCCATCCGCAGTGTAAAGAAAGAAGAAGCTCATGTTGTTTATCTTTCTCCGCAGGGAAAGAAGCTAGATAACACCATTAGCAAGAGATTGGCAAACTACAAGCACCTCATCCTTGTTTGCGGTCATTATGAAGGGCTCGATGAACGAGTGATTGAAAAAGAAGTTGATGAAGAGATAAGCATCGGCGATTACGTACTGACGAATGGATGCCTAGCTGCAATTGTTTTGATCGATGCTGCTGTGAGGTTTATCCCCGGCGTGTTAGGACACGAAGAAGCGGCTATGTATGAATCGTTCCAGCAAGGACTCTTTGAAGGACCGACGTATACCCGACCTGAGGAATTTGAAGGGCTCGCGGTGCCTGAAGTATTAAAAAATGGCCATCATGCAGAAATTGAAAAATGGCGAGCGCAGAAAGGGCTTGAGAAAACGCAACGCGTTCGGCCTGATCTCTGCGAAAAGTTTGTTAAAAGTTAAATTGAGGATAGTATATGAACCAGTGTCAAGTGATTCAAGAAATTGAAGCAGTTCACCTTAAGCAAAACGTTCCTGACTTTAAAGTCGGCGACACGATCTGTGTCCATCAGCGCATTATTGAAGGGAATAAAGAGCGTGTTCAGCAGTTTTCCGGTACAGTGATCGCACGTCGCGGCGGTGGACTTTCAGAAACGTTTGCCCTTTACCGCTTTTCCTATGGTGCAGGGATTGAGCGCGTTTTTCTTCTTCACAGTCCTAAAATTGCAAAAATCGAGCTCGTTAGATCGGGTAAAGTGCGCAAGAGCAAGCTTTACTACATCCGAGGAACTTCGGGTAAAGCTTCCAAAATCAAAGAGCAGATTGGATTTGGAAAAAATAAAACTGCTAAAGTAGTAAATACAGGCTCTGTCGAAGCAGAACCAGCGACCTAAGACGCAGTTCTCTTAGCTATTGGCGCCTTTGCAGACAGTTTTTATTTCATACCGGCCATTGTGAGTGATTCTTCAATGGCCATTAATTTTTTGCACATTTCCACTCCTTAAGGAACTTTACTTCTATGCAAACCGTCCTTTCTCAGGAAGAGGTTAAGCGTTTAAAAAAAATGATGCGCTTTGAAAACAAGGCTAGAAAGCTCGGGTTCAAGTGCATTGCTGGTATTGACGAGGCGGGAAGAGGACCGTTAGCCGGACCTGTTGTTGCAGCTGCATGCGTGCTTCCTAAGGGAACTTTGATCGAAGGAGTCGATGACAGCAAAAAGCTCCTTCCCTCTGAGCGCTATGCATTATTTCAAAAAATACTTTCCTTGACTGCGGTAGATTACGGCATCGGTGTCATTGATTCCCTCATTATTGATCAAGTGAATATTCTTCAAGCCACATTCATGGCGATGATGGCAGCGGTTTCGCGTCTTTCCCAAGCGCCTGACTACATTCTTGTCGATGGTGATAAAATGCCCACTACAACCTTGCCTGGAACCGCAGTGATCAAAGGGGACGGTTTTTCCCAATCGATCGCTGCAGCTTCAATCCTAGCAAAAGTAACCAGAGATAATTTGATGTGCACCTTTGATGAAAAATGGCCCGAATATGGATTTAAATCGCATAAGGGTTACGCAACTCCTGAACATCTTCTGGCGATCCAAAAACATGGTCCTTGCGAAATCCATCGTAAAAGTTTTGAGCCGATTAAATCTCTGACAGAAATTTCCTTTTTTAACCCCCTATCCGCTATCACCAATTATGATTAAAAGTATGACTGCCTATAGCAGGGCAAGTGTTAATTCTCTTCTCGGCAAATTTGTGATCGAAATCCATTCCGTCAACCGTAAAATGCTCGACATCTCCCTCTTTTTACCCAAAGAGTTGTTGCGTTTTGATATCGAAATGCGCAAATGGTTGGCAAAATTTTTAGAACGCGGTCAAATTACCCTTCGGCTTTCTTTGCAAAACGAAGGGGGATCTGAAAATGGGTTTGCGCATATTCGCGACCAGTTAAAAATGTTGAAGGAAATGTGGGAAAAACTTTCTTCAGAGCTTGGTTATGACACAAAACCGGCGATTGATTTGCCATTTCTCGTTAGCCAGATGCAATCGAATAGAATAGTTGAGAGTAAAGAGGAAGAAGAAGCGATTAAAATATCTCTTAAAGAAGCTGTGGACGCTGCGCTGCGCGACTTGATGCAGATGAAAGAGACTGAGGGAAAAGCGCTCGTTACAGATATCCAAAAGAGGTTAAAAAATATCGAAGTGAATATTTTGGCGATCGAACAAAAAAAAGATTTGCCTCTTTTGCACTTCCAAAGAAAAATAGAGGAAAAACTTAAAGAATTTAGTCAAATCCAGCCGGAAATTGAAGAAAGAGTCGCAAGAGAAGTTGCTCTTTTGGCAGATAAAATGGATGTGACGGAAGAGATCGTGCGTTTGCATGCGCATATTGATCATTTCCGCATGCGTTTGAGCTCTTCAGAAAAGGCTGTGGGAAGGACTCTTGACTTCTTGACACAGGAGATGCATCGTGAGATTAATACATTAGGCTCTAAATCTAGCGATGGTGACATATCCTTCTTGGTTGTTAAGATCAAGGGGGAATTGGACAAGATTCGGGAACAAGTACAGAATATCGAGTAGGCAGACGTGCAAAAAATATTAGGGACCCTCCCTAAGGGGTTAGTTTTTATCTTAAGCGCTCCCGCCGGTACCGGAAAGACGACCCTAGTGCGCATGCTGTCTAAAGAATTTTCCTGTATTTATGAAAGTGTTTCTTGCACTACCCGATCTAGTCGTCCAGGGGAGGTGGAAGGTGAGGATTATCACTTTCTTTCTAACAAAGAGTTTAAGGAAAAAATTGACCAAGGGGATTTTCTTGAACATGCTGAAGTTTTCGGGTATCATTATGGGACTTCGAAAGCCCTTGTAGAGAAACAGCAGGCGATGGGCAAACATGTCTTTCTTGTCATTGATACGCAAGGAGCAATGCAGCTAAAGCAGAAAAAGTTTCCTGCCATATTCATTTTTCTCAGCCCTCCTTCTCTTGAAGAGCTTAAAGACAGGCTGATAAAGAGAGAAACTGAAGCCATGGACGTCATTGAAAAGCGTCTTGCGTGGGCTAAAGATGAAATGATTATGCTGACTAACTACGATTACCATATAGTCAACGACAATTTACATACGGCTTATGCGATTTTGCGAAGTATAGTGATCGCTGAAGAGCACCGTGTCAAAATAAATTAGGAGATGGAATGAAAGAGTATCTGACTTCAAGAGACCAACTCACCAATCAAGGTCTTCGCGGATTGTTTAAAAACAATTTTGAACTGGCTAACCAGGCAATCAGTCTTGCGCGCTTTTACATTAAATCTGGCCACGAAGTGACCATGAGTAAGCTGCTTAGCGAGATCAAGCGTAACCCGAGCGAACAATACCTCAGAGATTTGCAAAAAATGGAAGAGGAAGATGATCGTGGAGATGACGAATAAGCCAGATGCATCGACGCAAAGTTCTCATCACTTCTGCACTTCCTTATGCAAATGGCCCTTTGCATTTTGGCCACATAGCTGGAGCTTATCTTCCCGGCGATTGCTTTGCGCGCTTTGAGCGTTTAAAGGGCAATGATGTCCTTTACATCTGTGGCTCGGATGAGTATGGGATCGCGATCACTCTCAGCGCTGAACTGGCTGGCAGAACTCCCCAAGAACACGTCGATATCTTCCACGCGGTCAATAAGAAACTCTTCGAAGAGCTGAACTTTTCGTTCGATCATTTCTCTCGCACAACCTGGCCTGGGCATGTCAAGATCACACAGCAGTTTTTTAAAGATCTGCTCGCCAATGGCTACATCGAAGAAAAAATCACTGATCAACTCTTTTCTGAAAAAGATCAGAAGTTTTTAGCAGATCGTTACGTCATTGGGACATGCCCGAAGTGTGGATTTGCCGATGCCCGAGGCGATGAGTGCCAGAAATGTGGCGCCAGCTACGAAGCGGTCGATCTGCTCCATCCACGCTCCAAATTGACAGGAGCAGCTCTCATTCGAAAGCCGACAAAACATTGGTTTTTGCGCTTCGATCTTTTGAAGGACAAACTCGGCACATGGATCTCTCAGAAGAGCTGGAAGCCTAACGTCGTCAATTTCGCCAAGAGCTATATCGATGATTTAAAACCCAGGGCTATCACGCGCGACATGCAGTGGGGCGTTCCACTTCCCCTGCCTGATACTGAAGGAAAAGTTCTTTACGTATGGTTTGACGCACCCATCGGTTACATCTCTGCTACTCAAGAGTGGGCACAGCTTCATGAACATCCTGAAGCGTGGAAAAACTATTGGCTGGACCCCGACACTTATCACGTGCAGTTCATCGGTAAAGATAATATCCCTTTCCATGCTGTATTCTTTCCTGCGATGATCATGGGGCAAAATACTCCCTACAAAACAGTCGATGACCTTCCTGCGAACGAGTTTTATAACCTCGAAGGCAGACAGTTTAGCAAGTCGGACGGCTGGTATATTGATCTCGATTCTTTTTTTAAGCAATTCACTGCGGATCAGATCCGTTACGCTATCGCTTCCAATGCCCCTGAGAATCAGGATTCAGAATTCACCTGGAAAGACTTTCAAGCGCGTTGCAACAGCGAACTTTTAGGCAAATACGGTAACCTCGTCAATCGCACGCTTGTTTTCGCCCGAAATAATTGCGAAAGAATGGTCCCTGAGCTCAAACATCTCGATGAGCAAGATCAAAAATTTCTCGACAAAGTTAAGCAGCTTGCTAAAGATGCCGAAGAGGCTTATTCTTCCTTTCGTCTCCGCAGAGCAAGCGCCGTAATTATGGAGCTCGCTCAGCTGGGTAACGTTTACTTCGATGCCAAAAAACCCTGGATTGCCAACCGTAGCGCACTCACGCACCAAGACATGTTTAATACCATCGGCTGCTGTATGGAGTGCTTGAAGATTTTAGCACTGATCTCATTCCCAATTATCCCTGAGTCTGCAGAAAAAATCTGGAAAATGCTCGGCTTCAAGACAGCTCTTTCCAAGGCGAATTGGGATGACATCGTCGCTTCGCATCTAGAGTCAGGGCAGCATTTACCCGAACCCCAGATCCTTTTCACTAAGATTGAGGATGAAGTGATCCAAAAAGAGATCGACAAGTTAAAGCAGATGTCAATTCCATCCAAGCCAGCAACCTTTTCATTAAAAGAGCAAATTTCCATCGATGATGTACGCAAGCTCGACCTTCGCGTTGGCAAAATCCTGCACGTCGAGCGCGTTCCCAAAAGCAAGAAAATGCTCAAACTCGTCGTAGATATCGGTTTTGAGCAAAGAACTATTCTTTCCGGTATCGGAGAAAAGATTGCAGACCTATCCCTACTTATCGGCAAAGAGATGATCGTTGTCGCCAATCTCAAACCTGCGATTCTCATGGGTCAAGAAAGCCAAGGGATGATCCTTTCTGCAGACACAGCAGATGGCTTTGAGCTTCCCCACTTCTACAAAGCCAAACCTGGGTCCCAAGTCACCTAAATATTTTAATCTCAGATTTCTTGTATGACCTGCTTTTCTTAAAACAATCGACTAAACTTTTTATTCGGATAGGTTCATTTAAGCAAAATCTTTTTTCAATTGATTTTTAATGATCAGTTTAATAAAATGTTATTTGTTTTATTGAGGGTAAGATGAGTTTAAATACAGAAATAGTTAAGGTGGGTTGTTATAATATCCTTGCGGATTGTTGGCTTAATCCATGCAAACCTATTTTCTTAGGTTGTTGGGAACAGCGCAAAGTTCAAATCGCTGAGCGTATAGATAGTCTGCATTTAGATGTCATTTGTCTTCAAGAAGTGGATCGATTCAATGACCTCGCTCATATCATGTGGAACAAAGGATATACAGGTTATCGAGTTGACGGAAAAGATGTGGCTATTTTTTTTCAGACAAAGCGTTTTACCGTCTTAAAAAAAGAAGAACTTCACTACCAAGATCCGTTATGGAGATCTGCTCTACTACTTCAATTGAAATCAACTAGTAGTCGCTCGACTTTTAATATCATCAGTACTCACGTTACCTGGAAAGAAAAATATGATCTTCAAGAGATGGGCGAGCTTCAGGCATTCGTTGATAAAAGGCTTTCTATTCCTACAATTGTATGTGGAGATTTAAATGCAACGCCCCAATGGATGGGGATCCAAAACCTTTGCAGCCTTGGTTTTCGCGATGTATTAAAATATACCTCGAAGAAAACTTATATCGATGAAAGTCGACGTTTAGACTACATTTTGGTTCCAGACTCCATGTATGTGAAGCAAGCGGACATTCCAGGAATATGCGCGAATCTCAAAACGAAAAGCGAGCCATCGGACCATCTTCCCATCACAGCTCAAGTCCTTATTCCTTCTGCCCTTGAAACAAGCAATGGAGAAAAAACCAATACCCTGTCGTTCTTTTTATTAGAGTCCTTGAATACGGAGCTAAAGTTTCAAGAGGTTTCTCAGGAAGACTATAATGAAATATCCGTCCTTTTTAAATCCGCCTTAGAGACGCTAAAAGATAAAGAAGGAACTGCATTCCTAAACACTCTTCTTCGAGAACTGAGTTTGCCTAAGTACAACCATCATCCCATTTTCATGCGTGCTGTGCGCTCTTATGAAAGAGAAATCCTAATCCAAGCTATTTCTCTACTTCAAAAAGAACAGAAATCCTCCGCGCTTCCATTGATTCTTGGACTTAGCGATGAAGCAAAGAAGGCTGTCTATTTTTGCACCTACGAAATCGAAAAAAGAAATGGAAGAAATATTTCCCATCCCAATTTTGGAGGAGCTGCTTTTCATTCTTTTGACAATTTAGATACGTCCAATTCTATTCGTATACAGGCTATAGAGCGGAGTCTTTTGCGCCAAATCCTTGAGCTGTTTAAAGAAGAACAGGAGCATGTGGCGATGCCTCTTTTTGAAAGGCTGTCTGAACGGACACGGAACGCAATTTATGGGGAAACCTACTTCATCTCTAAAAATAAAAACCTAGTTACCTTGCATTCTGACTTTGGCAAAGTGGCCTTTCATAGAATAGAAAATCATGATGTGCCCAATGAAGTTAGGATAGAAGCTCTTGCTACTCATTTGAAGAAAACAAGCTCTTAGTGGTCTTGTTTTTGGACAATTGTTTGGGAAGCTGACCAATCGAATCGTAGCCCCTATTTCTAATAGGGGCGACGATTCAATCGCGCCAATCACGGGAGCTTTCGCTTCGGTCCTAAACCAAATTTTCAGTCACGTTGGGTATAACACCCTGGGGGGTCAAGGTTTACTTGCGCCTTACCTAATTTTCTAATTATACCGAAAAAAACTGAAGAATCGGGAAAAAGCATTTTTCAACCACCCGCGAACAAGGTTCGCTAGAGATCACAGAGCTCACAGAGGGGGATTAAATTTTAA
>JAJPIB010000029.1 GCA_021324995.1 Chlamydiia bacterium | reverse complement strand
TTTTGGCACGTTCAATAGCTGAAAGCACCTATGGACGTGCAAAAATGGGAGAAATTTGGCCAAAAGATGCAGTAAGACTCTATGAAAGGAACCCAAAACTCAGGTTACTAAAATGCCTCAGTCCAAAAAAGGTCAACGCCCACAAGGGATCGAGTATCACCCCTCAATAGCTTCGGTCTTAAATCCAAATTTTCAATTACGTTGGGTATAAATGTCAAAATTTAGCGCAGGATATACAGGGCCCAGGACATTATAAAATTTTATGATGTCCGATGTCCTGGCAGAACTAAAAGGTATACCAACCGCAAAATGGCGAATAAGCGCTTGCCTTTTCTTTCAAGTTTCCCTATGTGAAAAGAAAAAGGATATGCGCGATGCAAAAGGTTTTTGCATACAGCTTGCTCATGATCTTGGGGATTTTCATTTCCCAAGTTTTTGATCTCTCTAAAGTAAGCCCTCTATTAAAGTTCATGACGATTGTCGTCTTGGGCTACATCATGATTGAAGTTGGTCTAGAGTTTACGATCGAAAAGCATAAGATCAAAAGCTACGGGAAGGACTTTCTGATCGCCTCCACAGCTGCCGCTTTCCCGTGGATCTTGTGCAGCGTTTATTTTTGGGCATATTTCGATATCAATTTATCTCAAGCTGCAATCATTGGAAGATTTGCCGCTCCAACATCTGCCGGGGTGCTTTTCACAATGCTAGCAGCAGCGGGTCTGGCGACAACATGGGTGTATAAAAAAGCCCGAATTCTAGCCATTCTCGACGACCTGGACACTATTTTATTGATTGTGCCTTTACAAATGGTTCATCTGGGGTTCGATACAAATGCTTTTTTTCTCTTGGTGCTGATCGCAGCAATGCTCTACGTTGGCTATCGTTACTTACACCAATTTAAACTTCCCACAACACGTCCGTGGCTTTTAACATACGCTTTCATTTTAGCCAGTGTGACAGAACTTTTCGCGCAAGCCACCTTGATCAATATTGAAATTCTCCTTCCTTCCTTCATTCTGGGTTGTGTCCTTTACAACTCACACTCTGATCAAAATTCTCTCATCAAGCGCCTCGGCAATTTTTTCAAAGAAAGTGAAATCGCTTTTGAAAAAAAATTCGACGCTATCCTTAAATTCGCCTACATGTTCCTAGTTGGATGCACATTGCCGAAAATTTCTTTGGGGACAACGTCGCTCGCCTTTCTTGCCTTTCACACCCTTTTGCTGACCTTTCTTTCCAATCTAGGGAAACTCTACCCTATGTTTTGCTATAAAAAGGAAGCCTCCCTTCGGGAAAGAGCTGCGCTTAGCGTCGCACTATGGCCGCGTGGAGAAGTGGGCGCCGGAATCCTGATCATTTCTGCAAATTATACGATTGCTCCGATAGTCCTCCAGCTCGCGCAGCTTAGTTTGGCATTGAACCTCACCTTAACAGGGCTATTCATCTACATTGTGATTTGGATTCTTAGACGTCACTAGAATGAACGATACTCCCCCCTTTGGCAGCAATGGCTTCCCAGGCATGTTCTTCGTCTTTGGGGTGAAGGTTGATAGCCTTGCAGGCATCGGTGATCAGATGCACGGAAAAGCCTAAATCAATTGCGTCAAAAGCGGAATAGAGAACGCAATAGTCTGTCGCCACCCCCGCTAAATAAATGTCAGTGACTTTGTGGTCTTTCAAATACTTTCCTAGGCCTGTCTCGTTAAGTCGGCGGTTATCGAAAAAGGCACTATAGCTATCGATTTTTTTATCCACACCCTTATAGATATTTTTATGAATTCCTTCTTTATTTAATCCATGAACGAGCTGCGCTCCGAAAGTGTCTTTCACACAGTGGATAGGCCATAAAATTTGCTCCTGTCCATCGACTTCGATCGTTTCCCCTACTTTCTTTCCTCGATGGTTTGCAGCAAAACTCACATGATCTTCTGGGTGCCAATCCAAACTAGCGATAACGAGTTTAAATTTAGGAATTAAAGAATTAATGACTTGAATAAGTTCATCTGCATGCGCAACTCCAAGCGCTCCCTGAGGCATGAAGTCATTTTGCATGTCAACAATCAAGAGTGCTTTCATTTCTTTTTCAAATCTTGGATGATGTTTAGCTTAGTTTCATAGAGCGATTTTTCTAATCCAACAAAATAAGGCTGTGGATAGAGGAATCGTCGCGTCGCTGGATGAAACTGGGATAGCTCAAACTGAGTCTTGTCCCGGATTTCGCGAAGCGAAGGAGATTGATAAATGCATTTCCCCTTTCTTAAAATGGGAACGAGAAGATCTTTATACTTCATCTCGGAAGAGTGGGTTTGAGAACGCGTAGGATCAAGGGGATCGATCGAATGGGGATTTTCAGGAAGATGGGAGTGTAGGTCGTAGATCATATCCGCTACATTTCCCTGAGCATCGTAATACCTTCTGACTTGGTGAATGCCAGGATTCGTTACTTTAGCGAGTTGCTCGGAAATCTTAACCTTGTACTGCCATTTTCCCTTTTTATCTTTGAATGCAGAAATCTTATAGACACCATCTAATGCAGGCTGATCCTTGCCTGTGACAAGATGAGTTCCGACGCCCCATACGTTCACTTTGGCATCCTGCTGCTTCAAATCTTTAATGATGTGCTCATCGAGTTCGTTGCTGGCCATGATGTCTGCATGCGGAAAGCCGTTTGCATCGAGGAGTTTACGAATTTCAATGCTTAAGTGTGCAAGATCTCCGGAATCTAAGCGGACGCCAATCATCTCGACACCTTTGGATCGCATTCTCTTTGCTACGTTGATCGCCTTCTTTACTCCTCCAATGGAGTCATAAGTGTCGATGAGAAAAATGCAGTTATTGGGCATTGCTTGTGCGAATGCTTCGAACGATTCCTCTTCCTCATCAAAAGCCATGATCCAGCTATGAGCGTGCGTCCCCTTCACCGGGATATTATAAATCTTGCCGGCTAAAACATTTGACGTCGATTCACAGCCTCCAATAAAGGCAGCTCTACTAGCAGCGAGTGCTCCATCGATCCCTTGTGCCCTGCGCAAACCAAATTCCACGACGGGATCTGGACGTGCAGCCCAACAAATGCGAGCGGATTTGGTTGCGACAAGGGTTTGAAAATTGATAATATTGAGCAAAGGGCTTTCCAGAAGCTGGGCATGGAGAATAGGACCCTGAACTCTAAAAATCGGTTCATAAGGAAAAACAGGAGTCCCCTCGGGCATTGCATCGATGTCACATTGGAAAGAAAAGTGGCTGAGGTATTCTAAAAATTCTCCCTCAAAAAAGGGTTTTCCGTCCGGCCCTTTCAACTGTTCAAGGTAGTTCAAATCGCTTTCCGAATAGCGGAATTGGTTCAAAAATTCGAGAACGGTTTCAAGACCTGCCGCAATCGCGAAACCTCCGTTAAAAGGCTTTCTTCTAAAGAAAAGATGGAAGATGGATTCTCTCTCAGCGATGCCAAGCTTCCAATAGCCATACGCCATGCTTAGCTGATAAAGATCTGTAAGAAGAGAAAGAGATTCATTGTAAATCGATTTAAGAGGATCCTGGGTAGTCATCTGCCTCGGGGTGTTCCTGCAATATCTGCGCTTTTCTTGCCTTTAACGCATTGATACGCGTCTGAAGCATTTGCGCTGCTTGTTTCTTTTCATCCGCTCGTTGAAAAGCTCGCTTGGCTTCCTGCTTCTGATCTTGGGTAAATTGCCAGCGCATCCCCTGATCTTCAGCGCGCCTTGCCGCTGCCAAATAACGGTTCTTCAGATCTTCAGCGCTTTTAATCTCCGCGTCGATCTGTTTCAATTCCTCTCTCCAATCCGCAGGGCGCTCCTGCTGCGCGATTGTCGGAACCGTCAAGAATACGGCAGTTGTTCCTAATATGCAAGCAACGATAAAGTTCAGTGAATAAAGAAACGACATTGGGACCCCCTGTGGAGGCATTGCCTCTGCTCTCACTAATAAAAAGTTGACTGATGGAAAGCAAGTGAATAAGTTAAGGCAAAAAGGGAAACATAATGGGTCACGTCCACTCAGGATGCAGCCATGGGCACGAAAAGCACATCCATCGAAAAGCCTTGAACATCGCCTTATGCATCGCCTTCATTTTTATGATTGTCGAGGTAATAGGAGGAATCCTTGCCAATAGCTTGGCCCTGATCAGTGACGCCTTACATATGTTTACTGACGTCGGCGCTCTTGTCTTGAGTCTTGTCGTCTTAAAAATTGCCCACTTACCAAGCACACCGAAAATGAGCTATGGCTATCATCGCGCAGAAATCCTAGGCGCGCTTGCGAGCGCTCTTTCTTTATGGGGACTGTGCGGCGTTTTGATTTATGAAGCGGTCCATCGCCTAATCAAACCACCGGAAGTCAAAGGCTCCGTAGTTTTCATCATCGCCTCGATCGGACTCGTAGCAAACCTTTTGATGATGCGTACGCTCCACTCCCATCAAGGAGAAAACCTCAACATTCGCGCTGCCTATTTGCACATTCTTGGAGATATTTTGGGAAGCATTGGCGTTATTTTAGCCGGTGCATTAATTTGGCTTACAGGATGGGATCCTATCGACCCCATCATTTCCATCCTCTTTTCTTTGGGTATCATCTATGGTTCAGGAAAAATCATCCGACAGACTGTTTCTGTCCTGATGGAATCCACACCAGAAGGAATCAATCCCAGCGCTATCGAACGCGATTTAAAATCGATCCCAGGCGTGCGCGAGGTTCATGACTTGCATGTCTGGTCCGTATCCGCAAGAAAAGTTGCCCTCAGCGCGCATATTATCGCGGAAGACACACATGCTGCCTTAAATGAAGCCCACCGGCTAATTGAAAAAAATTATAAGATCTCGCACATGACAATCCAGGTCGAAGACCCCCTGCATTTTGAGCCGAAATACTGTTACGACTGTGATCATAACCGAACTTGCCCCCCTATCCTCCCATAGGCGCGTCGCGAGATAGATGATATGCAAGATTTGCGACGAGCCGCAGGTCTTTAGACCTGGAGAAGGAGCAAACCGCAGCAGATCGCCTGTCGCAGCAAGTTTGGTTAATAGGCGAATAACCTCTAAATCCGTATAATCCCTCCTATTCACAAAGAACGCCAAAAAGATGAAAAAGATAATTTTAATTCTTTGCACTTTTATTTCTCTACATGCACATGGGCATCCAGCCTGTCTTCTAGAGAAGCTCTCGCGTGGCCAAGCAGGGGATTTTATTGTGACCGCTCAAGAAGGCAATTATTCTCTTCTCTCTATTCGTTCGATCAGTGAAAGCGTGCTCATCTTAGAAGAAATTTCCGTCCCCTCTAAGCAGATCGATCTCAAAACCATTGCGTGGAAAAAATGGGTTGCCGATAAAGCGCCCGGCCACACCTCATGGACGCTTTATGAAATAGATAGAGCGACCGGCGGTCTTATCGAATGCTTTTCCTACAGCAAAAATGGTTGGCTTTATCTGGATAAATCAGAGCAATTTCTGATGCGTTTCATGGCTCTTCCCCTGACTACAGTACCCCCTTTAGAGCGCAAAAAGATCGGACCGCAGCCCCCACAGGGGGAAACCGATCAACGACGCACTTGGAATCCTACTGTTACTTTAGAAGGGAAAAAAATTTGTCCAGCCACCTTCGAAGTCCTAAAAACTCAGTGGCCTGATGACAATTCCCGCCTCGCCTCGAGCACCATTGAGCTCTATTTTTCTAGAGAGTTTTCCGATTTTCCCTTTCCTTATTGGCTGGAATTGCAAAGTCCGCATTATAGATTTAAAATGCGCACTATTGATTCAGGACATGGCCTTATTTCCTTTTTCCAAGGCGGGATGCCACATCGTTCCCCCCTCATTTTGGGCAATGCACAAAAAGGAAAAGATACCTGGAAATTGCTGATCCAAACACCTTCTTATTTCCGAAAGCTCCGCCTTTTTGCGAGTGATCTTACCCAAAAAAGCAATAGCGCTATTCCTTTTTCGCTTAAAAATGGATCTAAAAAAGAAGAAATTATTCTCGAAATTTCAACAAGTGATCTTAAACGAGTGCTAAAAAGCGGCCATCATTATCGCTGGATATTGATTCCTGAAGGCGGATTTGACATTTATTTTGAATCGGAAGAAACTTTTGCGTGGGAACAATGAAAAATGCCATCTTAGAAATCCCTTCTACACAAATTTACGGCAAAGGATACCACATCACCTTTGAAACATTGCCTGCCAGTGCCCAATACCAAAAGTTACCTCAAGAAGGTGTGCAGCGATTCGAAGAGCTCTATACCAAGATCCAGGAGAAACCGAGAAAAAACCTCAAAAGTTTAAGACAACTCTCTAAAGACTTTCCTGATGTCCCAGAAATCATTAACTTGCTTACTTATGCCTATCTAAAAGCGAAAAAGAAGAGGCAAGCCGAACGCTTAATCGAAGCAGCATGGATCGCTCATCCCAATCATTTCAGTGCGCGCATCAATTACGCAGACCAAGCCATCCGCCTAGGAAAAAAAGAATCTGTTCCCTCTATTTTTGGAGGATGTCTGGAGCTTTATGCTCTCTATCCCTGTAGAACAAGTTTCCATTATACAGAGTTTCGTGGATTCATGGTAGTGATGGGATTTTATCACCTGGCTTGCACAGAAATAGAAAGAGCTGAAGAGTGTTATCAGCTCGCTTTCCAAGCCGATCCTCTTCATCCTTCTGTTGCTGCCCTTGAAAAAAAAATCAATAAGTTTAGAAACCCCTTTTTCCTAAAAAAATGCTTTGCAAGGATAAGACTTGCTTGCATTTCTAAAAATCCGTAGATTGTACCGAACGTGATTAAAAATTCGGCACCAGCTAATGAAAACTTACTCTATCAAGAAAAGTAAGCATGTTCTCAGGCATGCTTATCATCGCTTCCAAAAGAAAAAAAGCAAGCTCTCCCCAGAAATCCGTCACCAAATCCAGGAAGCCCTTTTAGCACTGCAGAATGAAATCCTCCAAAAAAACAAAAACAACGCAGATGTCTTAGCTAAGAGAGTCGAATCCCTGTTCACCATCCATCTTAAAAAATCGAGCTGGGAACAATTTAAAGAAGCAATTTTTGCCCTTGCCTTCGCTCTCATCGTAGCTATCCTGGTCCGCCAAGTTTGGTTTGAATTTTACGAAATCCCTTCCGGCTCAATGCGACCTACTTTCAAAGAACAAGACCGCCTGGTCGTGTCGAAAACAGCCTTTGGCATCAATATTCCTCTTCAACCTGCTGAGCTTTATTTCGATCCTGACCTTGTTAAAAGAAATGGAATCGTTATTTTTACTGGCGAAAACATGGATATTCGCGACGTAGATACGATGTATTTCTATCTTTTTCCTGGAAAAAAACAATACATTAAAAGAATGATCGGTAAACCCGGCGATATCCTCTATTTCTATGGGGGAAATATTTACGGTATCGACCGCGAAGGTAATGACATTACTCCCAGCCTTCAACCTAAAAGTCTTAATCAAATCGAGCATATCCCCTTCATTGATTTTGATCGCAAATTAGTCGTTCCACGCAACCCCATTGGCGGAATCTATTCTCCGATTTTCATCTATCAGATGAATGAACCTGTTGTAAAACTCTACGTCACCTCTTCAAATCAAGTGCACGGAGAGATGCTGAATCCCGCGCCTGTTCATGATCAAAATGCACCGCTCGTCACAAGTTACGGAGATATGTGGGGCTTTAAAAACTATGGAATGGTGAGACTCTTAACGCGCGAACAAGTCAAAAATACCGCTGATCAAAACCTCGCGGACATCGAAGAGGGTGTGCTCTATCTCGAAATCAGACATCACCCCAGCATCGCAAATGTCAAGATGATCCGCGACGAACTCGGTAGACTTCGTCCATCCATAGGCTTGAGCTCTTCTCTCATTCCTCTTCAGGAAAAACATCTCAAAGAGATTATGCAGAATATGTACACAGCGCGTTTTGAGGTGAAAGGCGGCAAAGCCTTCCGCTATGGCATGGATCCCAAAGCGGTTTCATCCAACATATTCCTTCCCAGCCTTCCCGACATCCCTGACGGCTGTTATGAGTTTTATAATGGCAAAGCCTACCAGATTCAATGGCAAGGAATTGCTACCGAGCTTCCGGAGTCCAGCCCCCTTTACCGTTTTAGTCCAGCCATTGTCCAGCTCCTCTTCAACGTAGGAATTGAATGGGATACACGCTTCTCTCCTCAAGTCAAAAATCAAAGACTCGTTCCCGCACGTTATACCTATTTCCGCGATGGCAGCCTTTACCTGCTTGGAGCTCCCATTCTTTCTAAAGACGATGAAACACTTGCTGACTTTCTTGATCGAGAACAAATACGAGCTGATGCCTCTAATCCACAATCTCCTTACCTTCCTTTCCAAGACTTAGGCCCTCCTCTGAAAGAGGGAAAGCTCGATGTAGACCTTATTCGCCAAAACGGCATCCTTGTCCCCGATAACATGTACCTTGTTCTCGGCGACAACCATGCGATGAGCGCCGACAGCAGAGACTTTGGATTCGTTCCCCAAGAGAATTTAAGAGGAGCGCCCGACTTCATTTTCTGGCCTCCAGGAAGCCGTTGGGGATTCCCCAATCAACCTCCCTACCCCTTTTTCAATGGTCCGCGGATCGTTGTTTGGCTAATTGCAGGCATCCTCATTCTTATCGGAACGATTTACTGGAGACGGAAAAACGTACTTCCCCTCCCCTTTCCTGAGGACAATAAATGAAAAAGATCGCGCTTCTTCTGTCCGCGGTCCTTTCCCCTTTTCTCCTTTGGAGCAAACCGCTCGTTTTTGCAACGCCGGCCGAAGAATTCAGTAAAGCGCGTGCCGCGCTTTTTCAGACAGGTCTATCCTGCGAAGAGCTTTTACCAAAGCTCAAATCCCTATTCGATGGCGAACTCCTCGATTAAAGATTACTTGGCTTGGTCTTAAATCCAAGCTTTCAATCACGTTGGGTATACATTTTCCTCACCGCGTTTTCTGACATAAGATCTTGATTTTTATAGGCATCTATCTTAAATTTCGCACCTTAAAATTCAAAAAACTCTGTTTTTTGTAAAAATTAGGAGCGAACTTATGGTAATGCGTGTAGCAGCTACCGGACAATATCAAGGACAAATAGATTTGCAGCCACCTCCTAATTTGTCGAGCGCAGCTTTGAGATCCGAAAATCAAGCCGAAGTAACGGAAGCGGTCAAGAACACCATGCATTTTATTTCTCCATCTAAAGATGTTGTCGGTCTTACAGGTAGGGCACAGTTAATTCAGAGGTGTCCAGTTAACGAAGAAATGATGCTTCAAGCAATGCAGGTTGCTTTCAATATGGGGAGGCAGCTGCAGCTCTTAAAAGATCAGAAAAAAATCCTTCATCAGGAGAATGCTGTTCTTAAAGAGCACATTGAAAAATTGCCCTCCATGCTTGAGTTGGAATTGCATTCTGTCTATAAGACTTTGATGGAGAAGTTGCACACCATTTCCTTCAAAATAAACGGGCTGATTCAAACCTATACAAAGTTCCAAAATGAAGCAATATCTTGTCCCTATATGAATGCCGGGGCATTTCATGCGCATAAATGTGTTATTCCCCATCTCGAAACTTGTAAAAGTGTAGTCGATGCTGCAATTGATGATGAATTCAAACCGCTTTTGAAATTTGAAGATGCCGTGCTCGAGCAAAATGAAATCGATCTGGTGGAATCCACTACTGCTCTAGGAGACAATTCTGTCGAAACTATCCTTCCTGAGCGTTTCCAACAACTTGCCGAAAAAATCAAAAATCTCGAAAAAAAGGTCGCGCTGATCAAAGGAGATAATACCGCACTGCAAAAACAGATTGAGCAGCTAAAGTCGGGTTTTAAGAATACAGAAAAGGCATTGCGGAAGGACGTTTGGACAACATCGATTAAGTGTATCACTGATCTTGTGGTCTTAAATATAGCGTCAATTCCCAAGACGATTAAGGATGCGACTAAACTAATGGCTACAGCGACGAAGCTAATAGATATCAACATGGTCAGTGGCTATGTCGAACGTCTCAAGGTTATTCAAACTGATATTTCAGCATTATCCTCTCAAATAGAAGAAATATCTCAAGCTATCCAAGGAGCTAACTGATGGCAATACGCGCAGCAGGTGGACAACAACAACTGCAAATAGAACAACAGGGGCTCGTACACCCACAGGCCGATCTTCCCATAGTTTCTCGTGAAGAGCTCCCGACGAACCTCGAACAAGAGGAGGTTAGCTTCCTCTCAATCGCAAGAAAACTGATGTGTATCGTCTTAAAACATAAAGACAAGAGAGATCCCTTATCAAATAAGCTCTTTATGCAAGGAAGTGCTTTAGCACTCTCTGTGATCAATGAAAGATCTCTCGATCTTCCGCCAAGCACGCTTGTTACCCATTTTTTGGGTCTTAAAGCCATTTTCAATGAAGAATGCCGCTGTCAAAATGTCACAGATCCTTGGCTTGTAGGGATTCAAGCATGGGAAAAAAGGGAATTAGATCTTTATTGCAAAGCATTATCACATCATTCACCTCGCATCATTCGCAGTGTTGATCTTGGAGCACCTCATCTTTTTGGAAAAGAGGTCATCCATTGGATTGAATACGTAGAAAGACAAGCCGCATTTCACACACCTTTCCAGCCACATCATGCATTAGCACTCCAAGCTACCACCATAGAAATCAACGAACTTGGTGTACCTGTTGTGGTGGGGCTTGAGGTCCGAGAAGAAAACCTGATCGCCATGCTTGCGTCTGCAGACCCTGATGAGCCGATAGATATCCACACTGCAAACAAAGTGTTAGTGGAATACAAAGAGCGGATGGATGGGGTGATTATAGAAAGAAAAAAACTACAGTTCACAGAGGATCTTAAAAAACAAAATGCACTTTTAGCAAGTAAGCTCGATGAGAAAAATAGTCAATTCGACCAAGACCTGACTCGGCTAGCAGAAAGCGGCAAAGAACAAGTCGCCTATTTGAGTGATTCGCTCAATAGAACTGTAACTCATTTTGATAGTGCTCTCGCCGAGCGCAAAAAAATTGAAGCTTCTCTTACTCAAGGTCTTGAGAAATGTGAAAAAGAGCTCGCCATCACTAAAGCCGAAGTTGCTAATCAAAAAATTGAGATTGGGAATTTGAAGGCGAGTAATAGCTGGTTGAATCAACGCCTCGGTGATCTGCAACATCAAGTCAATAATATGGATGATGGCGGTTGCGTCATTTCCTAAATGCATAAGTAGGTAAAATTTATATGGCCCATTTCACTAGAGTAAGGAGCTCACCGGATGATTCCACAATTAGTTGCAGAACAACCTCTTTTCTCGGTTCAAGTCCGTGATGCTGCTTTGGTAGAACTGCCGAATTTGCAGAGTGGCTTTCTGGCCGAGAGACCCGTAGAACCGCTCAAGCTTGAGAATCAAGCCGAAGCCAGGCAGCGTGAAATCGATAACGCGATGCAGCTCCAAATCTGTCGTCAGATATTTATGCTAGGAAATCTTTTCCAGGCTGCGACAAACGCTCACGCTCTTCTTATTTCGGAGAATAGGGAGCTGAGACAACATATTTTGCAGCGGACGACAGCACTCGAAAAGGAATGGCTTGGGATCGCTGAAATTTTAAGCGCAAAAGTGAATACACTTCATTGCAGCCTCAAGAAGTTTCATCAAGAGCTGAGTGCCGATTATAAAGAAGCTATGAACGCATTTGAAATTTCCAAGACAAAGCCGCCGCATACTTGCGAGGGAATTTTGGGTTTTAAAGCGGGAGAAGCTTTAGCAAAAATCTGGTTCTATAGCCTTTATGCAGAAAGTGATTGTGGTGTGGGTAAATATCATTTGCCTGCAATTGAAAAGATGGTTCCGACACTTAAGGATACTTTAAAAGCAAATGTAAAGGCTGAGATCCAAATCATTAAAAAAGACATGCCACAAGAACGATCTGGTATCAATAATCCAGGACATCTATTTAATCTGAATGAGATTGTCATCAATAATCATCCGATTCAGACTTTTATTCAAAAGTGTCAAAAAAATATCCAATCTCAAGAAGATCTCAACCTTCTTGTGAAGATTGAAAATGCAAGTTTAGAAAAAATAAAGCTTGAGCTTCTAGGAGTCGATGGCAAGTTTTTACGTATTTTTCAGAATCACCTTAGTCACTGCTTTGCGTTGAGCTCCAGTATCAGTTACATCGTTTCAACAGCTGACTCCCACATGGGTGTTCTTACAAAAAATTATAATAATTTAGATCAATGGGGTAAGAACTATTGGTCATCAGGGGGAGAATATGTTGAAGGAGCCAAGTTGCACGACAAGATCAGCGCTCATTTGAAGGAAGTCAAAGCACATGTTGAAGCCCTCCATAAAAAGGAATCCCCATGACCTTACGATTAGTTGTAGAGCAACGCCATCAGTTCTCAGGTTATCCTCCAGTTAACGGTGCTGTAATCAGAGAAGAGCAGCCCAACTTGTCAATTATACTGCCAGCTCAGAGACCAAATGCCGCATTATTTAGACCTGAGAATCGAGTTGAACCGAGAGAACGCGAAGTCAACAACGCCATGCAGCTAGAAATCTATAAGCAAATACGTTTGCAAGGAAAACTTATTCAAGCTGCAGAGGATAGTCATGCTCTTCTTCTTTCACAAAACAAGGAGCTGAGAAGACACATCGTAGAGCGAACTGAGTCCCTTGAAAAAGAATGGTTGGGTATTGCTGAGCATGTGAGTGCCAAGGTGGATGCTTTTTATCGCACCGCAAATGCCTTTTATAATCAGTTTAGCGCTGAGAACCAAGAGGCTGAACTCATATGGAAGAGCTATATTGATGCGAATGGGGATTGCGATAAGCTTATGCAAAGGTTTCAGGGGAATTATGTTAAGGCGGGGGCAGCAACAGAAACGACGCTTTGGTATGATTCTTATTCGCATGTAGTGGAAAAGCCTTTGGCCGCAGTTAAACAGATTCAGCTGACGGGCCGGAGTGCCCTAAACGCCCTTATCAGGACTGAGATCCAAAAAATTAAAAACGAAATGTTTTCTGAGGAACCCAAAGTGATAGAACAGGGTACTCTCTCAGTTGTTATCCATGAAGGAGATGTGCTGCAGGCTTTTCTACAAGAGGGCCAGGAAGAAATTAAATTTCTGGAGGAGCAAAACCTTCTGCTCAAAAACGAAAATGCCAAGTGGGAGAAGAAAAAGATTGAAATGGTGAATAGCGACAAGAGGTTTTGGGAAGTATTTCATAGCTATCTTGCCCCTTGTTTTCAGTTGCCAAATGGGATTAAGCTTGCGATTCAAAGGCACGAAGCTGGCGTCAAGCTTTACGTCACAGCACTCTCTAATTTAGATCAAGCACATAGCCTGGCAGCTGGTTTATATTCCCGGGCAATCGAATTGGATGGAAGGTTTAAAGATCATTTGAAAAAAATAGAATCTCTTCTTGAAGCCCTAGAAAAAAAGGAATCCACATGACTTCACGATTAGTTGTAGAGCATCCTCTTTTCCCGGTTCAAGTCCATGATACTGCTTTGGTAGAGCTGCCGAATTTGCAGAGTGGTTTTCTGGCCCAGAGACCCGTGGCACCGCTCAAGCTTGGGAATCAAGCCGAAGCCAGGCAACGTGAGGTCGATAACGCCATGCAGCTACAGATCTATGAGCAAATGTTCATGCTGGGAACTCTTTTTCAGACTGCTCGAGCTGACCATGCTCTTTTTATTGCAGAGAATAAGATGTTAAGGCAGCACATTTTGCAGCGAACGGGGACGCTTGAAAAAGAATGGATTGGGATTGCTGAAATTTTCAGCGCAAGGATGGATATCCTTCACCGCGGTTTGGGCAACTTTGAGCTGCGCTTCCTCACTGAATGCCACGAAACCAGAAAAATATGGGATTTTTATCTGAGTTGTGAATTCCCCGGCGGGCCTGGCGGGACTTGGGACTGGAATATGCCTACGAATTGGAACTGGGATAAGCTTAATCCCGTATTTCACGGCAATTACTCTAAACTGGGTGCATCTATACAAATGAATTTCTTGCATAGCAAGTATGCATGTCATGTGAGAGAGCCCTTGAGCGCAACTCGAAAGTTATATTTGACAGGTCGGGATTCATTAAAGGCACTCGTCAGAGCTGAAATTCAAAAAATTCAAATGGAATCGCTTTTAGAAGAAGAAGCTATCGATATTTCAAGAGATCTGCAACAGGTTCATCTATCTAACCCCATCGATGAGCGCTCCATTTTTCAGCTTTACGCGCAAACGCGTCAAGAAGAAATAAAAATGATAGAAGAGCGCAATCTTCCACTAAAAAATGAAAATGCCTCTTTAAAAAGGAAAAAAGATGAACTTGAAAAAATGGATGAGAGGTTCTTGGCAGTATTTCATAAACACTTTACGCCTTGTTTTCAGTTACTAGACGGTATTAAGGAAATGAAAAATGCGTGTGGTATAATCTTTTCAGAGTGTTGTTACAAGCGGATGAACGTGTTCAATCCCTCACTACGAGCTGGTTGTGAGGCTAAAGCAATCGAGCAAAAAGCTAAATTTGAAGCGCATTTCAAAGAAATAAAGCCTCTTGTTCAAACCCTCAAAAAAAAGGACTCCCCATGACATCAACGATTCAGCTTACTCAATCCCAACCCCCTACTCAGGTTCTTTACTTGCACGCGATGCCGCAAACGCCTGAAAAGAAGCTAAAGCTGCTCCTTCAAGAAATGAAAGCAGCTTGCAACACACTCCCGCCTCCGTTTAATGAAGAGATGCCAAAGAATTTTGCCGCATGGGAAAATCAGTTTTTTAACCAGTTTAAGAGCGCTAATTCCACAGAGCGGGAGAAGATCTTATGCGCTACCCATTTAGCTGCCTTGTATTCTAGGGTAGAGTCAATCATGCTCTTTGCAGGTGTTAGCGATGCATCTCAACTCCTCTGGCAAAAATTGTGTACTGATCTGAAAGAGCGTCTTTCAGAGGTTTTGCCAAAAAACCGCCCCGTCGAGCGGTTTCTTGCTACTTATAGGCAAAGGGAAACTGATAAGAAATATCTCAATGAAATTGCAAAAATAAAGCTGCTCTTCAGCCAACTCCGCAATCAATTATACCTTCAGGCCAACAGCATTAATGAAGAATTAATGACAGGATTTATTGCCATTCAAGAAAAGATGATTCTAGTGCAAGATGCTACGAATCTCTCCACACAGCAAATTTACGAACTGCTGAATAAACACACAAGGGACGTCACGCAGCTGTTCCTCGGTTTTGATGGACATATGAAAGAGATGAAACCCATCGCTGACTTATTAAAGCAGCACGGCATCGATTTGGGCCATACCCTTACTGCTGCAGAAACAGTCTTAAATAAGGTTTAAACGATGTTCCGAGTTGATCCCAGCCTATTTCGTATCGATCTCATGGACGATATCGACTACCACATGGCCTGTGAAGAGGGATTCTCCCCTCAAGAGGCATTAAAAAATGCATTTCAAGAAGAACTAAAAGAGCATGCCCTTGAGCGCGCTGAAATTGAAGAGGGATTGTTGCAAAGAATAGAGACTGTGATGGCGGCACTGACTCCTATGCTCCAAGCGATGCGGCAGAATGATCCCAATGGCCCTGCACGTGTTCAACTCGCGCACTTGGCGCAGTCGATCCAAGATTTAGAAGAGGCAAAAGAAGCAAGTGCTAGCACACTTCTGCAGGCGAAAGATCTCTTGGTCGAAATGAAACGGCAATACAGTGTTCTAAAAGAAAAATTTGAGCAGATGCAGCGCATGCATAGTAAAGCCGGTGAAGATCAATTAACCAGTTTTTTGAGAAATGAGATAGGCCCCAGAGCATGCAGAACTTTTTCTCACACTTAAAATCCACAAGGAAGATTCATCATGTACCGTGTTCAACCCCAACATGTTCCCGATGCCGATCTCCAGCCCTTTATTCAGGACGCTGATCTTCAACTGCGAATCAGAATTAATGTGGAATTACAACAGAT
Organism: Chlamydiia bacterium; assembly: GCA_021324995.1. Taxonomy (GTDB): domain Bacteria; phylum Chlamydiota; class Chlamydiia; order Chlamydiales; family Rhabdochlamydiaceae; genus CAJCIW01. Next base: position 18,547 of record JAJPIB010000029.1, on the reverse strand, counting down.
TCGCGATGAGATCCGCACATGCGACCTAACAGAGCGCAACGTAGGCCCGGTCGCAGACCTCATCACTCTTTGGTATGAGGATTTTCAGCGTTTTACGCGTCCTCCTGCACGCGGAGAAATCCTGCCTGATCTCAACGAAGTCATTAACCGTTTTAAGCAGCAGCTGGAGAATCTCCTCGCAGATCCCTTCAACGTTGAAAGACCCTACCCGCCGCAACTTTTCGGAGAGCTTCCTACTCGCATTGTACGATTCATGGTTGTCAAAGCAACCGATCCCAATTCCGTTCTTTTTTCACAGCGGATCCATGCAGCAAAACCCGCTCCTCCTCCTGAACTTGCTATTCCTAGAGATTTTGAGGAGCAACTGCGCATGATCCAGCGACTTCGTGCAGAGCGCCTTCAGGAACAGGCGCAAGCACTGCCGGGTGTTCAAGAAATGATGCATCATTTCCAGCAGATAGAGGTGCGTCAACGTGCAGGCCTAGCTGCAATCGGAGAGCAATTCCAAGTTGCTATTGCACCCCTGACTGAGGCCATCCAAGAACTGGCAGTCGATATTCCTCGCCAAGAAGAAATACTGAACGCTGCGATCCAGCGCCAGCAAGCGAGGCTTGAGGTCTTGCAACGAGAGCTTGTTGTCTTGGAGGCAGACCGCAGACAGGTTCGCATAGGGATTGATCAGCAGCGCCAGGCCGATCTCGATTTGCGGATCTCTATGAATCGGCTTGAGCAATCGATCGAAAAGAAAAAAGAAGAGCAGTCAAGCGGTCTACTCTTGGTAGGCGGTCTAATGCTTCTCTCGGCAGCAGTCACTTGGGGCCTTTCATCCTATTATTACGGGGCGAGTGTCAGTTTAATGCAATGTACCAAAACATTCACCGGGGTTTCCTTCTCAGTAGGAGCTGCAGGAATATCTCACCAATCTAACAGACAGACATACTCAAATAACAGAGGCTAATCATGTCATCGTCAATACAACTGCGCCCCTTAGTTTACATCCACTCTCAACCGATGGACCCATCGCTACTCGCTACCACTTCGCAATCTCCTGAAGATCAAATCACCGCATTTGAAACAGACTCCTTGGCCAGAGTGGATTATCTCCCTCTTCACAAACAGATTTCCTACAAAAGCCAAGTGCGCGCATTTGTCGATGATTTGCGCATGCAGATTAGCCGCATGAGGAATATCGGCTCCGACGCACTGCAGATCCATTCTGAAATCACTAAAACCATCCAGCATTACAATCATTCCCTAAACATGCTCTATGAGCACAATGAGGAATATCACAGCGCCAAACAAAAAGTGGACGAACAGAACAAAGCCATTTTGCAACAAATTCGACCATGTCCTATTAATTTTACTTCCTTTTCTCCTAAGAAAGCGCAAGACCCCTCTGTGAGAGTTAAAGAGTCCCATTTCCCACCGATTCAGGAAACCTCATATGCGTCTTATGTTGAGGCAAGAAGAAAAAAATGTGAGGAAAATATTAGTCAGGTCATTCAAGAGATCCAGCAATGTCCTCGTGCTAAAAAATTATGGGATGAGGTTTCTGAGGCCGGTAAATTTTCTGTAGATGTTGTATCTCATGATGATGCACCTGGTGGTGCTCAGGTGGATATTTATGACAGGGTGATTAAAATCAACGAACATGAAAAAAATATTAATGAGATTAGAAAATTTCTTGTTTTTGAATTGAGCAACCTTAAAAGGGCAGAGAAGGGCAAAGAAATTAACAAATATGGTTGCAAATACCCAAATGAAGACACCTTTGCTAGGGAAATTGAAAAAGTAGAATACTCTTCGACACAAGAGGCAACAGAAGTATTAAATGCCTGTAGAGAAAATGGAATCTGGCCTGATGTAAAACCACGTTGGAACTTTACTTCTTTTGACGATTATTTGGCGACACAAGTAAATTTTGGCCATACCGCTCATTATACATCGGCATATTTAAAACATTGCAAAAATACGATCCAAATTTCAAATCTCAAATAAAGTAATAATGCATCGAATTTCAATGGAGAATTTATGGCATATCCTGTAACCCAACAGCCCACCTTTTATATCCACTCTCAACCAATGGCCCTACCGGCCTTCTCTACCATTTCACAATCTCCTGAAGATCAAATCGCTGCCTTTGAAACAGACTCCTTGGCCAGAGCGGATCATCTCCCTCTTCACAAACAGATTTCCTACAAAAGCCAAGTGCGCGCATTTGTCAATGATTTGCGCATGCAGATTAGTCGCATGAGGACTGTGGGCTCCGATGCACTGCAGATCCACTCTGAAATCAATAAAACCATCCATCATTACAATCATTCCCTAAATATACTCTATGAGCACAATGAGGAATATTACAGCGCCAAACAGAAAGTTGAAGAACAGAACAGGACCACTTTGCAACAAATTCGGGCAGCAAATGTCAATTTTACCGCTTTTTCTTCAAAACGCGCACAATCTGGACTACCCGTTCCTGAAACCCGCATTTCCAGAGCCTCTTTGAGCAGATCGCTCAATGAAATGGAGATGCATGACCACTTGCTGGATGTCAGCATTACAGCAAACCTTGTCAAAGGAGTCTCCGAAGTTGTTGTGGATGCGGCAAAAGCCGTCTGTAGTGTAACAGACACAACAAAGCAAGCTTGTAAAACCACTTTAGATTTTGTCAGTCGAACAGCTAAAGCGACCTTAGAGGCGACAGGGACAAAAGAGATGGTCAAAGAGGCAATCCTCTATCTACAAACATGCGAAGGTTCGAATCTTGCAGAGGTACTGATAGATCGCTATGGATTTGCCCAAGAAGAAGCAAAAAAAGTAGCTCAGCAATATGTCAAAGATGTAGAAGTACTAGCAACGACAGCCGCAACATATGGCACTACTTCTTTAGCCCTAAGAGCTGTTAAGCCTTTGGTCATGCAAGCGGTTAAAGGAGCTAAGCCATTACTTGGAGCAACGGGAGCCAAGGGAGAGCACGTCGTTTCGTCCGCAACCCTAAACCTTTCCTCTTCTACAGTTGAAACAGAACTTGCTATCCCTAGCTATACTTCTACAAATAATGCCTTAAGCCACAGACGTATTGTTCTTCGCGGTCCGTCCCCAAGCTTTCAAGATTTTGTGCAAGCCGAAAACAATATCCGACAAAAACTTTCGCAGCCTTATCGCCATTTCAAAATCAATGCAAATCGTCATTCTAAAATTCCCTATTCAGAAATTCCCAGACACCCAGATGTCTATTTTCATGCAACTACTTTAGAGAGAGCTTTCGGAATATTAAAATCCAGCACCATATATAGATTTGATAAAAGTCTTTATCTTGGAGCGTTTGTTTCTACTAAGCCAGAATTTTATTTAGGCGATATTGTATTCGCATTTAATCGCAATATTGAGAGAGTTAGTAAAGTTCTGAATGCTTATTTTGAAGGCGGACGCCATTGGGCGGGTTTTTCTGAAGCAATTCCAGTCACTAGTGAAAGTTTAGAATATATCGCAGTCAAAGCAGACCTCCTTGCCCAGAATCCCATTGAAGCCTTACTATCTGCCGCTGCCGGCAGAGAAATTCCTGTAGTCCCCCTTGAACCCATCGTTAAGATGGTTGAAAGGAGAACACTACAAGAGGGAGTTTTTGTCCCAGAAGAATGGCCCCTTTCTATGGAAGTCACCCAGAAATAGTCCAAAAAAATATATACTGGTTCCGTTTCAATCGACTATGGAATTTCGATTTTAACAAACCCCTTTTCCGATCCATCAAAAATCTTGGTCTAATTTCGAGCGTGAACCTCGCCCAAATCACCGCTAGGCTTCCTAAGTTCATCTGTATTAATGAAATACGAATGAACTTACGAAGCCTAGCGGTCGGTGATTTTGAGCACATTTTCAACCCGAAGTCTGGTCTAAAGTACGCAGCTCAAAAAAAATATGGCAGGGATTTCAGATAAAAATTGACTTAATAATTAGGATATATTTATAATATTAATCAATAATAAAGGATATTAACATGTTATTCGACTGCAATAACACACTTTCTCTTTCTTTTTTGGATATAATTTCTATGTCCAATATAATTTCTTCCCGTCATTTCCGACGGGCGTTTCTCGCCCAAATATAACTTTTTTAATTCGTTATAAATTAATTCAATTTCTCTGCTCAAATGACAGAGAGGAACATCTATTATAATAAAAAAAAGGTTATTTATGTATGCAATAAACGAAGCTTGTAAAGATTTTATTAATACAAAATGTGTAGAAGGTTCTTCAGATGAAAAACCATCCATTAGTTCGCTCGTACGCCGTGTAATTGATTCAAAAGAGAGCCATATTAATCAAGCCAAAGATAATAAATGGGATCGTTACAATCCGATTCTCATTGGAGGAGACCTATTTACCATGGCGTATCTTACTTTCCAAGGCGTGACGGCGTGCGCGCATATTTCACTTCCCTTTGTAGCAGTGGCAACTTTAGTCTGTGGTGTTGTTGCAGGCGTGATTACTGTAGGCGTAGCATTTGTCTCGTTAAAGGAATCTATTCAGGCCTTCCATAACGGAGATTTTAAACTCGGCTTCAGATTACTGCTGGATTTTATCGGCCTGCTTGGGATTGGGGCGATTATGATTCTTACTCCTTTGGCAGCTAAAATTGCAGCCTTGGGATGTTTAGCAACCTTTTTTGCCGCATATCCCTGGGTTCTGCCCCTGCTATTTTTCGTGATCACCATTCCTCTTCTGTTAGAAATCGGCTCACGAGTGGCTAACATTTATTTAGAAAAGGATTTAGCAGCAGATTTAAAACTCGAAAAATTATTTGACTTGCTTAATAAAGATATCGTCTATTGGCATCAAATTTCACTGCTTTATGAAAACAAAAACCCTTTTCATTTTGAGATTGAAGATGCGAAAGATCTGATTGAAAGAATGGAAATCCTTCAATCAGGAATTGGTGTAACAGCTGCTGTTGAGGCTTTTAAACTCTTTGAAAGTCTCTTAGAACAGAATAGAGAAGCAGCACTTTTGCATTTTCAAAAGTTGCATCATGAGATTTCAGATTGGAATGGAAAACAGCATGTACGTTTATTACAGCAAGTACTTTTTGTTTTTGCGTTTATTTTATCTATGGCCGGTTTATTTATTCGTCCATCTCCGACCTTATATGGGCCCATCGAGAATTTTATGATGGCGGCGGCAAACGCAATCCCTCTCTATATGGATACATTTTGGCCATTCGAACGAAATACTACATTAGTCGTTCCTAAGGTAGAGGAAAAGGAGATACAAGAAAACATGGTCTAATCTACAAACCCATGCACATCACTCCCAAAGCATGAGGCGGGACATTATACCCAACGTGATTGAAAATTTGGTTTAGGACCGAAGCGAAAGCTCCCGCGATTGGCACGATTGAATCGTCGCCACTATTAGAAATAGGGGCTAGATTCGATCGTCCAATCCCGGGGCTTTGGCTCGGTCTTAAATCCAAATTTTCAATCACGTTGGGTATAAGTCCCGCTTCTTATCTTACACTGAGAGAAATCCCAATCGTCGCCAACTCTCCATTAAGGTCCCACTCCGTGCCTTCTTCGCAATCAAAATGCACATGGGTTGCTAGCACTTCGTGTTGGATGTAATCGGAATGTAACTTGAAGGCTTCCTTCACGCGGTCTGTCGTTTTCAGTGCGATCACAATGCGGTCAGTGACAGAAAAACCTCCGTCTCGGCGCATCGTGTTGACTTTGTTCACAAGTTCCCTAGCCAAACCTTCCAAGAGAAGATCCTCGTTAAGCGCAGTATCAAGAGCGATCGTGATCTCGCCTGAGGTGGCAGCGACAAGACCCTCTTTGACTTTGCGCTCAAGGCCGACATCTTCTGGTGTGAGAATGAACGTTTCATTTTCGAGGATAATCTCAGCAGTTCCGCCTTTTAAGAGCGGTTCCAGATGGGCTTGCGGCAGATTTTGAATCGCTACTTGTGCCGCGTTCATCCATTTGCCCACTTTTTTGCCCAGAACGCGGAAGTTGGGCTTGGCAACGATCGATACAAACGCTGTTTCATCCGACTTGAATTCTATGTGCTTCACATTAAGCTCGTCAGCAATCAAATGCTCCTTAGCGCGCAGAGACTCCAATATCTCCGCATTTGCAGAAATAATGTAAGCCTTGGAAAGAGGTTGACGCACTTTGATCTTATGTTCCTTGCGGAGTCCATGACCAAGGCTCACCACTTCTTGCGCGTAGCCCATCTCCTTCTCAAGGGTTTCATCCCTTTGTATTTCTTCATAGGAAGGAAAATTGCAAAGATGGACGGATTCTGGAGCATTCTTGTGCTTGAGCTGAAGATAAATCGCATCGCTAATGAAAGGAACAAAAGAAGCAGAGATTTTTGTCAGCGTCAAAAGGACCGTGTAAAGTGTCTCAAAAGCTTCTCTGCGATCTTGCGTCGCTTCTTCCGTCCAAAATCGAGATCTGCAACGTCGGATATACCAATTCGTCAGTTGATCGATGAAACCGATAAAGGGTTCCACAGCGCGATTGAGCTGATAGTTGTCCATCCCCTGATCTACATCTTTTACCAGTTTCTGGAGCAAAGACAGGATCCAGCGATCGATTTCTGCTTTAGGAGCTCGGAAGGATTCACTTTCAGGCTGCCAGTCGTAAATTTTTGTGTAGGTGGATAGAAAGATAAACGCATTCCAAAATGGAATGAGTACCTGACGCAATACGAGCTCCACCCCTCTTTCCGAAAAGCGCAAATCATCTGCATTCACAGCAGGGCTGCTGAGGAGATAGAGGCGCACTGCATCCGCCCCATATTGGTTAATCACAAAGGAAGGTTCCGGATAATTCTTTAAACGCTTAGACATTTTCTGGCCATCTTCTGCCAGAATAATTCCGTTTACGATCACATTTTTAAACGCAGGCTTATCAAATAGAGCCGCAGCCAAAACCGTCAGCGTATAAAACCAGCCGCGTGTTTGGTCCAAACCCTCAGCAATAAAATCTGCAGGAAAACATCTGTCGACAGCGTCCTTGTTCTCAAAAGGATAATGCTCTTGTGCATAAGGCATGGAGCCCGACTCAAACCAACAGTCAAATACCTCCGAAACTCTGCGAAAAACTTTTCCGTTTTGCATAATCTCTAAATCGTCGATAAAATGGCGATGCAGGTCAGTTATCTTCTGTCCCGATTTTTCTTCCAGCTCCTTAATGCTGGAGATCGTTAGGATTTCCCCATCTTCACTGCGCCAGATCGGAATGGGAGTTCCCCAATAACGGTTGCGCGAGATAGCCCAATCGCGGGCATTTTCCAACCACTTTCCAAAACGTCCATGTTTAATATTATCAGGAACCCAACGGATCTGCTCATTGCAGTCAATCATCCGCTCCTTGATCTTTTCCACAGCGACAAACCATGTGCTCACCGCCTTGTAGATAAGCGGCGTATCGGAGCGCCAGCAAAAGGGATAGCGGTGGCGGATTTGCCCATGATGGAAAACCTTCCCCTCTTGCTTTAAGCGGCGGATAATGTCTTTATCGGCGTCTTTCACAAAAAGCCCTGCAAAATCAGGCACCTCCTGCGTGAATTTCCCATTGTGGTCGATCGGGTTGACTAATTCGATTCCTTCTCTCGCACAAGCAAAAAAATCGACCTCGCCAAATGCGGGTGCCGAATGCACAAGACCCGTTCCTTCATCCGATCCCACCGATTCTTCCATAATGACGCGGAATGCCTTTTGCTGAGCCTTGGCCGCGAAGTAAGGAAAAAGAGGTTCGTACCGCTTTGCCTCCAGAGAAGAGCCTGGAAATTGTTCCAATATTTCGAATTCTTCAGGATTTTTAAAATAATGGGAGATCCGCGATGCTGCTAAAATAAAATCGCGCCCTGACTTCTTCTCCTTCACCTTGACATACTCCATATCTGGCCTTGCCATGACTGCAAGATTCGACGGAAGCGTCCAAGGCGTCGTCGTCCAAACAAGAAGCGCTGTTTCTGGCTCATCGACAAGCTGCATCTGAACAGTCAGAGAAGGATCATCCACTTCTTTATAATTGAGATTAGCTTCAAAATTTGAAAGTGGCGTACCCAAGCGCGCAGAAAAAGGCATTACTTTAAAACCTTCGTATATCAACCCTTTCTGATAAAGCTGACCAAATACCCACCACACCGATTCCATGAACGACAGATCCATTGTGTGATACGTATTCTCAAAAGAAACCCAGCGACCCATTCGGCTGACTGTATGCTTCCACTCCTCTGTGTAGCGCAGAACAATCTTGCGACACTCTTCGTTAAACGCGCCAATTCCAAAGGCCTCAATTGCCCCTGCACCCGAAAGTTCTTTCGTCTTCTCAATCTCATTTTCAACTGGAAGGCCATGGCAGTCCCACCCAAAGCGGCGCGGTACATAATAACCTTGCATCGTCTTAAAGCGCAGCACGGCATCCTTAATCGTTCCCGTCAGCAAGTGACCATAATGAGGAAGCCCTGTCGCAAAAGGCGGTCCGTCATAAAAAGAAAAATATCGGCATTCTCTCCTTTCATCGACGGATTTCTCAAAAACTTTATCGCTTTTCCAAAAAGCGAGAACACGTTCTTCGCGTTCCGGAATCGATTCTTTTTTATTTGGCTCAAACATAGAAGCTTTCAGTTGAAATAGAGGAAAGAAAATAGTAACTCATTTCTCAGTTATACACAAATGCATTCAAAAGTTCGGAATGCAGCCAAAAACTAATTTGGGTTATACCGGTTCCGTTTCAATCGGCTATAGAATTTTGGTTTTAACATGACCATTTTTTGACCCATCAAACAGGGTCTTATTGCTCGAATAATGCCCCTGTTTGATGGATCGGAAAAGGGGGTTGTTAAAAATCGAAATTCTATAGTCTCTTGAAACGTCACCGGTATATACCCGGAAATAATTTTTTTAAAAAGTCAGCTATTGCTTAAACTGCCGAAAATGAGCCCTGGAGTAGCAATAGGAACTATCTGTGGAAAGTATGCGGCGACTCCTTGAACTACTTCCGCCAAATCGTACACAGTCACAACAGTGTCATTAAGACCGTGATCCAGGTGATCAAAAAAGGGAGCAAATTCGCGATCAAAAAGACTTCGGTCCCCTTGCACACCTTGCAACACTGCCGCCCTTAGAGCTGGGCTGTGCCTTTGATAGGCTTGCGTAAGTCTCCTAACGACATCCGTCTGAGCCAATGTTCCAATCAAAGCCCCTATTCCGAGCATTGCTGCAATGTTTGCCTTTTGCCCAACCTTCGGAGAAAAAGTGCCTGCAATCGCTATCCCTACTGAAGCCACAGCCAAACCTATATGGATCCAATGCTTTTTCATTTGATCCATCACAACTCTCACCTGACCCAAAGTTGCTAAAGAAACTATTCCAAAAATCACTCCAAAAACAACATTATAAACAAGGCTCGCTATTCCCATTACACTTGCTTCAAGATAACGTATTCTAGCCGATACCTGACTGTCTAACCTCTGAACTAAGAGCTGATCTCCCCGCTCAACAATAGGGTAACATTTTAGAGTGACAAGGCTTACATTAGCCAATGAGCTAGAATCAACACAATCTAAGACGGTCTTAAGCATCCCGCCGAGATCCATATCTGAAACAATTTGTGCGACTACTGGAATAACGGGATTTAAGTTTAAATTAACAGCACCCCCTTCAGGACGCGGTCTGATGCCTGCTACTGCTGCCATATAACTCCTCCAAAAATTAAGAAAACATTAAGAACGGTAATGGTATTAATATTTTTTGACAACAAAATTACTTCACATAAATTCTATAACATACAAATTTTAAAGAACTTACGATTAAATATTTTTTATTCTTTACTTCTATCGATCTATCGAAAAAAATAGTGTTCATGTTAGAATAATCAACGGGGGTGTACTGGTTTCGACTTGGAAACAAAGTACCAGTGGCATGCGGAGGACGTCGGTTGGCCTCCTTAATCATCCGATAACACTATAAATGCAGAAACTGAAGAGTTCTTGCTGGCTGCTTAAAACCTAACAGTTTTTCGTAGTCCGATAGCCTAACGCCAGACCAGGAGCGTTAGAACTATTGTCATTAACCCTGGTATGGGCCATCTTGTTGCAGCTTCTCAAGAAGATAGTCCGAGATAATAGAAGCGAATCGGTTTGCTGTGTGGCGTCTTCCTCAGGACCGATTGCAATTTGAAGGCGATAAGCATGTAGTCATTGATATGGAGTTTGCTAAGGACGAGAGTTCGATTCTCTCCACCTCCAATTGGTTGGATGATCTTTACAATCCAACATCGTTAAGAACGGTTCTTGAACTGAGACTGAGAGGCTTACACCTCTCAGTTGCAAGTTCTGAAATACTAAATTCAAAAGTTGTCGTTTTTCACCCACTTCAGAACTCTCGAAGATTTCTCGAGCACGAGCTGCCAAATTCAAGACCATGTTCGCTGTAATGTAGAAATTTTGATCGGCTCTCTCGTGGTTCTTCATCTCTTCAGCAATTTCAAGCTGGCGGGTCTTGTACTCCCTAACTTTTTCTAAGTACAGTTTTTCATCAATGAGCCCATCAAGCTTATCATCATAAATCTGCCCTAGCCTCTTTTGAATCTTGTCTCGTTCCCTTTGCAGAGAGGTCAGACTTTTAGTGTGGAATTGGGTTTCGGATTCATGGATTTCCTTCAAATACTGTGTTACCGCCTCGATTTGTTCCTCACTTAAAGCAATTTGATCCAAGTAGCTCGACAAAGTCTGAATCAAGGCTTCTTCCTTCACATAAACCCTCTTACATACCTTTTTTGCATTGGTACAGCTGTAATATACATAACGTTTCTTATGAATCTCTGGAGTACATACGCATCCGCAATCCGCACACGTGATCAGTCCCTTAAAAATAAATGGCTTGATTGCCATTTTATGAGGTATCTTGTGATAACCGCTGATAATATCTTGCACCTGCTGAAACAAGGCTTTTGAAATCAGAGTTTCATAGGCGTGTTCGACAATTCCATATTTGGTTTCCATCATCCCACAATAGAACGGCTTTTTCAGGATTTTGTTGATCTGAGAAATGGCAAGTGGCTCTCCCTTTTTAGTTCGCAATCCTAACTTGATTGCTGCGTCTTTGAGAGTCTGTAGCGAATGGTTACCCGTAGCGTACATCTCGAATAACTTTTTGATGAAGGGGGCGCGATCAGGGTCTGGGATAATAGTTTTTTCCCCTTGTTCATTCACCCCGTGCATATAACCTGTTGGAGCCAGGCCCATCCAAATTCCTCTTTTGGCCGCTTGCTCTTTGCTTCGTTTGATATTGTCACTAAGTTGGAGAACGTAGCTACGGGCAAACATGACTCCCATATCCCATCTCAAAATATCTGCGCTATTGGATCGGAGATTGAGCACAAGCCCTTCCCGCATAAAGTGTATCTCGACCTTGCCTTCTTTGCGTAAGTCCTCCAATACAACGGACTCTTTGAAACTACGTTGTACACGATCAATTGTATCTGCAACGAGCGCGATGGTCTCTCGAGACTTGCGAATGTATTCTAAAATTTTTTCAAATTCCTTTCGGGTATCTTTTGTGGATGATTCGGTAATTTTGAAAATTTCTGCGATGACAAGGCCTTTTCGCTCCGCATACTCCCTTAGCCTTCGCTCTTGAGCTGGGATAGATTGCCCATCCTCCTGCTCTTTGCTCGATACCCTGGCTAATAAAATCGCTTTCATAAATACATCCTTGCTACATCTTTAGAGGAGGTCGATTATACCATTTTGTCTTCGATATTTTCCTCTGATAAATTTTGCGGAACAAAGCCAATTTCTAGCCCCTCTTTCCTTTTCTCAGCTTGTAACGCTTTCAGTTCAGCTAAAGACCTAAAGAGAATTTTTTCTAAAGAAATTTCATACCGTGATAATAGGGCTAATTCACCTCCCTGACTCCCCCCAAGTACTTCAATAATGCCATTGCTGTACGATCCACTCGCTGCATAGTTGATCAGCATTGACTCCATCTGTGTGACTCTCGATAGCCGCCAAGCGGCAGCCAAGGCCCTTTCACAAAATAGCTGCTCAAGGAGTCCTTCGGGACGAAACTGTTCGTAAAATTCTATCTTCAGAGCTTCAAATTCCTTTTTAGATTCCCCTTCTAATACTACTTGCCTGCTGAATACCCCATGTTTCAGAGGATTTGCAGAGACAGCAGCCTTGCCCTCAAGAGATCTCGGGCCCGTTGATTGTTGGGCATTCAGACGGTTTGCCTCTAGCTGTTTTTGCGTTGTCATGTTTTTCTCCTTTTGCTCACTTCCGATTTCTGAATTCTCTATAGGAATCGGAAAATCGGAAAAGTTGTTGATTTTTCATATAAGGCCTTGTTCTTTAGCCTTTTTCTTCCTTGTTTCTACTTGTGACTTGGTCAAACCTGTGCGGTTCATCGTCTGTCCAATTGTTAACCCTTCCTTCACGGCTTCAGCTACTTCCTCTACCTCTGAATCGATTGTTATTCCCCCAACTTCCCACTGCCAAAGCCCATCTTCTTCCTCTTTTAAACGCACTTGAAATGGAGCGGCATCATTGCCAGTAAAATGTCGTGTTTTTTCGAAGATGACTTCAAAGGCAGCTCCTTGATCGGCGGAATATCCAGAAGGCTGTACCAACTTGATAACACAATCAAGAACATCCTCTCTTTTGCTGGTACCGCGTTGTAGGCCTTTCTTTCCTGCATGATGAACAAAAAGCACAGATTTGCCCTTTCTGCGCAGCTCTAAGGCCCAGTCTTGCACGGGTTGCCAACTTTCGGCTTCGTTTTCATCCACGCTTCGAAATAAAGTCGATATGTTGTCGATAATGATGAGATCACTGCCAAGAATCAAATCCTCCAAGGCACCCCTTTCTTCCTTAATCGAAAGATCTGGCATTGCATTATCCTGTAAATCAGGGGTAATCAGCTGGAGATACGACGGGTCAGGAAGTTTTAGATCTTCTTTGAGCGAGATTCGTTGCAAACGCTCTTGCATAGCCCCTGCAGGCATCTCCCCATCGATGTATAGGACTTTCCTCGGCTTCGGAGCCTTCCATTTTAGGAAAGATCCTCCCGTTGCGATTGCATATCCAATTCCTAGGGCTACATGAGTTTTCCCGACTCCACGTTGTGCATACAAAAGACATAAGCCTTGTGACGGGAAGAAAGGAGCAAGAATCATCTCCCTTTTTGGCAATTCCATTTTCAAAAACTCCTCCAAAGTGACCGCCCTAATTTTCGATTTTGGTACAGTCGGCGAATAATCTGTTCTAGAGGCCAAAATTTCGAGGAGACGACTGGTAGTATTTCCATCCGCAAACCAATCGCTAATATCTTTACCATGCGATTCTTGGTATTCAAGGCCAGGTAGATCTATGACACGGAGAGACCTAACTTTCCCATACAATGATTTACATAAAAGATCTCTCCGTTCGAGCCCTGTTTTATCCATGTCATAAAGGATGACGACGTCACACTCGTGGAGAACGGCTGTGAAATCATCCTGCCATTTAAGTGATTCGGGAGCTGTAGTGGCTACGAGCCCATATTGAGCAAGTTTATCAACATCCTTCTCCCCTTCAACAAGAAATATAGTTTTCTTTTCTTGGGCTGCTTTTAGAACTTCAGGCAATCGATACAGGATCTTTTGACATCCATCGAGATTCTTAATTATTTCTCCTTTCTCACCTAGTCTTTCCCAGTAAAAACTCTTTGATTTGCCATTAAATCCAGGCTCTATGCGGATTTTAGAAAAAAGCGTATGGCCGTTCTCATCGCGATAAGGATATTCTATCCGTTGCCCAGCAGGTCCATATTCGTCACCAAGTTTCGTAGGGAATAAACTGGTAATTTCTATGCCTAGAGATCCACAGATATTTGCATGAGAGCATCCCGAGAAACAATTAACGAGGATTTTACCGTCATCACCTTCGCTGACTGAAAGGCTTGGGGTAGTATCGTCATGAGCAGGACATCGCAAGCTATACCCGCGCCCTGATTTCTTTGCACCAAAGCCTGTTTTAACTTCTATCAGATTGATAAGTTCATTGATCATCATTATTACCTCTTTTTTAAATTGTTACGCTAAACTCCCAAGCACTTTCCCTGCTTTTTCACACACGGCATGTTCAATTTCTTTGCTCAAGGCCTGCGTAATGGGATGGCAAATCGTTTGGCTGTGTTCGCCAATTCTTTTGGTCGGATAAGTGATCCTGTAGCCAGAACCATCCCTTTTGCGATGGACCCCTATGGAACTAACATAAAATCGCCCATCTAACTCAACGCAGGCGAATGCCATCAACCCGTTTTGGGGATGGATCGGAAGGATTTCTACTTTGGTGACTGTCATACAGCTCTGGGTTGTTACGTTTGTCTATTCGCAGCAGCAGGTCAAAAAACTGTCCCAGTCGATTTTCTGGAGAAGTCACGATAGGGAGGGAGATAGACCTGCGCTTTTTCATGTCTTTTAAAATAAAGGATCTCTCACACCTATGAGAGGTTTTGGGCGCAAATGCGATTGGATGGGAATTTTTTGAGATATAAGTGCGATCGGTGTATGCTAGGGTGAGATAATAATCGGAAGCGTTTGTATTGAAGCGCGATTATAAAAATGTAATAAGGACGTGGAACCATTGACTCTTGCTATTGATCAATCTTTGCTTTTGCTGAATTGTTTAGAACGATTTGAAAGGCAATCGAACGAAATTCAAAACAGGGATGAAGTTGTTGAGTTGTTCTGCACCCAAGCCATCCCCCTTCTCGCAGAAAACAACCTTATCGATGAACTACGTAAAGATTGGATGCGCACGCGAGATCGGATGAATATCAAGGTGAAGGAAACCGAAGCAAAAGCCTTAGAAGAACTCAAAGAAACAGCTAATGAAATACAGATAACTCTGGGCATTTGTTCGAATGAGATCATTACAAAAAAGGTTGCATTGATTCAACGCCTTACATCGGGTGAAGAGAAATGGTTTGGATCTCCCCCTTACCAAATTCTCTATGATGAATTGAAGCAGTTGTTTGAGCTTTTGGTAAATGCTGGTTATATAGATCTATGCAAGCCTTACGCTAAGCTCACAAGCCGTAAAATCTATGTACAAACTGATCCGAATCAAGAGGAGAGATGGGTTAAGGTGTTTGAAGATCACTCTACATCAAAAGTGCTTAGCGCTGATGAATTAGAAATTGCCCGCAAGGAAGATGAAGGCAACTTGTTGCAGGTGCCTCCCGATTACCATCTTGTTGATGAACCATATATTGAAGAATTTACCTTTGCCCCTGCTGTTATTGAAGCATACGCTGCAATGGATGCAGTTCATTGGAACCGTTTGCAAGATCCCGCTGTTATTTGGTGGTATTTTGAAACCGCTCTTTGGTGTTGGAAAACGACGGAATTCTATTTCAATGAGGTCGTAAGGCCAAAAAATGGAAATGACTTGGAGAAGCATTTTAAAACGACTTGTGAACAAGCGACTTGGCGGGAAATTGCTGATGTAAGAGATCGAGTGAATCATGCGGGGAGGACACCTGTCATTTTCACAACGGCATTTTTTAGAACGGGAATCCGTACTTTAGCCAATGCGATAGCTTCATACCTTTCTCAAGATCCCGCTACTAGGAACCTTCCATTCTATGCCGCCTATTCCCCTACTACGACTTTCGAATTAGTTCTTGATGGAAACGAATTGTGGGTGCATGTCACTTTTGAAAATCAAAGTCTTGAAAAATTTTACGTTCAAAAATTTCACGAAGGGGCGGATCCTGCTGGGTCACGTCTGCATCAATTTATGAAAGAGACACTAAAAGATCCCAATAGTGGAGTAAAGAGGGCAAAACTAACAAGAAAATGGGAATCAGCCTCCAAACACATCCATCGACTCAATCTACCACAACGCCTTAAGCAAGAATTTTTTACAAAATCGCATGGATCTCACTTCCAATTCAATGGTGCCCGTCTTTCCTTAAAACTTAACTCTCACACAGATGTGGGGCTAATTTTGCAGGAGCTAAGACAGAACCACCTAAAATCGAAAAATTCCATTAGAACAGTTTGAAATTAAAACTATTGAATGAACTCTCGTTTATCTAAAAATTTTAGATTTACACTGATAATTAAATCTTTAAATGAAACAGCTCCATCAATTCTTTAGGATAACGCCCTCCTTTAACAGGGTTCTCACTTCTAGCGTTCTCAATAAGTTCTAAGTCTTCATTTGAAAGGCTTACATTCAAAGACCCAATATTCTCTTCCAAATACTCGAGTTTTTTCGTACCAGGAATAGGAATGATATCATTTCCTTGAGCTAGCAACCAGGCTAAGGATAATTGCGCCACTGTGCATTTTTTTCTCTTTGCAATCGTTTCAATGGCTTTGATAAGAACTAAGTTATCAGTCAAAACATCAGGTTGAAATTGAGGTAACATAGCTCGATACTCTATAGCAGTACTTTCCTTAAAAGCTTTCGCATCTTTAATTTTTCCTGAGAGTAATCCCCTTCCAAGAGGACTATAAGGAATAAATGAGATGCCTAGCTTTCTACAAGTAGGAAGCACAATTTCAGCAAATTCAGCATTGGCAATAGAATACTCCGTTTGTAATGCTACGAGACTATCGCCTAAAATCTGATGAGCTTTTCCCAGCGTCTCGCCATCTACCTCTGATAAGCCGATATGCTTTACTTTTCCTTCCTTTATGAGATCGAGCAAAGCACCCATAGATTCATGCAAAGGCACGCCTGGGTTGTAACGATGCAAATAATACAGATCTATTTCTTCTACACCTAGCCTTCTTAAACTCGCTTCACAAGACTGCTTAATATAACTTGGAATATTGTCAATCTTACACTCATCTCCAATGAATTTGATGCCACATTTCGTTGCAAGAATGATTTTATCTCTGAAAGAGCGAATTGCACCTCCTAAGAGTTGCTCATTAGCCCCGTTTCCATACATGTCCGCCGTATCAAAAAACGTGATTCCCCGATCATAAGCTCGCTGAATTACTTGCAAAGAGGTGGCATCGTCCGTCACTCCATACGAGGCTGACATCCCCATACAGCCTAAACCTAAAGCAGAAACACGAGGTCCCTTTTTGCCTAATTTTCTATGTTCCATGTGTTACGACCTTGTTGTTTCAATGCGTTTCTCCAACGATATCAGGAAATCCATCTTAAAGTTATTTTTCATTTTACTCAATCGAAAGAACTGAAAGCATCTAACTACCAGTACACTCAATCCACGGCTCAATCTTATAGCAAAACTCCAAAAAAATTTTTAATCTATCGCCATTCAATCGGAAAAGCTAGATTACAATAGACGTACTCTGGTACATTCTAATTTTTTCAATCCACGGAACTCTATATGGACTGTATGCCAAATACTGAAATCGTCAGCATAGTTGAGGAGCGGTGTCTCCATCCTGGACCTTTTGAAGAATTTACAGCTCGACTTTTAGATCTGCAAGTGATTCGTCAAACATATGATGTTGTTAGCGATGAACTATTTTTTTATTCAACAGATCAATTGTTGCTGCAATTACCTGCAACGGACGTGAAAGGTTATATTCAATCTCAGCCTTTTGTCATCGGAGAAAAATTCAATTTATCTA
Source organism: Chlamydiia bacterium (assembly GCA_021324995.1). Taxonomy (GTDB): domain Bacteria; phylum Chlamydiota; class Chlamydiia; order Chlamydiales; family Rhabdochlamydiaceae; genus CAJCIW01. Next base: position 930 of record JAJPIB010000029.1, on the reverse strand, counting down.
TGCTAGAAAAATCTCTTGAAGATTTTGATGCTGGGAAAATTTCAGTAGCCGATTTTCATAGGCAGCTGGCTTTGTCAGGAATAGTTTATGTAAGTGTCCATATTCCAGCTAGAAAGATCTATTACTTAAGTCAAGATGGTCAATTCTATTTAGAAACTTTTTAACTGCTGATAGACTTTTACAACTCTCTCTTCTTGAGACGATTTTCATAAATATCAGTAGGTACCGCTTCTATATTAAGGAGCATACCCCCTCTGTTTCTCCAAGGTGCTCGTTCCACCTACTGGGAGTCCCATTAACTTTCTGTTAGCCAACCCTCTGCCCCTGAGTAGAAGAATTGAATACGCTTGGGATCCTTATTCTACTCCAATCAAAAGTTCTGAATGCGTCTCTCCACCTCCAATTGGTTGGATGCGATCAGTATCCAACCATAATTTCTCTTGTCATGCTTTTTAGGATAAGAATGTTGCGTTCGTTCTCTATAAGTTCTGAAGGTCCTAATTCAAAAACTTCTATTTTTTCGTCATTTCAGAACTTGACAAAGTCTTGAGGTGATTTTTTATGACCGAGCGAATTTCTATCGATAACGGGCTACTTAATCATTTATGCAAAGATGCTAAAGGAATCTTCTGGAATAGTTTTTTAGATATAGCGGCCTCAAAAAACCTCCGCTTAAAAGACCGCAAAAGCTTCTTGCTGGCCAATGAAATGGAATTCTTAGAGTTCATCGGTCTAGGAACAATCCTTGAAGAAGTACCATCTACACTGCTCGGTGACATTAAACATCACGTCTTTTGCCTCTTTAATCAACAGAAGCCTGTAGAATTATACCGAAAAAAACTGAAGAATCGGGAAAAAGCATTTTTCAACCACCCGCGAACAAGGTTCGCTAGAGATCACAGAGCTCACAGAGGGGGATTAAATTTTAAA
>JAJPIB010000014.1 GCA_021324995.1 Chlamydiia bacterium | reverse complement strand
TTTTGGCACGTTCAATAGCTGAAAGCACCTATGGACGTGCAAAAATGGGAGAAATTTGGCCAAAAGATGCAGTAAGACTCTATGAAAGGAACCCAAAACTCAGGTTATTAGAAATAGGGGGCTAGATTCGATCGTCCAATCCCGGGGCTTTGGCTCGGTTCGGTCTTAAATCCAAATTTTCAATCACGTTGGGTATACGACTCTTCCCATACCAATGAGCTTACCATGATTACGCAGAGTGATCCAAAATAAAGAATTGGGAATTCCCTTTTCTGCGCTCAGAACCTTTCTTTCACGCATGCCTGCAGCAGCTCTCAAATCTAAAAATTCTTGGGCTGTAGGAGGAGCATAAAGGACCTCAATTTCCTGCATAGGGATTGAACTGAAAATGCTTAGTGGAGATAAACTCAAAATACACATGAACACGAAAATCGACTGAAACTTTTTATTGAGTAAGTTCCTAATCATTAGGCTCATCGGCTTTGGTTTTGTATATGGAGTCTTTGGGAATGTCAGTCGCGGAATAAAAACTGATGATTTTAAGTGGTTTATCTTTTCCTTGATTAATGACGTTGTGCAACACACCTTTTGGGATAAAGATCAAGTCACCGCCTTTTACTTGAGAGGTTTTTCCATTTAAAACGCTTTGGCCTGTTCCTTCGGCAATTAAAATGACTTGATCAAAAGCATGGGTTTCCATGCCGATCTCATTGTTAGGATTTGTCCAAGGCGAGATATTCATAAACACAATTTGCTCCTCTTCCCCAGTAATTAGGGCCATTTTCCAGCTGTCATTTTTTCTGGCTTTTTCAAGCAGATTTTGGATAACAACCCCTTGCATTTTGCTATATCCATTTTCTCTATCCTGAGCAGCAATGAACACTGTGGATAAAATTGCGAGAGTCAAAGAAGCAATTACAAAAGAACTTTTTTTTCGTAAGACGTTTCCCATATACAAACTCCAGGTGAACAAAATTGCGTTGTAGCAAATATCTGAATGAAGTACAAGCCCTCGCTCTTTGGAACTATTCTTCATACCAGCGTGACTGAAAATTTGGTTAGGATCCAGGCGAAAGCTCCGACGATTGGCGCGACCGAATCTCGAGGCTTTGGCTCGGTCTTAAATCCAAATTTTCAGTCACGTTGGGTATAGCTGCTTAATTTCCTCTCTAGAAAGACCGCACAAGTGATGAGCATATCACAATTCTTGTGACAAAGTAGTAGAAAATAAGAGAGGATCATCCGTGCAAAATATGAAGGGATGACCCAATCGAAAAAACTCAATTCCTGGATGGTTCCTATAATCGTCGATCATCTTTACTAAAACACTGCTTGTTAAACATACCTCTAAAGGTACTCGATGGCTCAACATCCATTCTTTTGCTTCAATACGTTTAGGCTCAAATAGCCTCAAAAAGTGGAATAAGAACAACTTTTAGTCATACTCCTCTTAAATAAGAGCTACCGCACGTGTCCAACCTGCTGATGCTCCTTTGATTTTTACTGGAAAGCAACTAACAGTAAATCCATGTGACGGTAAGGCCTCTAGATTGGTCAGTTTTTCCAGATGACAGTAGGCACGTTCTCTGCCCGCTTTATGACCTTCCCAAATAATATGAGGATTTTTTTCCTTTGCATACTTAGCGGCGGTATGTACAAAAGGCGCATCCCAACTCCAAGCATCCGTTCCGGTTAATTTCACCCCTTTTTCCAATAAATACAAAGTAGCTTCACGTCCCATCCCACAACCAGCGGCCAAATAATCCTTCGTTCCAAATGCCTTGGCAGCTCTCGTATGCACTAAGACAATATCAAAAGGATTGATCTCATAATTCATGCGCTTTAATTCTTGTTCAACATCGTGTGCAGTCACCACATATCCATCTTCGAATGAAGTAAAATCGAGCTTTATACCAGGCTTAAAACACCATTCCAAAGGAATTTCATCAACAGTTATCGCCTGATTTCCTCCGTCCATAGTTGTCGCATAATGATATGGGGCATCCAAGTGCGTTCCATTATGAGTTGATAGTTCAATATGTTCTGTCGCCCAAGCTTCTCCATCGGGTAAATCCCCCTGCGACAATCCCGGAAAAAAATGAGCCATCTGAGCGACGCTATCTTTATGCTTGGTGTATGAAATTTTAGGTAACATGATCGGAGGATCAGAAAACGCGCCATTCTCTAGGGGAATCGACAGATCTATAATCTCTTTAAACATAGCATATCCTTAGAAACTTTCATTAAAAAATAGGTTATCAATTTATATCCAACGTGACTGAAAATTTGGGTTAGGACCGAAGCGAAAGCTCCCGCGATTGGCTCGGTCTTAAATCCAAATTTTTAATCACGTTGGGTATAAAGATGTCGAGCAAAAAATTATGAATGTCCCTCTTCATCTCCAATATTTTGGAATGAACTTTAAAAAAACGCTATACCGAAACTGATTCAAGAATCGGTTTTTGGCAAAGCATGCGCCCAAAATTTTGATCAGGCGGAGCCGGTGTAAAAAGTGCCTCCTATTAGAAAGAGGGATATTTTTTACAGATCCAAAGTCTGGGATGCAGGCATAGTCAAAACCGATTCTTGAATCATTTTCGGTTCTCTAATCGCGCTGATGTCAAGCAAGTTTTCTCCTTTTGTTGAATCGTGAAAAAAACTCCGCGGTTCTCTTCGGGGTC
>JAJPIB010000078.1 GCA_021324995.1 Chlamydiia bacterium | reverse complement strand
GATCGAATCGTCGCCCCTATTAGAAATAGGGGCTAGATTCGATCGTCCAATCCCGGGGCTTTGGCTCGGTCTTAAATCCAAATTTTCAATCACGTTGGGTATAGATTAACAAAGGGAAGCCTTTTCTGCACTTTTAAAGAACCTATCTCAGTGAAAAGTTTCAGTCGATTTTTCGATTAAAATTTCAGGGGTAATTTGGTTTAAGACCGAAGCGAAAGCTCCCGCGATTGGCGCGGTCTTAAATCCAAATTTTCAATCACGTTGGCTATAGGTTCAAATAGAGGTTCCAATGCGCCTTGCATTTGGGATTGAAGGGGGCTTTGCAATTCAAACATTTGCTATTACATGAGAAATATTGACGAATCGTCATTTCTTCTTTACATTGGCCGCATAAGATGGCTTTGCAATCGAACTCTTCTTCTTCCCAACGTTCTGCCGGGTGACTCGCAACGGCTTCATGGCAAGCGTGACAGGCAAAATAGCGGTTGCAGCATTTAAATTTGATCGCAACGATGTCGAGTGCGGTTGCATAGTGGGCACATCTGCCGTTTTCATCGATCTGAATTCCTAGAATGCTGCAACTCATGCTCTAAAGTCTTCCGTTTGTGTGCGATTTAAATACAGCTGAGAAGTTTTCAGATTTATTAATGCGCTCTTTTAAATCAAGGTCATTGGTGATTTCTTGATCATATCTATTTCTTAAAATGACATCATCCGGTTTGCCGTGGATTCCGTTAGGACTCCAGACTTCTAATACTTCCCATGCCTTTTTAAAAATCTCTGCTTTGATTTCTGGTAGGGTAAAACTTTCAGATGGGATTTGAAGTTCGATATAGGATTTAAATTCCATTTTCATTCTGTCTATTGTCGGTAGTGTGACTCTAAGTGTCATAACGTCCTATTTTTTGGTGTTAATGTATACCCAACGTGATTGAAAATTTGGATTTAAGACCGAGCCAATCCCGGGGCTTTGGCTCGGTCCTAAACCAAATTTTCAGTCACGTTGGATATAAATGGCGAGAAGAAAAGCTCTTGAAACTTCGCTCGCAAGAAAAGGGGTGAATCCTAGGGAAAAGCAATCTTGAATCCCCACAAAGTGGGCAAGCCAAAGCGAACCCATCCCGAGTTGGATGCAAATCGAAGCACCTAAAACAGCGATGACTTTTCCAAAGCTGCCCCTTCTTTCTAGCATCTTACCGATAAAGCAGGCTTGAAAGAGGTAAGCGATGAGATAGCCGCCTGTTGGGCCCATAAAATGCAGCAGTCCAGAGGCACCCCCTGCCCAAACGGGAAGCCCTATCCATCCCTGGATCAAATAGCATAGCACAGCAAGGGTTGCCTTTCGGCTCCCTAGCATAGCTCCGATGAGCATAATGGCAGAGGTCTGAACGGTGAGTGGAATCGGTGTGAAATAAAGAGGAATTTTAATCTGAGCGCAGATCGCGATAAAGCAGGAAGCAAGAACCACTTGAAGCACCGGCAGTACTTTGTGATCTGATGCTACTTTTTGTGAAGCTGTCAAAGTTAAAAGTGTCATGTAATTCCTTTTGATGAAAAAGTTGCGGACAATTTAGACAAAAACGCTCATTGATTTCCAGCGGGAGAGGGGATTTTTTTAACTTATTTATAGTTTACACAGTTTATAAATGAGTTGAATTGTGGGTTCTTTTGAGAGAGGGAATAAACTTCTTCAAAAGGAATGATACCACCTCGGATTTGGTTTAATAATTTTTCTAGCCAGGTTTTGCATAACTCAGACTCGATGGCAACAGTGGCTGATTGGATTTCTTTGCTGATCGATTGAGCCGCGAGCTCCTTTTCCATTTCTTCAAGGTGTCCTTTCTCATCAAGAAGAATGGAGCGCACGGAAACCGGTGATTTTGTTTGGATGAGAAGATCTTGATAGATCGGATAGAGCTCTGCGGCTCTTAGCTCAATGGCATAAGTCACAAGAAGGTAAGTGTGTTGCTGGATTTGACTTTTATTGAGTCTGGGAAGTTTTTGTTTGAGGAGTCTGCAGATTTTCACTTCTAATCGGTCGAGGTACCGAAAGGTGAAGAAGCTTCCCCAAAGTTTGTCTTTTTGGTAGGTGGGCAGGTAGATTCCAAGACGTGTGGTGATTTGCTGTTTGAGATAAAAAGCATGGCGGAATTCTTCGGAAGCATGCTTCAGCATTTCTTTAGAAACATCGATGGGGTGCTCTGTTTTTGCAATTTTTTTTGCGCCGCAGTTTTCAAGATAGGAAAGGGTATTTAGCCATCTGGCGTGGCTTTTGGGATCGGCGATATACAAAGATAGGATTTTTAAAAAGGCTTCTTTAAAAGATTTCATTGTTTCTCCAGCGAGAGTGCAAGGTGTGAGTATATAGTGATTAGCTCTTCCTCCGTGATGCAGTAGGGAGGAACAACATGAACGGTGTTGCCAAAAGGGCGCAGCAAAATCCTGTTCTCCATAAAATAGCGGTAAAGTCGGTCTCGGATGGGGTTGAGGTAGCCGGAGGGTTCCGCAGTGGAGTATTCCAAAATGAGAATGGTTCCAAGAGATTCGCAGCGAATGAGAGCGGGGTGGGAATGAAATCTTTTACAGAATGCTTGGTGAGAGCGGGCAATCATCTCGCGTTGCGCTTCACAAGGCTTCCCAAGCAACAGCTCTAAACTTGCGAGGGCAGCTGCGCAAGCAAGGGGATTGGCGGTATAAGAATGGCCATGCAGAAATGCTTTAGAGTAAGAAGGGGATAAAAACGCGTCGTAAATTTTCTGATTGCATAAGGTGGCACCTAAGGGGAGAAATCCTCCCGTAATGGCTTTTGATAGGCAAAGAATATCGGGCTTTTCTTCTAAAAGATCGCACGCGAAAAGGGGACCTGTGCGGCCAAATCCCGTCATGACTTCATCAGCTATGGTGAGAACTTCATACTTGCGGCATAGTTTAATTGCCTCACTCAACGCTTGAGGGGAATAGGTTTTCATGCCTCCAGCTCCAAGGATTAGCGGCTCGAAGATAAATGCAGCGATTTCCTGCGATTCCAATGTTTTTTTTAAGGATGTTAGGAATTTTTCTTCATTTCCTTGAGAGGGAAGTTCGAGGTGTTCTGAAGGGAATAAATGGTTTTGGAAGGGGATATTAAATGCGTTTCTATCCGATACGGACATCGCACCAAATGTCTCTCCATGATAACTGTTTTTAAACGAAAGGAATTTCTTTTTTGGCAAGCAAGTATTATGCCAGAACTGCAATGCCATTTTTAAGCCTGTTTCCACCGCGGTAGAGCCGTTGTCGGAGTAGAAGATTTTATCCATGCCTGTCAACGCAGTTAATTTTTCTCCGAGAGCAACAGCGCTTTCATGTGTGAAACCTGCGAACATGACATGTTCGAGGCAGAGCGCTTGCGAAGCAATGCTCTCGGCAATGTAAGGATGAGAATGCCCGTGTAAGTTGACCCACCATGAAGAGATCGCGTCGAAATATGCCGTCCCATCTTCTGTATAGAGGTAAGCCCCTTTTGCTTTGGCGATGGGAATGGATAGGGGAGCGGTGTGCATTTGAGAATAGGGATGCCAAATCACTTTTGCATCGCGTTCTGAAAGGCTTTTTGATTTTTCCATTGATTGGCGTAGTTGTCTATCTGTTTTGCAGACCATTGTTTCTCCTGTTGTAATCTTCCGATGCATGGGTATTGTGAAAATGTGAGAATCGCTTCTTCTGTTTGTGAACAAGAATCCCCGTTAAAGATAATTCCAAGAACATTTAGCTTGCGTTTTTTCATCTCTTCCAGCGTAAGCAAGGTATGATTGATACTACCGACGTAGTGGCGAGAGACCACGACCCATGTGCACTCCCATTTGCTAAAAAGATCGACGGTGAGCATTTTTTCATTCAAGGGAACGAGCAGTCCACCGCATCCTTCAATGATAAGGGTAGAGGATGTTTGGGGAAGGAGTATTTTATCAGCATCAATGGCAATGCCTTCAAGATAGGCGGCGTGATGCGGGGAGCGCGGCGCTTTCAGAAGGATCCCTTCCTGGTGGCAAAAAGTTTGAGGCGTCAATTTTTTAAGAGTTTCAGAGTCTTTGCACTCTCCCGATTGGATAGGTTTCCAATAGTCTGCATTTAAAGCGCGCGTTAAAATTGCTGAAACGATCGTTTTGCCCACATCTGTGCCGATACCAGTCACAACAATATTCTTCATTTTGACCTCCATTTTTCAATCGCGCTGAGACAACTTGCGATTTCCACTTGGCTGTTGTGTGCATGAACGATAAGCCGCAATATTTCCTTTCCCTTAGGTACTGTTGGGCTTAAAATGGGACGCACATCAAATCCTTTTGAAGAGAGATAAAGAGAAGCCAACTTAGCTTGAGCATTGCCGCGGATAAGAAGAGGGTGGATATGAGAAGAAAAGTAGAATTGTTTGCAGAGTTGATGGAGATGACGTCGCTCTTTTTTCATTTGAGGAAATCGATCATAGCTACAGCGAATTGCTGCGAGTAGGGGAAGAGGAAGCGCGATCGTGTAAATGAGGGGCCGTGCAAAGTTAAGAAGCCTTTGTTTGAGGAGATGAGATCCTAGAAGAACTGCCCCGTGCGCGCCAAGAGCTTTGCCAAATCCTACCATGCAGGCGAAGACCTGGTTCTGCAAGCCAAGAGCAGCGACATAACCTTCGCCTTGTTCTCCGAGTACACCGATCGCATGCGCTTCATCAACGATGAGTTGAGCACCATAGCGTTGACACAGATTTGCGATTGCTTGCAGAGGTGTTGGAACTCCTTCCATCGAATAAAGAGATTCTACAATAACAAAAATTTTTCCCTTGCGATTTTTAAGACGCATTTCGAGGTGATCGAGATCGTTGTGGCGAAAGTAGACGTTGCTAGCTTTGGAAAGTTTCATCCCATCGTGAATAGAAGCGTGAATGCTAATGTCTGCGATGAGTGTGTCCTGAGAGGAAGGTATCGATGATAAAATGGCGAGGTTTGCCATATACCCACAGTTGAAGAGAGTCGCGCTTTCAAACCCATGAAATGTAGCGATTTTCTCCTCCGTCTCTTCAAAATACCGATGATTTCCTGTGAGCAGTCGCGATCCTGTGGATCCCGTCTTTTGCGAAATTGATTCGCTCCATAGGTTCCATTTTTCTACGACTTCTTTTTGAAAGGAGGGGTCGCGAGAAAGTCCGAGATAGTCGTTTGATGTCAAATCAATGAGCCCCTCTCGTTTTTTTAATGTGCGTAGCGCACCGGCTCTTAAAACTTCCCTAATTGGATCCATGTGAGCTCTTTTTTTTAAGGCCGAATAGTTCGAACATGTAGGCATCCTGATCGACAGTGGGGTTGGCGACGGTGAGGAGTGTGTCTCCGAGCCATAGAGAATTAGCGCCCGCTAAAAAGCATAAGGCCTGTTGCTCCAGATTTAGACCTAGTCTTCCAGCGGACAAACGTACGAACGATCCGGGCATCAAAATCCGGGCAGTTGCGACCGAACGGAGCATTTCCCAAAAGTCGAGAGGTTTCTGATCAGCTAAGGGAGTGCCGGGAACTCTGAGGAGGAGATTGATGGGCACGGAATCGGGATGTTTTTCCATGGTGCTAAGTGTATGGAGAAAAGAGATCCGGTCTTCCTGGGATTCTCCGAGCCCAAGAATACCTCCACAGCAAACACTTAAGTCAGCCTTTCTTGCTATATCAAGAGTGTCTAAGCGTTCATCATAAGTTCGCGTTGTGATGATTTCAGGATAGAAAGCGCGCGACGTATCGAGATTATGGTTATAAGCATATAGGCCTGCATTTTTGAGTTTTTGAGCTTGGGAAGTGTTCAAATTTCCTAGGCAACAGCATACTTCTAATCCCTCTTTGCTCAGCGAAGAGATCATCTCTAGAACGGAATCAAAGGCTGCGCCGTCGCGTACTTTCTTCCATGCCGCCCCGAGGCATACACGGGTGACACCTCGGTCTTTCGCTTGCATGGCACGCTCCTTGACTTGATCTAAGGACAGCATTGCTTCTGGTTTTACGCTCGTCTGGTATCTTGAAGATTGGGCGCAATATTTACAGTCTTCCGGACAGCCTCCTGTTTTTACAGAAATGAGTGAGCAGACCTGTATTTCTAGAGGAGTATGAAATTTTTTATGCATTTCTTGTGCTCTAAAAAGAAGAGGAAAAAGAGGGGTTCGATAGCAAGTTTCGACCTCATCAAGTGTCCAGTCGGTTCTTATTTTTTCCATTAATAGCCTCATTAATCGGGGGGTAATTTATTCTAAGCTCAGAAGGTTTTCAACGGGGGTAGGGCGGATTATTAAACTAAAATAGAGTTTATTTTATTTAATGTTTGGTTGGAAAAAGGGAGATCGATAAAATGGGTAGGCATTCTTAAGCAGAGTTTGTTTAAACTAAATTATAGGTGTGAATTTTATGCTATCTGCCCTCATGGGAAGCAAGAATATCGAAAGAATCCTCTTTTTTATGCTCGTGAACGAGCGTTGCTACGGCACTCAATTGCACCGCATGCTCGGTACCCCGCTCACCCCACTTCAGAAAGCGCTTTCCAAGCTGGAAAAGATAGGGTTGATCCAAAGTCTTTATGAAGGGAAAACGCGGTTCTATCGCTTTAACCCCGTCTATCCTTTAAAAAAAGAATTTGAGTCACTTTTGCGCAAGGCCTATGAAATATTACCCGTGCAAGAAAAGCGCAAGTATTACATTCTGGAGAGTGCTTTTTCTACCGCTCCTTCATTGGCATTCAAGGAATATCAAGACACATTACTTGAATGCTGGAACCGTCTCAAGTCTGTTGGAAGCCTGCAAACCCATGCGAAATTGAGCGCCGATGCGTCGGCAAAACAAGGAAAAGCAGACGTAAGGGTTGTCGAAGAGACCACTTCGGTGCTTCATTTTTATGAAAGCGGTGTCTGGCAAATGGAAGGAGACAAAGAGTTGCAGTTCAGCAACACCTTGCGCTGGACGCTGGACATTTCGAGCGGGACGATTGCCTTGGAGCATTTGCGCCGGGGAGCTGGCAAGCCGGTTTTTCTTTTTCATCTCACGCCGAAAAAAAAGGATTTGCTCGTCTCCGTCGATTCCCATTTATGTGGATCGGATGCTTATTTTGGGAAGATTCAGCTTGGAGTGCATTATCTGCAGCTCAGTTGGAAAATTATAGGGCCTAAAAAAAATGACAGAATTGAAAGTTTGTATACATAAGATTGACAAATTAATCTAAAAATTATTTTCTAAAAGAATATTGTAGTTTGTTGCCATGGCTAAAAAATACGATGAAAGCGCCGTCCAGTCTTTAGATGCCTTGTCGCATATCCGCTTGCGCCCAGGTATGTACATCGGCCGTTTGGGAGACGGAGCTCATCAAGATGATGGAATTTACGTCATGATTAAAGAAGTCATCGATAACTCAATCGATGAGTTCATTATGGGCAACGGCAATAAAATCGCTATCGATCTCGACCCGAAGACTTCCAAAGTGTCCGTCCGTGACTGGGGAAGAGGCATTCCTCTTGGGAAAGTGGTGGAGTGCGTCAGCCAGATCAATACGGGCGCCAAATATAACGACGATGTATTTCAGTTTTCCGTCGGGCTCAATGGGGTCGGCACCAAAGCCGTCAACGCCCTTTCTTCCCATTTCACGGTTAAGAGCATTCGAGCCGGCGAATTTGTCGAAGCCCATTTTGCAAAAGGCGTCTTGCAGGGCAAGAAAAAAGGGAAGACCAAAGAGGCCGATGGCACTTTTGTCGAGTTCATTCCCGATCCAACAGTTTTTAAAAAGTATGCTTTCCAGAAAGAGATTATTCTCAAGCGCCTTTGGCATTACGCTTACCTCAATACCGGGTTGACCCTGATTTTTAATGGGCAGTCGATCAAGTCGGAACACGGACTTCTCGATCTTTTAAATGACGAGATCAAAGAAGACCGTCTTTATGAACCTCTCCACTGGCGGGGCAAACATGTCGAGTTTGCTTTCCTGCACGCCTCGAGCTATGGAGAAACCTATTTTTCTTTCGTCAATGGACAATACACGCAAGACGGAGGAACCCACCTCTCCGCTTTTCGCGAAGGGATTTTAAAAGGGGTAAATGAGTACGCTAAAAAGAACTTCCAAGGAGTGGATGTGCGTGAGGGGATTGTGGGAGCGATCTTGGTGAAGGTCAAGGATCCCATGTTTGAGTCCCAGACTAAGAATAAACTTTCCAACACCGAGATCCGTGGACCTATCGTGCAGGAAGTTAAAGAGGCGGTCAAAACCCTCTTTTATAAGTCTCCAGAAACAGGTAAAAAGATTGTCGAACGGATTCTGTTCAATGAAAAGCTCAGAAAAGAGCTGGCTTCTGTGAAAAAAGAAGCGAAGGAAAAACAGAAAAAAATCTCCTTTAAGATTCCAAAGCTTCGGGACTGCAAACACCATTACGGCGATGGAAGCAAGGAAGGGGAGAGATCAATGATCTTTCTTACAGAAGGCGAATCTGCATCGGGCTCGATTGTGATGACACGAGATCCTCTTTCCCAAGCCGTTTTTTCTCTGCGCGGCAAGCCTCTCAATGTCCATGGCATGAAACTCGATCAGCTCTATAAAAATGAAGAGATGTACAACTTGATGTCGGCACTCAATATCGAAGACGACATCGCTAATTTGCGTTACAATAAAGTCATTCTAGCTACCGATGCGGATATCGATGGCATGCATATCCGCAACCTCCTTGTTACGTTCTTCTTAACTTACTTTGAGGGCCTAGTCGTCAATGGACATCTGTTTATCTTGGAAACTCCTCTTTTTAAGGTAAGAAATAAGGAAAAAACGATTTACTGTTACACCGAAGAAGAAAAAGAAGAAGCGGCGCGCGAACTTAAAAAGGGAATTGAAATTACCCGTTTTAAAGGTCTTGGAGAAATCTCTCCCAGCGAATTCAAACAGTTTATCGGTAAAGAGATCCGATTAATGCCTGTCAAAGTGCAAAATCTTTCCGATGTAAAACCCACATTGGAGTTTTACATGGGAAAAAACACTCCCGAGCGCAAAGCTTTTATTATGCACAACCTTGTGAACGAGAATGGATGATCTTAAGCTTCAGATGAAGGATCACTTCATCCAATACGCCTCATACGTTATTTTGGATCGTGCGATCCCTAATGTCGTCGATGGGCTTAAGCCTGTTCAACGGCGTATTTTAGAAACGCTTTATAGGCAAAATGACGATAAACTCCATAAAGTGGCCAACATCGTCGGACAAACCATGCAGTTCCATCCCCATGGGGATGCGCCTATTTATGAAGCTCTCGTCAACCTTGCCAATAAAGGATTTTTATTGGACAGGCAGGGAAATTTCGGAAATATTTACACAGGGGATCCCTCAGCGGCTGCGCGCTATATCGAAACGCGACTTTCGCCACTTGCCAGAGAAGTTTTATTCAATCCCGATATTACGGAAAAAGTTCCTTCTTATGATGGCAGAAATATGGAGCCAGTCACGCTTCCTGCAAAAATTCCTCTTTTGCTCATGCAAGGAGCAGAGGGGATCGCTGTCGGAATGTCAACCCGTATTCTCCCGCACAATTTCACAGAGCTTCTCGAAGCGGAAATCGCTTATCTCGAAGGCAAGCCTTTCAAACTATATCCCGATTTTGTCACGGGCGGAATCATGGACAAAAGCCAGTATGACAAAGGACGAGGTAAGATTAAGTTACGGGCAAAAATTGAGATCAAAGACCCCAAAACCCTTGTAATCCGAGAGCTCTGCCATGGTACGACGACAGAGAGCTTGATACGCTCTATCGATGAAGCGGCTAAAAAGGGAAAAATCAAGATCGATGCGATCAATGACTATACAGCCAAAAATGTAGAGATCGAGATTTCTCTTCCGCGCGGGCAATATGCAGACGAGATGCTCGATGCCCTTTATGGCTTTACAGAATGCGAAGTGACTCTTAATTCACAAATCGTCGTGATCAAAGAAGGGCTTCCCTGGGAGACCGATGTTCATGAAATCCTCGCATACAATGCAGAAATGCTCGTTGGCTTTCTTAAAAGAGAACTCGAAATCGAAAGAGAGCGTCTTCTAGAAAAAATCTTCTACAAGACGCTTGAGAGGATATTCATCGAAAACCGCCTTTATAAGAAAATTGAGACAGTCAAAACCCTAGAAGGGATCCATAAAACTCTCGAAGAAGCATTTGCTCCTTTCCATAAAGAACTTTTACGCTCGCCCACGCACGACGACCGCGATAAACTTCTGCAAATTCCTATTCGACGCATCTCCCGTTTTGATATCGATCGCAATCAGGAAGAGATTATCGCTTTGCAAGAAGCGCTGCGTGGAGTGGAAAAAGATCTCAAAAATGTGAAAAAATACACCATTGCTTACCTAGAGAAGCTCATCCAAAAGTATGGAAAAGAGCATCCTCGGCGAACCAAGGTCAAAGCCATTGAAGAAATCGACCGCAGAGCGATTGAGACCAAAAAAATTAAGGTCTGCTTTGATCCTAGCACGGGATTCTTGGGGACAAAAGTTTCAGGACCAACACAATTGCATTGCACTAACTTCGATAAACTGGTGGTTTTTACTACAGATGGAAACTATTCCGTCGTGAACGTTCCTGAGAAACTCTATGTGGAAAAAGCGATTTGGGTAGGCGTTGTCGATAAAAAAACGGTGATGAGCGTTGTTTATAAGAGCTCAGATACGGGATTGCCGTGGGCAAAACGCTTCATCGTTGAAAAGTTCATCTTGGATAAAGCGTATCGTTATTTCGAAGAAAAAGGGGAGCTGCTCTACTTATCGTCGGATCCCTCTCCAAGCGTCGAACTTCAGTTTGCGCCGCAAGCGGGCAAAAAAGCCAAGAAGCTGCAAGCCACCCTTAAAGACATTCCTGTGAAGGGACCTCAAGTTAAAGGCATTCGCTTAGCGAATCAGAAAGTCAAAAAAGTGGTGGAGTCAAACGATCGCTTGTTGTTCTAATTGCGCAATTGACTGTGCGGCGAGATATGCGGTTGTCCATGCATTTTGGAAATTAAATCCTCCCGTCACGCCATCGATATTCAGAATTTCTCCCGCAAAGAAAAGATGAGGGACAAGGCGGCTTTGCATGGTCTTAAAATCGATCTCTTTGAGTTCAATGCCACCACAGGTCACAAATTCCGACTTATAAGTTGTTTTTCCTTCGACAGCAAAGCGTGATTCACTCACTGCGCTTGCGAGCTTTTGGATTTTCTTATCTGAGACGTGGTTGAGCGGGGTATTAGGGGCGATATCGGATAGCAGTACGAGCCGCTTCCATAAATTCAAAGGAAGTTGGAAGAGATTTTCTCCTTCAAGAGGTTTGGAAGACTTTTGCTTTTTGATTCCGTTTAATGCCTTCAATACATCATCCTTAGTGCGCGAGGGGACCCAATTGATTGTGAGTTCTGTACGGTAATTGCAGGCGCTTAAGTCGCGCGCTGCCCAAGCGGAGAGCTTCAGTGCTGCGGGACCGCTAAAGCCCCAATGAGTGATAAGAAGATTGCCACGCTGACGAAACGAGCTGTCTTTCAAGGAGAGTTCTGCATCGCTCAACGAGATTCCCGAAAGATCGAGCATTTGGGAAGTGGGTACATTAAATGTGAAGAGCGAAGGGACAGAGGAGACAATGCTATGGCCTAAAGAGGCTGCAAACTCATGCCCGCTGGGACTGCTGCCTGTTGCCAAAATCAGGAAGTCGCAATCGATCGGACTTTGCTTATCTAAAAAGAGAGTAAATCCCTCTTCTTTTCTTTCGATCGAGCGGATCGAGTGTTCATTGCGGATGAGCACTCCGCCACTTTTTGCAGCGTCCAGCAAGCAATTAATGATTGTCGCGGAATGATCGGAAGTGGGAAACATCCTCCCATCTTCCTCTGTCTTGAGTTCGACGCCTCGCTGATTAAACCAATGGATCGTATCTTGGGGTTGAAAGCGATGGAATGGACCAAGAAGCTCTTTGCTTCCTCGGGGATAATTTTCTGTCAGTTTTTTGGGATCGAATTGTGCATGCGTCACATTGCATCTTCCCCCTCCCGAAATACGCACTTTTGAAAGAAGTTGCCTTGTCTTTTCCAAGACGACAATTTCTAAATTTGTATTTTCTTCCGCCAAAACGGCCGCTGCAAAGATACCCGCAGCGCCGCCCCCAACAATGGCAACTCTTTTTTTTCTTTCCATGTCAATTTTCTCTCATTAATGCGACCATTATATCTACAAGAGCATTTCATTGACAGGGCCTCAGAAAGCTGTTAAATAAAAAATTATCTTAATTAGGGAGCCTCTTGATGTCTCAGTACAAACTATTTGCTTTTCTATGCGCGTTTTCTGTCTTCTCAATAGCGTACGGAGAGAGCCCGATACCTGAAAGAATCGAACAAATCATGCACCAGCCTAAGTATCAGCACGCCAACTGGGGCATTCTCGTTAAGGATACAGTGACAGAGGAAGTTCTCTATGAGAAAAATTCCAACCTGATATTCCTTCCAGGATCCACTACAAAACTCTTTTCTACTGCTGCTCTTATCGAAGCTTATGGGGACGATTACCGCTTTAAAACGCCCGTCTATGCTATCGGCTCCTTGAAAGATGGAGTATTGAGAGGGAACTTAGTCATCGTGGGGCAAGGTGATCTCACGTTTGGAGGAAGACAGGAAATTGGTGGAGATGAAATTGCTTTTACAAACATGGATCATATCTATGCTGATGCGCTTCCAGGCGCGCTCCTCACACCCCAAGATCCTCTCAATGCACTCAACGATCTTGCTCGACAAGTCAAGGAAAAAGGCATCATTCGCATCGATGGAAACGTCTTGATTGACGATCGGCTCTTTGAAACGACAGAGCTAAGAGGGATGATGGTGTCGCCCTTACTCATCAATGAAAATCTCATTGATGTTGTTATTCAGTCGACAGATGTAGGTAAGTCAGCTCATGTCAGCTGGCGGCCTCAAGTCGCTGGCTATAAGCTCGTCAATGAATGTGTTACCGTTTCAAAAGCGGAACCTTTGGACATCTCCCTAAGCACTGATGATAAAGGAAAAACACTACGCATTACGGGAAAAATTCCGGAAGGATCGCCTGAGATTGTGCGCACGTTTTCCGTGACTGATCCGAAAGCGTTTGCACGTGATGCATTTATTCAAGCCCTGCGAGCGCAAGGGATCGTTATAACAGCTAGGACCCCCGCCAATCTTCCGCCGCAAAGCACTTATGCCAGTATGCAGCCGATCGCTGTTTGGACATCACCCCCTCTTTATGAATATACAAAGTTGATCTTGAAAGTCAGCCACAATATCGGTGCAAACCTTTGTCCCCTTCTTCTCGCTGTTAAAAAAGGTGAGAGAACGTTTGATGCGGGCTTGCGCGAGCTGGGAAAGTTCACGATGGATGATGTCAAAATTTCCGCAGATTCTTTTGTCTTTAGAGATGGCGCAGGCGGCGATGAGAATCGCCTCACTCCGCAAGCAGAACTTATGCTTCTAGATTACGTGCGACGCTGGCCCAAGCAGCAGTTTGAGCGTTATTATAATGGACTACCTATTCTTGGCGTAAATGGCTCAATTGCAGATTTTGGGCAAGGCTCTCCAGCAGAAGGCAAAGTCTACGCAAAAACAGGAACAGGGATCGCTTTTAATCCTGCAGCAGGCCAATTCTTCCTGACAACGATGGCATTAACTGGGTTCATCAAAGATAAAAAAAAGCATCTTTTAGAATTCATGGTTGTAGTTAATAACGGCAACATGCCTGATATCAATGATATTTTTGCCATCTTTGACGATGAATGCCAAATGACGATCGAGTTCTACAATCAATCGGAATAAGAGACCGACATCTAGACTTCGTCGCTTTTTGGGGTTATGGTCTGTCTCTCTAAGGGTATGTCTGCGAAAAGCAATACCAGCATTTCACAGACACAGCCTAAGAATCTGTATTTATGCCGAAAGTAATGGCAAAACAGGTTGCCTCGTCGGTCATCAAATCCATTTTCATCGCATCTTCAGGTGTTACCCAAGTGAATCCTTTATGCTCTGAAAAGTTGATCTTTATGGCGCCTGGATCGGTAAGCGGTTCCCGATAATCGACCATGTTGTACTCAAAATGGAAGTTTTTTACTGTGATATATAATTTTCCGATGAAATGAAGTTTTTCTCGATCAAGCTCAATACCTGTTTCTTCTAAGACTTCTCGGACGACCGCATCCATAAGATTTTCTCCTTCATCGAGTTTACCTCCTGGAATTCCCCATCGATTCCCTTCCGGTTTTGTATCTTGCCTATGGAGGAGAAGAATTTTATCTTCAAAGTGTAGATAGCAGCACCCCAGCACTGCTTTGAGGTTAAAATGATCTGGTTTTTTTAAGTAAATCCCAGCACTCAAGGGCGCCACTAAAAAACATATGGCTAATAAGAAATATTTTTTAAGATGCTGCATACCAATCTCATAAGAATGAAAGATCAAAAACCATATATTAAATGCAGTTTTTTAATTAATTTAAAAAATTTTTTGATCTCAAAATTCGAATGCAGTTGTTAATATTTATTTTTAATTATGAATTTATTATTAAAATGTAGGTTCTTAAAAAAATCATTGGATTCATGCATCAATTAAAATGTTAGCGTTAAATAGAAATGGCACTCTTTCGAATTTTTTAGAAATGTCACCTTTTCTTTAAAATTAGTGACATGTTTTTGATTTATAAAAATAAGTTTATCACG
>JAJPIB010000037.1 GCA_021324995.1 Chlamydiia bacterium | reverse complement strand
GGGTTTTGAGTTGCGCGCGTTGAGCTTCGCTTAAGAAAATCATGTTCAGCAGGTTACATGTCAAGCTGAATTTTTATTAAACGGTTTCTTGATTCACGAGAGGTATACCCAACGTGATTGAAAATTTGGATTTAAGACCGAGCCAAAGCCCAATTTTCAGTCGCGTTGGGTATAAGAGAACTCAATTTTAGTTGATGAAAGAATTGACTCTGTTTCTGAGACTATCCCACTATTCCAAAACATTTGGAATAGTGGGATAGTTTCCTAACTCTCAACAAGGCTGCTTCTTTTTCCTTACACCGACGAGCTCGAGCACGTCTTCGGCATTAAGCATCCAGGAGTAGGAGAAAAAAACAAGCAGAAATGTGCCGCTCATCGCTACAAATTGCATGAGCTGCAGCATAAAGCTTCTCTCAAATAGAATCCCCACTTCTCCAGAGAGGATTTGCATCGTAGGGTCGCCTGCAAAAAACTTTCCGACGCAAAGAGTGGCAACCGCTGCGATGAGCGCACTAGCCCCCGTCTTGAAAAGGGAGTTGCAGACTGCTTTATCAAAGAGGCGCTCTCCCATTTTCTTTGATAGCCGGCTTGCAAGAAAAAAATAATTAAACCAGGCCGATAAACTCGTCGCTATCGCGATGCTAA
This sequence comes from Chlamydiia bacterium, assembly GCA_021324995.1. GTDB lineage: Bacteria > Chlamydiota > Chlamydiia > Chlamydiales > Rhabdochlamydiaceae > CAJCIW01. The sequence goes on along the minus strand of JAJPIB010000037.1, from coordinate 7,077 downwards.
AAGCACCCCATTTCCAGCTAAAGACAAATAGCGAAGTCAGCGCGATATTAAAAATGACAGAAGCGACGGATGCGAGCATTGGAGTTCGGTACTCTTTGTCTGCGTAAAAGGCAGGTGCCAGAAGTAAGACGAAGACGGCAGGAAGAAGGCCAAGGCCGTATCCCCATAAGCAAAGGAGTGTATGGTAGGTCGATGTATGATCAAAGCTGCCATGCCCATAAAGAAAATTAATCCCAACAGCTCCAAGAACAAAAATTCCCAGTGTGCAAGGGAAAATCAAACTGAAACTGCGGCGCAAAGAGAAACGCAGGAGCGTGAAATACTGGGTTTTGTCTGCATTTTTAATCGCGCGGGAAAGAGGCGGCAAAAGTGCAGCTGAAAGAGCGATGCCGAAGAGAGCAACGGGAACTTGTTCGATACGAATGGCGTACCAGAGATAGGCCGGTCCTTCAAGGGATGCAAAACGTGCAAAAATGGCGTCTAAGGCGCTGTTGATTTGAACGGCGCCCACTCCAATGATTCCAAGAGATAAAGGCTTCAATAAGCTGCGCAGCTCAGGAGAAAAAAGTTTGGGAGAAAAACTCTTCGACTCCCCCAAATTTTTTTTCAAATAAGCCAGAGTTTGAGGGACGAGCATCAACCACTGCATCAAAAAAGCGATGACAACGGCGCAAGAGAGAGGGAAGACCGCCTCAATCGGGTCTTTATTTTTAAAGAAGAGCGCAGCTCCAATCCAAACCAGATTGAAGACAACAGGTGCAAAACCTGTGATAAAGAAACGTTTTTCACACTGCAAAAAACTGCTGCTGAGTCCAAAAAGACAAATAAAGAGAACCCCGGGCATCATCAAAATCGTGAGGTAGAGGATTTGCGCATTGTCGGGCTGCAGTTGCCCCCACTTTAAAATCCCGCATAAAATTGCCTCGATCCCCCCGATAAGGAGGAGCAAAAAAAGACTCATCGAAAAAAAGAGATCGCGGAAGAATTGCGCTCCCTTTTCAGGAGATGCAGCGCGCAATTGCTCGAAATGGGGAATGAAACCTGAGGCCAGCGGCCCCTCTCCAAAAAGACGGCGCAAAAGATTCGAGAAGCGGAAGGCAACCATAAATGCAGCGATAGCAGGACTGCTGCCAAAGGCAACCGCCATTGCCATATCTCTTCCGAGCCCCGACAAACGACTCAAAAAAGTCCCTGACAAAAACGCAAAAGTCGAGCGGGAGACTGTTTTCGGGGTATCAGCAAGAACCTCATCAGACATAAGCACACCATAGATAGACAATTAAGCTGAAATCAATTTATAATATATAGACCAAAGATGGAAATATGAAAAAAATACCTGCCGGCGATCTTCTAATCGGAGCACACACGTCTGCCCAGGGAGGCGCCCACCGCGCTCTTCTCGAAGGGATTGAGATCGGTGCTACAACCGTCCAACTTTTCACAAGCAATCAAAAGCGTTGGGAAGGAAAAGCGATCACAGACGCAGACGCTGATCTCTTCAAGCAAACCGTCGCTTCCACAGGGCTAGCGAAGATCATGAGTCACGACAGCTACCTGATCAACTTAGGATCTCCTCAGCCTGAACCCCTTCAAAAAAGCTTGAAAGCCTTTCGAGAAGAACTGATTCGCTGCCAAAAATTGGATCTGGCCTTTCTCAATTTTCATCCGGGAGCTGCCCTCGAAGGCACCGAAGAACAGTGCTTAAACCAAATTGTGGCCAGCTTGGAATCGATCCAAGACCTTGCGGATAAAGGAACCACCCGTCTTCTGATCGAAGCGACTGCCGGCCAAGGATCTTCCGTAGGGTGGAAATTTGAACATTTGGGCTACCTTGTCGAGAGGTTGCATAAAAAAATTCCTGTCGGCGTTTGCATCGACACATGTCACATCTTTTCCGCAGGCTATGATATCCGCACCGAAGAGGCTTGGGACGCTACCCTCGCCAAATTTGATGAGATTGTTGGCTTAGAGCATCTATATGCCCTGCACATCAATGATTCGATGAAGCCATTTGCCTCGCGCAAAGATCGCCATGCCCCTTTGGGAGAAGGAGAGATCGGGATAGAAAGTTTTAAAGCGATGATGAAACATCCTAGACTCCGCGAGCTTCCCATGTACCTCGAAACACCCGATGGGCCACCCCTTTGGAAAAAAGAAATTGCCTTACTCAGAGAATTTGGAACATTATGACGCGCATCAAAATTAAAAAAATCGACGCATCTCACATCGACAATACACTCACTGTTTGCGGTTGGATCCGCACAGTGCGGCAGCAAAAAACATTTTCCTTCATCGAACTCAATGATGGCTCTACGCTTTCCAATTTACAGATCATTGTCGATGAGACTATGCCCAATTACACAGAAGTGATGAAGCAGCTCTCTACCGGCGCTGCCATTCAAGCAACAGGGCTTCTCGCCTCTTCGCCGGGGCAAAAACAAAAATGGGAGCTGAAAGCCTCTAGCATTACTCTTCTTGGCGCATGCCCTGAGGATTATCTTCTCCAAAAGAAACGCCACTCGTTTGAGTTTTTGCGCACCATTGCTCATTTGCGCCCCCGTACAAACACACAAGGGGCCGTTGTTCGCGTGCGCAATGCCCTCTCCTTCGCTACGCACCGTTTCTTCCAAGAGCGCGGTTTTCTCTACATCCAAACGCCGATCATCACCACCTCCGACTGCGAGGGGGCCGGCGAGCAATTTCTCGTGACGACTTTAGACATGAACAAACCCCCACGCCACTCCGATGGAAGCGTTGACTTCACCAAAGATTTTTTCAGCAAACCTGCGCATCTCACCGTTTCCGGCCAGCTCAATGCAGAAACCTTGGCCTGTGCCCTTTCCGATGTCTACACCTTCGGCCCCACTTTCCGCGCAGAAAACTCCAATACCTCGCGCCACCTCGCCGAGTTTTGGATGATCGAACCCGAAATGGCTTTCGCCGACCTCAAAGATAACATGCAATGTGCAGAAGCTTTTCTGAAATATCTGTTTAGCTACGTTCTTGAGCACTGCGCTGAAGACATGGAATTCTTTGATGCCTTCATAGAAAAAGGAGTGATTGAACGCTTGCGCCATGTCGCAGAAACGCCTTTTGCCTATCTTACCTACACCGAAGCGGTCGAGATTCTGCAAAAGTCAGGAAAATCCTTCCAATTCCCTGTCGAATGGGGGATCGATCTGCAATCGGAACACGAGCGGTTTCTCGCAGAAGAACATTGCAAAAAGCCCGTCATCCTCACTAACTACCCCGCAAAGATCAAAGCCTTCTACATGCGCGATAACGACGACGGCAAGACCGTTGCTGCGATGGATGTTCTCGTTCCAAAAATTGGCGAAATCATCGGCGGAAGCCAGCGCGAAGAGCGCCTCGAGCGCCTCGAGAAAAAAATCGTCGACTTTGGTCTTAAGCCTGAAGACTACTGGTGGTATCTCCAGCTCAGAAAATACGGCTCCGTTCCCCATGCCGGCTTTGGCGCAGGATTTGAGCGCCTTGTGCAATTCACAACAGGAATTGAAAACATCCGCGACGCCATCCCTTTCCCTCGCTTCCCGGGCCATGCCGATTTCTAGACTTTTTTAGGTTGCTCTGGGGCAAGAATACCCCGTTTGGATTGGGCAACCAGTCCAGCGCCGAGACCAAGTAGCATGGAGAAGAAAGCGACAAAAAATCCAAAAACTGGAATCGCTACTAACATGAAGTAGATGATCGTTCCGCAGAAAAATCCGACCAAGCTATTATGCTTAAATTTCATTTTCCCAAAGAACCAGTTAGACGTCCATAAAATGGTGTACACCTTAGCTGTGTAAAAACCAATCACGTTCAAAGCTATCAGTGCAAGAGCAAATGGAACACCCAAAATCGTCATCAATAAAATCAAAGAGGCAAGCGGAAGCAGAATCAATAACATCACGCCGTAAGTCAACGATTTTACGGGATGATTTTGAAGAGAATGGAGAGCCACTTCCAAGTTTTTTGGAAAGAATTTGATGAGAACGATCCCAATAACAAAGGTATAAATAAAGTTCATTAAGATTGCCAGAACTTTAGACCCGACGAGAAGGCCTTGGATCCACGTTCCTTCAACAAGCCCATGCACAAAGTAAGAGTGCCGAATCACCTCTCCCTTGATCATAGCCCCTTGTTCAATCCACGCTGGTGTGCTGCTTTTATAGTCGACATTGCCACCAATGGTTGCTCTCGATGTGACCCGCATCTGTCCAACATATCCTTGAAGATCTTTTCCTATGCGCCCTGACACGCGCAAATTGGAAGCCGCTATGGTCACATCAGAAGCGATCGATGCTGCCAAATCTGCATTTGCAGTCGCAGCAACGATGCCTCCTCCGATTGACCCGGAAGGGAGTAATTGGAGGTTTCCAGCTACAATAGTCGCGTTATTGCTGATCGGCCCCGAGATTAAGACCTGTCCGCCGAGCAATCGACAATTATTCCGCACCTTGCCCGAAATATCAATACTTCCGCCACAGATTAAAGCGTCGCCATTGATCACTCCATCGATCACAACTTGTTCTGCTATGATGTAAACGTCTCCTTCGACAACTCCAGAAATTTCTACACTGCTTCCCATCGCAAAAAAATTGCCCTGATGAACCTGGCCCGAAGGAATAACGATGACTGTTTGTTCTTGAGCATCTTTCTCGTCAGAAAAAAGGAAAGTAGATGTGAAAAGTAGAAAGAAACTAACGATTAAGCGCACGCAATCACTCTGTTTTCTTTTTGATGGAAGGATTGCACATAACGATACACACCCCTCTGAATAATCGATTCTGCACGATTGATATCCATCGCATTTTTACTTTGCCGCGATGCGATCATTTCACCTAACTGTTCCATATTAATTAACGTCAATTTGGGGTGACGCGAAAGTGAAGGATCTACATTTCTTGGCACACCTAAATCAAAAACAAGGCGAGTCCCCTCGATTTCCTCTCCTAACGAGGAAACAATGTAATGCGGAGCATTCGATGCACAGATGACAAGAGGATAATCTTTCCATTGGGATAGCTTTTCCCAAGATAGAAGTTTCCATCCTTCTTTTTCCGCCATCGCGTGAGCAGAGAACAAAGAGCGTGTACAAAGCGTGATCTTATCTACGCCTCTCCTCTTAAAATAAGCCATAATTCTGCGATTAATCTCAGAGTTGCCAATAAATAACAAAGAAAGGTCCCTTAGGCTTTTTAAAAGGTGTTGACTTGCTTCAAAAAGGATCTTTGCGATCGTCACTTGGCTTTGGGAAAAGGAAAGACTCGAGCGAATTTCCTTGCCCAACTTCAACGATTTTTGAAACAGATAATGCATACTGCTCGGCAGAGAATAATGTAAAAGCGTCTGCTCATAGGCAAGCTTTACCTGACGTTGAATTTCTGACTCGACTAAAATCGCGCTATCCAGACCTGATGTCACTTGCGCCAAATGCACAAAACAGTCGTAGCCAAAGTAGGCATAGAGTTTATGTTCGAAAGGAACAGGAATTTCCTCTTTGAGAAGATTAAGCAGCTCACTGTGCGCTTCAGCAAGGTCAGGCGCACTGAAAAAGATTTCCGTGCGATTGCATGTTGAAAGCACCACACAAGCGTATTTCCTTGAAACTTCGCTTAAACGAGAGAGTTTTTTTTGACACGCTTTGGACACATACTCGCGAATTCCAATTTCAGCGGATTTGAAATTGATCCCCAAAACTCCAATTCGCATAGCTCTCACCCAAAATTAGTGCTCGATGTTTCTTATAATCCCAGCAATGATTAATTGTCACCGAGCGTCTTAAAAATCAATTCAGGAGAAAATCCTTTTCTGCACAATTTTGCCATCCATTTTCTCATTTCTTGGGGATTCTCGCGATCGATTTTCTTGGCATGCTTCGCAAGCCATTTTTGCAAAACAGCGGCATCTGTTGAAGAATCGTCGAGATGTTCGTGCAATAAAGATTCATCGATCCGTTTTTTAGTGCGCAGTTTAAAAAAAACAGCCTTCGAGCTCAGCCCCTTTTTCAACTCTTTGGCGACTAATCGCGCCACTTCCTGTCGGTCGTCCAAAAAGCCTTTATCCACGCACTCTCGAATAATGGCAGCTGCTACATCCGAAGAAATTCCCTTAGAGAGAAGTTTATCTTTGAGCTCGGATGAGAGAAGTGCTCTTTGTGAAAGCAGGTAAAACGCATATCTTTTGCCCACTCTTTCCTCAATTAGAGAGAAGCGCTCCAAAAACCCACTCCAGTCGAGATCGAAAGGGATTTTCCTTAACTCATTAAAGAACAAAGACTTGCTCATTTCTTTCCAAATCTCACCTTCCCATAGAACCAAAATGACTTTTGGATCTTCTTTTTTCAATAGAAGCTCTAATGCCATAAACACCAAATATTTATAAGCCAGTCAAAGCAAAATTGAAATTATATTCAAAAGCAGATATAATTAAAGTTAAATGAAAGAGAATCATCTCTTTTTAGGAGGTAATATGATCGGTCCTGTCAATCCAGAAGCCCACATCAACTTTTCGCTCGATAAGCTTTCCCCCAATTCAGAAGGCTTTTTCAACTCAAAGGGATTTATAGATAATGAGCTTAAAACACTCGCAAGTCAAGCTTCCCGTGAAGATAAAGAAATCATCAAAGGTCTTCACGAAATCAGAGCCGCGATCAATGGGGAAACCTAAGAGCGAACTACCAAGTCGGTGGTTCTCTTTTCAATTCGTCTAAAAACAAGACCCTTTTTCTAAGCCATGGGCATTTCATCCTACAGCCCTTTTGTTAAAAAAAAGTAAATTTTTTTAAATATAGATTATTTTACTAAAATCTCATTGACTATCAATAGATTACGATTTTCAAATTAAATAATTATATATTATTGAAATTTTACACATTTTAATTATAAAATATATATCAATAATAAGAAATTATTACAGGTTTTTAATATGTCAATTACAAGAATTTTATCCGATAATAAATGGGTCACAGGAAATTTTAATCCTAACACTCTTTGCGATGATTTAGATCGTCATCTCAATACCATTAATCAAAGCATTTCTTCCCTTTCTCAAGGGGATAATGGACCTAATTGC
>JAJPIB010000056.1 GCA_021324995.1 Chlamydiia bacterium | reverse complement strand
GGACCGAAGCGAAAGCTCCCGCGATTGGCGCGATCGAATCGTCGCCCCTATTAGAAATAGGGGCTAGATTCGATCGTCCAATCCCGGGGCTTTGGCTCGGTCTTAAACCAAATTTTCAATCACGTTAGGTATAGATTCGATCGTCCAATCCCGTGGCTTTGGCTCGGTCTTAAATCCAAATTTTCAATCACGTTGGGTATAAGAAAAGCGCAATGGTATTTCCCAAAAAAAGATTTTTCAAAATTTTTGAAAAAAATAAAAAAAAACCTTGCATGAATTCAGAAAAGATCCTAATCCCTTAAATAAGAGAGAAGAGAATTGCAAGTTTGCGATTTTCTCTAAATCCTCGAATCCAAGAAAGGGGTTGTTATGGCCAAAAAGAAAAAAGCAGCAAAGAAAAAGCCAGCTGCAAAAAAGAAAACTGTATCAAAGAAAAGAACACCGGCTAAAAAGAAAGCATCAAAAAAAACAGGCGCAAAAAGAAAATCTGGATTAATTCAGAAAACTTATGGTTTATCGCCAGAGCTTCAAGAGATCTGCGGAGCCAAGTCTTTGACGCGCCCTCAAATTGTCAAAAAACTTTGGGTCTACATTAAAGCGCATAAATGCCAAGATGCAAAAAACAGAAGAATGATCAATCCAGACAACAAACTTTCCCAAGTGATCGGCAAAAAGCCTGTTGATATGCTTAAACTTGCAGGCTGCTTAAGCAAGCACATTAAGTAAACGATTTCAAAGAGAGCGCTTAGAGCTGCTAACAGATTTTGTTAATTGCTTTTGGCGCCTTTTTCTTTTCTCAAAACAGTTATACTCGAGTCAGTCTATGGCCGATTCAGGCACACTATGAATTTCCGCGCAATTTCTTCTCAAGCTCATCCCACCGCAGATAAGCTTGCTCGATGCGATTTTCCACTAAGGCAACTTGGGAACAAATCATTTGCAGCTCGCTTGGATTTTGCGCGATCTCGGGAATTTCCAAAGACCCATTAAGTTTTTGAAGGTCCGCTTCAAGTTCAATGATTTTTCCTTCGATCTGTTCGAGCTCTTTTTTCTCCGTGTATGTCAACTTGCCCTTAGGTGTAGTTTCCGCTTTTTTTTCTTTCGATTTTTGAGAAGATGTTGCGTTCTTTAAAGAGGCTTCCCATTGTGCAAAATCGGGAAAGAGTTGGTTTGTTTCGGGATCGCCCAGTGCAAGCAAAGCATTGCAGATCCTATTAAGCATGCAACGATCATGCGTGATCAAAACGACAGCGCCTGGAAAGTCGATAAGACTATCTTCCAGCGTTTCCAGCGTAGGGATATCGAGATCGTTCGTAGGTTCATCTAAGAGCAACAGATCGGCGGGTTGCAACATGAGATGCGCGATCGCGATCCGTGCTCTTTCTCCTCCAGAAAGCTTGTCTAAAGGCATATCGAGGATTTCAGGGGAAAAAAGAAAGCGTTTGCACCAGCCGTTGACATGGATTTTTTGGCCGCGAAAAGTGACAAAATCTCCATGGGGCGAAAGAGCTTCTCTTAATGTGATATGATCGGGAAGCTGCATGCGATGTTGATCAAAATAGACGATCTGGAGTTGGTCAGCTTTTTTGATCGTTCCCACGTCAGGCTGAATTTCTCCCGAGAGCATTTTTAACAAAGTCGTTTTTCCCGAGCCATTCGGGCCCATCAGACCGATTCGAGTGCCTGGGGATAAAATGAAGTCCAGATGTTTGAATAGAATCCGTCCCTGAATTTCTTTGGAAAGGTTTTTTGCAGCGAGAAGTTTTTTTGTTTCCCGTTCACTAGCTGCAAAATCGATTTCTGCTTTTTTTTGTAGATTCCTCGTTCGGATATGGGAAAGATCGCTGAGGAGTTCATGGGCATCCTCGACTCTCGATTTAGATTTGGATGTGCGTGCTTTAGGGGAGCTGCGTAGCCATTCGAGCTCGCGCCTGGCTTTAGAGGCTGTGGATCGCTCCTGCTCGATTTGCCCCTTCAAAAAGCTTTCTTTTAGTTCGAGAAATTTTTCATATTTCCCGTCGATGGCAAAAAGACCTCCAGGGTAGACAGAATTGATTTCGATCGTTCGGTTAATCATATTCTGAAGGAAAAAGCGATCGTGGCTGACTAAAATATAGGAAGGGGCTTCTTTCGGCAGAAATTTTTCAAGCCAGAGGATACCTTCAAGGTCGAGATGGTTGGTTGGCTCGTCGAGAAGAAGCAAGTCAGGAGCTAACATGAGCTCTTTTGCAAGACTTAAGCGCTTTTTCCAACCGCCTGAGAGTTTGGCTGCGGATATTTCTCGGCCTGTAAAGCCTAATTTGCTGAGCCACATTTGGGCAATGCGCTCCCTTTCATAATCTGGTCTTTCGTCACTAGGATCAAATGCACTAAGAAGGATTGTTTCCGGGTTCTCGTCAGGAAAGTCGCAAGTTTGAGGGACGTAGCCCACTTTTAGGCCGCGCTTTGAGGAGATTGTGCCTGCGTTTTGGCGCTCGATCCCTGATAAGATTTTAAGCAGAGTCGATTTTCCCGAACCATTAGGTCCGATTAGACCCACTTTATCTCCCGAAAAAACGCTGAAAGAAAGCCCCTCAAAAAGAGTGCGATTTCCAAAGGATTTACTGAGTTCCTGGCAGTTGAGCAATAATGTCATGTCAGCAGCTTATCACATTTCCTAGCTCTGTTCAACCGTCGTTCTTTTCGAAGGTTTATAATTTTTCATTTGAGGATTTCAATAAGTTTATATAACTTATGGCTCTGCTAGCAACACTTTTGCTCGCAGAGTTTTGAAAAGCATCAACTAGGAAAGAACAATGCAATGGATACCAACGATAAAACGATGGGTGGCGCTTGGGATGGCGGCATCTGCTTTTCTTACAAATATTGAAGCTCAAGAAACAGGTTTTGATGCGACGATTCCTGTTTTAGACATGAAAGAGTACTTGCAGCCCGAAACAAAGGATAAGTTTGTTCAAGAGCTTTACCAAGCCCTAAGTGAAGTAGGTTTTTTTGCTGTGGTCAATACAGGAGTAGACCCTCAGATTTTAGACGCCGGGTACCAGGCTTGCTTTGATTTTTTTAGGCTTTCGCAAGAGCAAAAAATGCGAGTCAATGACCCTCAGCTCTGCGGCCAGAGAGGCTATGTGCCGGGAGAGTGCGCAAAAGGGGCTGCAAGCGGGGATTTTAAAGAATTTTATCACGTGGGAAGAACGCGTGACTCCGAGGAACTAAAAGCGTTGGGGATATTGCCCAATATCTGGCCGGAAAATTTTGATTTGCAAAATCCCCTTTGCGCGCTTCATTCTGTCTTGGAAGAACATAGCGTGCTGCTTGAAAGAGCCATTGCTGAAGCGATCGGGGTGCGAAACGATCTTTTCACAGAGATGACACGCGATGGTGATCTTCTTCTAAGAGCAATCCATTATCCTGCGAACCCTCCTCAAGGTCGGTTGTGGGCATCTGAACATACAGACATCGATCTATTGACCATTTTGCCCTGCGCAACCGCAGATGGACTCCAAGTGTTGAATAAGCAAGGGGAATGGATCGATGTCCGCGTTCCTCCAAATGCCTTTATTGTCAATGGGGGAGACATGCTCGAAAATATCACAAACGGTGAATTCCGCAGCGGACTTCACCGCGTTGTCGCCAAAGATGGTAATTACGAGCGTTATTCAATTGTCTTTTTTATCCACCCGCGCTCGCCAGACAGACTAGATCCATTGCCGGAGTGTATCGCGCGCACAGGAGGGGTTCGCCGCTATGCTAACGCTAACCGTCTTGAACTGCTCCAAGAGCGCCTTGTCGATCTTGGGCTAGCCTCCTTTCCGATGATGCAGGACCTCGCCGCAAGCGGGCTGATGGAGCGGCTTATCGAAGTCGGAAGAGCAAGTCCGAAAGCGATGAAAAAACTCATGGAAGTTGGGCTGGCAAGCGAAGCCATACTAGAAGAACTCAAACAACAATAAAAAAAAGGGTCTCTTCAGAAAAAGCGGAGAGATCCATTAATACATTCTGAATTTGGAAGAAATTGGGATGCTTAGTACCATTGAATATAAAAAAAGGAGTTGTTCATGGATAAAAAATTATTTGCTGTTTATCTCGGTGGAAAAGCCGATGGATGCAATATCGAGCTTCACGATGTCGTTTTTGTTATAGGAACAACGCTTGAAGAAACTTATTCCTTACTGGCAAAGAAATGGTTTGGGAACAAGGAGCAATTCCATATCGATTCTTATATCGAGCTGAAAAGCATCGATGGGTATGCTGTTGAGCTAACGAAGGATAATGCTGAGGTGGATCCTTCCAAAAAGCTCTATTTTATCAACCTGGGAGCTTATAAGCCTTTTGAGTTCACAGAATACCATCAAAGCGCTTTCTATGTGACTGAGACTGGGCCTGAGGCAGTGCGGAGGGCAAAGTCGGAACTCTGCCAAGGCCTTCAGACAGTTCACAAAGATGATGTCGTTCTCATCGATCGCATAGGCATCCCACTGGAGTACGATGTCGACGATGTGCTCGAAATCGGAAAGGTCGATGAGTATTATATTTCGCTAAAGCCTTCCGCATCCTATGAAAAACCGCTACCGATCTCCGCTTACATTAAACTAGACTTTGCACATCCTTAAGAGGATTTTATGAAGATACTCACCTGCTTAATCGCTTCTGCTTTATCCCTTTCTCATTTTAGTCACGCAAGCCCTATCCAAGATCGAAAAATAGAGCCTGCAGCTCTTTCTGAGCTTGCTTGTGGACTCGGGATTCCTAAAGAAGCGAATCTCATTGAAGAAACGCAAAAGCATTGGCTCAGGATGCCTGGTCAGGAGAAATGGGAGCTCAGCGAGCTAAGCTCAGATCAACGCCTTTTTGTCTTAAACTGGTCCTTGAAAAACGGTATTTTCTCAGAGTGGAAACCTGCAAGCAAGACATATGATAAAGCTTTAATTCTTGGATCAAGCACGCATTTCATGAAAAAACGCTTAGATTATCTAGGACAATTGTGGGAAGAAGGAGTGCGTTTTGATGAGATCGTGTGGCTAACGGGAGACCGGCCTCTTGATAAACGCATTGACGGCCTGACAGATTGTTGCTCCAATGAATCTGAAGCGGCGCACATTCTCTGGAATGAAACTCAGTTGCCCGATGGCATGCGCAACCTTCCCGTCGTTTTTATCGCAGTCCCGATGAAAAATGAAGGGGGAGTGATCGCGCGTCCGAATACAGAAGACACAATCATTGCTTGGCTTGAGGTTTGTAAAGAGCCTTGCAGGGCCCTATTTATGAGCGATCAACCTTTCTGCGGCTATCAATTTGCGGTGATTAAATCAAATTTACCCGAGGCTTTTACTTTTGATGTTGCTGGACTTGGAGCCGATCCTTCGAGCCATCCCGCTGCAGCTGCAATTACTTTGGATTGCATTGCCCGTTGGATTTATCAGGACAGTCTTTAGGGCGCGATTGAAAACACTCTAAGATTTTACATTGATGTTTAATGCTCGTAAGAGAGCGAAGACACTGGATAAACGGAATCGGTTTTTTGGGAAAAGCAGATAGGAGGATCTGTGCTCCGGCTGGAACTTATCCCAAAAAACCTCATGTCCATCCAAATGGCATACTTTTCGGATCGCTCTGAATCCCCAGGAAGCAAGGAGGATAATAAGTCGGTTCAGTCCGACCATCTTTCCCAGATCCTTTGCGGGAACAGGGCCAATCAAAACAAAATGGCATTGCTCTTTCTCAATTGTTTGCAACGCGGATACGACGAGATGTTCCGAAACTCCAGAAGGTGTGTCTTTGGCGACCATGACATTGTTTAGCAACCATCCTTCTTGACTTTCTAATTTATTGAGGAGTGCAACTCCGACGATTTTATCTTGATATTTAGCATAGAACCAGCGCTTGCCAATTCGATCTGCAAACAGAGTGAGCTCAGCGAGATAAATTTGAATTCCTTTTCTCGCTTTAACCCAAGCATGAGCGACATCTTCTATCGATTTTTCTATGGTTGGATCGTTTTCAGTATATTCGTGAATTGTCACTTCATGGCGTGATGACTGCCTGACTTTTTTGCGTAATAAAGACGTTTTAGGCTCAATATAGTGGGCGGGATCCAAAATGAATTTTCTTCCGAACTCGATGAGAGAAAAGGACAGGTGGTCGAAAGCCATTTGGGCAAATTCTTCAGAAACGATGATGTAGATCACCACCATTTTTTGCGTTTTGCAATACGCTTCGAATTCTTTGGCGAGAGCTACTTTTTCCGATGGGGCACAGACGGGATCACCATAAACCACAGCATTTCCAAGCTCAACGCGATAGCCGATAAGGCCTTCGATATGAGGAACAGAAAAAATCTGTGTTGTTTGATCTAAAATACCGTCTGTATTTACCTCGCCCCATTTGCGGACGAGTTCCACGACGCGGGATCTGTCTAAGCATTCGATGGTTGTAGTCAGCTGATTCATTAATTCTCGTTGGCTAAAAAAATCCTGCTTACCAGATTCCAAACAATCTTCACAAGAGTGTTTTTTTCATAAATTGAGATTCAAAAAAAAAGAAGGGGGTGTTATTTGAAGGGATATGAGCAAAACTTTAAAAGCTATCTCCAAGCCTTGGAAATACAATCCTTCGCGATGGAGTCAGCGCATTTGTATTTGCTGTGTCGCTGGAGTCGCTGTATTAGTCGCTGTGTATATGGGTCTTTATCAATTGCGCCTGATTGACCATGTCTGGGATCCGATTTTTGGCGCTCAGACCGAGTATGTCCTTGATTCCGATGTTTCCCATACCCTGCGAAAATGGTTCCGGGTTCCTGATTCGATTATGGGAGCGGTAGCCTATTTGGGAGATGTGATTTTCGCTTTGGCGGGATCCACGCGAAGGTGGCAAGATCGCCCGTGGCTAGTGATTTTATTTGGTATTGATGTCATCCCTTTAGGCCTTGTCAGTGCGATTCTCGTTTTTATGCAAGGATCTGTAGTCGGAGCTTGGTGCTTTCCGTGCCTAATCACAGCTGCGGTTTCCATTACTTTAGTTTTTCTTGCTTATGACGAGATCCGGACTTGTATTCTTTATTTAATCGCCGTGTGGAAAAAAAAGAAAGATAAGCGCCTTCTTTGGGATACTTTCTGGGGAAAAGCCTCAGAAGCAGCCTATGAAGCGGGTGAAAGCCTTATCGAGAAAAGAAGGATAAAAAAAGATGTGGGCACGCGTCGTTGAATTTATGCTTGCCTGCTGGCTTGCGTTGAGTCCTTTTATTTTCCGTTATCGCTCAGAGGATACCTTTCTGTGGGTCAATGATTTCATCTGTGCTTCTTTAGTCGCGCTCTTTGCACTTTTGTCTTTTTGGCATCCTTTGCGGAAAATCCATCTCATGACCCTTGGCGTCGCTTTATGGCTTTGGGGTCAAGGGTATACCTCTTTCCCCGAAATTGCGCCACCTGCGCAAGCGAATTCTGTCGCGATCGGACTCATATTATTGATGCTCGCAATTGTTCCCTCTCATTCTCATCATTCTCCACTTTCATGGAAGGAATTTATTAATAAGAAAGAAGAGTAGACTCCCTCTAAACGAATTGATCTCCATTGATTAAAATCTTCTGAGTCACTAAAAGATAAAGAAATATGTTTGATCCATAGGAGAAGAGATGACTCAACTTGCCATTAAAACTAAGCTACAATTTTTTTCATACAGATTGTCCACTATCCTCAAATCGTTTAAGACAATATATACCTTGCCTCGCGAGAAAGTGGATGCATTTTTAGACTCTTACAATATTTACGATCACGATTGGTCGAATGAAGAGCAGATGATCAAGGACATGGGGCCTGATTATTACAACGAAGTGAAAAGAAAGCTCGTCGATTATTACAGCGTTCTTAATCACTTGTGCGCCATTGGACAAGTAGAAAAGATGTATATTCCCCCCATTATGGATCTTTCCAAGGGAATTATAGCCAATCAGAATCTCTTTGAAGAGAAAATGGCTACGGATCTTAGCCTCAAAAAGGGTGACAATGTTCTAGATATTGGCTGCGGTAGAGGACGCATCGCAAGTCATGTCGCTACTTTTACAGGAGCGCATGTCACCGGTCTAAATATCGATCAAAATCAAATCGAATGCGCCAGAAAATTTGTAGAAAGAAAGAATCTGACATCTCAGTGCAAATTCAAACAAGGCGATCTAAACGACCACCCTTTCCCTTTTGCCGATGCCTCGATGGATGGGATCTATCAGGTTCAAGCATTTAGCTTGGCAAAAAATTTAGATGCTCTTTTTGCGGACATTTACCGCATGTTGAAACCAGGTGCGAAGTTTGCAAGCCTCGATTGGTTCCGCCTTGATAAATACAATCCGGATAATCCCGAACATGCCGACCTAATGCGCCGCATCAAGCCCTTAATCGGTGCCATTGGAACTCCCTCTATCGAAGAATTCACGCGCTCAATGGAGAAAGCTGGGTTTAAGATTCTCATCAACAAAAATGCAAGCGTTAACGATCTTCAGGCTCCTCTCATCGAAAATGCGGATCGGTTGTACAAATGGCTTTCACGTCTTATCGGTGGTTTAGTCTCATGCAAAATTCTTCCTCGACATTTCCAAGAGCTGTTCAATCGCTTGACGAAAGATGGAGAAGCCTTTGTTGAAGCCGATCGCAAAGGCCTTGTCACAACCTGTCATTACATCCTTGCACAGAAAGAATAAGAACCCCCTAAATTCCTCCACAAAAGCCAGATTTAATCTGGCTTTTTTATTGTTAATTTCTTAAAAAGATAGACTGAAATATGGGACTTAGGGCAATGTTACCTATGCTTAATTTTGTCTCTCTTGGGTTAGAGGATGCTGACTGAAATAAATTTGGATGCAATTTTGTCGCAAGCAAAGAGTGCAATTTCTAACAGTCGATGTCTTTTTCGTTTAGATTCTGAAAGAATTACCGAAGAGTTTGCCGGTTTAAAACTGGATGATGTAGCAGAGGTCTGGCCTTTGTTGCTTGAACTTTTGACTGAAATTCAGCCAAATAACTATTGTTCTCTTTCCCCGTCTAAGGAGATTGAAGGTCAATTTAGATTCATATGGAAAAGCCATAAAATGAGAAAAAGAATGCTGATCACATTTGTGCTTCGCAGGGGAATCTTCTCTTACTATTCACTTCGCTCAGAAAGAGATCAAAAATCTGAACGCAATTCTTCTAAGTAGTTTTATACCCCACGTGACTGAAAATTTGGCTCGGTCTTAAATCCAAATTTTCAATCACGTTGGGTTCTCTAATCGCGCTGATGTATATAGTGCTTTAGTTTCTTTTTAATGCGACTTTCATTATTGAATCAATTGATTTCATTTGATTTGTTTGATTTTAAATAATCTGTGATTTTAAAAGAGAGAGAAGCGCTCAAAAGAGCGCATAACCTATCAAATGGAGAAACTCGTGAAAACAACCCTTTTAATCATTTCTATGTGTGCTTTCTTAATGTCATGCAATGGCAATAATAATGGTACATACCGTTCAAACACTGCCACAAATTACAACGACTCACAAGGCAATAACCAAGATCCGGATTGGCAAATCACATCCCGAGTGAAGACTGCAATCATGGAAGATAACTCCCTTTCCACCAGCGGTCGTACAGTCAGTGTAGAGACAAACAATGGTGTGGTAACGCTGACAGGGAGTGTACCTTCTAGAGAAGAGTCTGCTGCAATTGAGCGTAAGGCAAGATCCATCACTGGGGTTCGGAGAGTAGATAATCGGCTTACTATTAACCCTTAGGAGATTTTATGAAGGATTTTTATCAGTTATATGAAGACAGAGGCTATGGCTCGCGCGGTCATCATTACGAAGGTTCAATGGGCTACAGTACTTATGAGGGCAGAAACTATAGTTCGCGTGGCCAAGATTATGAAGGTTCGAGAGGCTATGGTACTTATGGCAATGAATATGGAGGGCGGGGATATGGTTCCCGTGAAAATCAGAGCGAAGGAAGAGGTTATTCTTCGCGTGGTAATGAATACGCAGGTTCCAAAGAATACAGATCTCGAAGTAATGAATACGAAGGAGATGTGGGCTCTAAAGAATATTCAGGGTCCCAAAATGGTGAAGAGTGTTCGCGGGGATCTCGTCGAAACGAAAGAAACTTTGGCGAAGAAGAATCGGGAATGGGTAGATGGAGCAATCAAGATCAATCAAATGATGATTTCCGCTACGGCCGCAGAGAAAATAGAGATTATGATGAAACCTCTATGAGGCCTTCTCAGGAATATAATCCAAATTCTTCTACTGAACAAATGAGTGACGAGCTTACAAATAGGGGAGAAGAAGAAAAAACGGAAGAAAATGAAGCCAATTGGCAGCAAGGCAGTGATATAGAAAATGAATCCTCGGAGAGAAAGGATAAGAAATCAAAATACAAAAAGGCTTCCTAATTGAAAAGGGGACAGAAGAGAATATTTTCTGTCCCATTCTTTTTGCCAAATCTGCTATCTTTTTTTAAGGGAGTATCAATGATAAAAAAATTTACACCCGAAGATATTCTGTCTGACGGCGAAGACCATACAAATGCCGTCAACCCATTTACAGGTTTTCAAGGCCGAGCTCGTAAAGGGACGGTTGCTGCCACGTTAAGCAATATCGCATTGCTTGATCGGTTATTTCTTGAAGAAGGAAATGAAAATCAAATCCACGATATTAAGAATGCTGTAATAGAATTGCTTCCTTCGTTAAGGGCTGTAGGCATGTTCAGTCTTTTCGATCCTCTAGAATGGGTTAACAATGAAAAACATTGGGGAAGAATTTATATCGGTCTTCTCTATTTAAGACAATTTTCCGAAGAAATTAATGATGAGATCGTTTGCCAGCTTCTAGAAATCGAGCAAAAATTTCCAAACCCTTTTTTTCAATCCGAACTCGAAATTCTGTTATCAAAAAGGGAATTCAAAGATAAGGAGATGACAAAGTCGCACAATTTGAACGAGACGAAGCCGATTTCACCTAAACTTTGATATAGTGACTGCCTTTACTTCTCAATAATAACCCAACTTGTTCCCTACCTTCCCTTAGACGCGTCGCGAGATAGGTGATATGCAAGATTTGCGACGAACAGCAGGTCTTTAGACCTGGGGAAGGAACAAAGCGCAGGAGAGATCGCCCTGTCGCAGCACGCGGATAAGGGAGGATAGGGACGAGTTGGGTTAATAAACTGGTAGAAACGAGGAAATCTGCTGCCTTAGAAAAGTCAGGTCTTTCGACCCGACTTTACAACTTGAAAGCATTAGCTGATCGCAGAGGGGGATAAAGACCAATAGCCATGGTCGACCAAAAGTCCTTCGCAACTGCCATTGGAGTAATGAGAAGTAAGCTGGTCGAGTCCCATGCAATCCATAATGCTGTAGAGTAATACCATTCCCAAAACAGCCGTGTCTGGCTTTGCAAACTGAGGAAGTTCACTCGCCGGTTTACCGGCAAGGCGAACAACGGCATCCCAAAGCTCTTCTTTCGTAAAAGTACTCTTGCCTACGCCGGCTGCTCCCATGGCGAAGATGAAGTTTTCATTACCGATTCCCACAATTGCATTGCAAGGATCCTTGATGCGTTGTACGAAACTTACGGGAACTTCGGGCATTTTACTGCGCATTTTTTCCACTAAGAGCTCAGCTTCTTGCAAAGTGACTGTAGCAGGAGGCGTTTGTAGGTCGAGCTTTTGTCCACGAATATCCATGAGAATTTCTAAGCTAGGAATATAGCCAAGCTCTCCTTCGATCACTTCCAGTTTTCCATCGATCAGCGTTGTCACTTGGAAACTACCTGAACCTGAGTCAACAGCGATGAGTTTTTCCGGGGAAGCGTTACTGACAGCGGCTGCTGTTGTGAATCCAAGGCGCCCTTCTTCGCTCTGGGAGATAATTGCGATGTCGATACCAAGCTCTTCATGGATTTTTTTGAACATGTCGGGAGCATTGGTCGCTTGACGGGAAGCGGCGGTTGCAATCCCTTTCCATTCTACGGGGCGGAGCGTGGAAAGTTCTTTTTGAAGATTACCGAGTGTTTCAAAGGCCACTTTCTGGATCTTTTCACTTAAGAGTGACTGTCCACCAACTTGAATATCTCGCTTGAAAGGAACAGGATGCTCTTCGGAATAAAGAATGTGATGGATTTTGTTGCTTTGTGGATTCACTTTAGCAATCGTCAACTTGATACTTCCAGAGCCCACATCAACAGCCGCTCTTGTGATTGTTTTTGATGTAAAATTCCATGCAATAAAAGCGATGAAAGTGAGTAAAACAGCGATAGAAAATCTTCTTGAAAAGGTAAAAGACATAGTTCCTCAGAATTTATATTTTAATAATTATATTATATTAAATGTGAAGAGGTCAATGCTAACAATTTGTTATTATTGCTTAATAAATTTAAATTATTTAATTATTTATAATAAAAAATTAAAAATAGTACACATTCAGAAATGTTTCAGATCATACGCTTTGTATACCCAAATTTTCAATCACGTTGGGTATAGGTTTGAATATTTTTTTGTTGTCGTATTTTATTTAAATATTTAAAAGAGGTTTATTGGGAAAAGTAATAAAAGAATCAATTTCTTTAAGGAGTTAATGTCCATGTCGAAATTTTCAAGAGATTCAGGTTATCAGGCATTTTGTTTGCTGCGGATTACTTTCATCGTTGCTCCAATTCTTGCGGGATTGGATAAGTTTTTTTATTTGCTTACAAATTGGTCACAATACATTTCTCCCTTTGTGTTAAGAATCGTCAATGCCCATGATCGCGGTTTTATGACGATTGTAGGGATTATTGAAATCATTGCCGGGCTTGGAGTTGTTTTTAAGCCAAAACTATTTTCATATATTGTGGCATTATGGCTCTTAGGTATTATCATTAATTTACTTTTAACAAGGCAATACTTTGATATTGCATTAAGGGATCTTGGACTTTTCCTTTCGGCTTTAGCTTTAGGAAAACTCAGTAACAAATATGCATAAGTTATTCAGATTTTGCCCAATTTTTTTAAGTAAAATTGAATTTTCTTTAGAAAATTTTTTCTATATGTTACATCGAGGTTAACCGGATGCAAGGGGTTTTAGTATCGCCTCGCCTCAGAATTTAGGTTTGAGCTGGTGTTCAAAATCTAAGCCCTGAAGAGCCTTCTTAAACCTTACTCCAGGTGACACAGTACTATAGCTCTAATTGTGGAGGATTACTCATGAGCAGATGGATTCCAGGCTCTCTGATTGCAGCATGCGCTTTAACATGCTCAACTTTAGTAGCCGAACATTCGACAAAAGCCGAACAGCAACAGCCCGATGCTTCGAAGTCTGAGATGATTGGGATTTACTTTGGAGGATTTGGCGGTTGGATTTTCCCCTACAACGTTTCAGTGACCCAGAGAGGAACCGCTTTTTATAGCGATGCTGCGGGTGGTCCACTTGACGTTGAAGCGAAAGGAAAAGCGTGGGGTAGAACAAAAGGCTTTGGGGGAGCTCATATCGGCTATGAGTGGATGGTTAAAATTTGTAACGGTTTCCGTCTGGCACCTGCTTTTGAAATTGAAGGCGCTTATTTTGCAAATACATTCAAAAGAGCAAGACTTTCA
Organism: Chlamydiia bacterium; assembly: GCA_021324995.1. Taxonomy (GTDB): domain Bacteria; phylum Chlamydiota; class Chlamydiia; order Chlamydiales; family Rhabdochlamydiaceae; genus CAJCIW01. Next base: position 9,082 of record JAJPIB010000056.1, on the reverse strand, counting down.
AATAATACACCAAGACTTGATGCTCATAACTTCAGAGATACCTTCCCAACGAAGATCGGAACGCTTTTGGCTAATGGAATTTTAGAATTTAACAATGATTACGTTTCCCCTTATGTGGGAGTTGGTGTGGGAGTTGGATTTGTCTCTATTGAACATGCCAGATCTGCACAAGTCGCACCTCCAGAAGCGGGTGTTAACCACTTCAATTCCGGCTCGAGCGACTACACCAGTCTTTTTGCAACACAAGCAAAAGCAGGCCTTCGTTATCGCTTTTGTAAGCATTACCGAGTGAGCGCAGAGTATCGATTCATTTACCTGACCTCATCTAATTTCTTTTTTGGCGCCGCGCGTTATGCAACGCATGTTCCTACAAGTCCATGGACAGTGCATTTAGGACCAATAGCTAACAATGCAGTGACTTTAGGCCTGGATTTCCTCTTCTAAAGTCGATACTCATCCAAGTTGGCCGGGTAAAAACCCGGCCCTTTTTCACTACACATCTATTTTTAATGGATTTCTTCGCGACGACTGTAGGAAAGATGTGCGCATCGTCGTAGATGATTTCAATAACTTGTTGCATAACCTCATTTTCAGAAAAAATCGCCCTTTTTCCGAATTTCCTTCTCCCTGCAGCTCGCCTACATATTCAAGTATGTCTTGGCTGGGTGGAAAAGGAAATTCGGAAAAAGGGCGATTTTTTCAAGAAAAGCAGGTTATGCAAGAAGTCTAATCTTACGATGGGTTTGGAGCATTTTCATGAACGTCGAGTTTAAAGGAATCTATTGGCCTTTATTGGAGCAACTTATAATCTTCCTGGGATAATTTTACAAAAAATCAAAGAGGGTTATATGGGAACAGTGATTGTTATTGGAGGGAATCGAGGTATTGGGATAGGGTTTGTTAACGCCTATTTACAGGATGGGTATGCGGTGATTGCAACTTATAGGGATGAGACTCGTTTGTGTGTAGAAACTCTTCTTGATAGCTCTAACCATGTAAGTCTAAATGGTCTTAAAGAGAAGTATCCAGATCGCCTTAAGCTTTACAAACTGGACATTGTTGACGAAGAAGCTGTTTCTGAATTTGCCCAAACAGTAGAAAAAGTGGACATCTTAGTGCTGAATGCGGGAGTTAAGGGATATTCTGTTCCAGGAACTAAACCGCATGAACATACGACACAGGAGCTCATGACGGCTCTATCAGTTAACACTGTGGCCATAGATCGAATTATGAGACTATTTTTCCCCTTACTGCTTAATAATGCAAATTCTTGTGCTATTTGTACGGGCAGTTTAGTAGGAAGAACAGCGGATAATGGAAGTGGGGGATCTCATGTCTATCGGATATCCAAAGCTGCAACGCATGCTCTTATTTGGAATTGGTCTATTAATTTGATGAACGAATGGCATTTAAAAAATGGAGGAGATTCAGAGAAGCTCATTAAAACTCCCTGTGCCGTAACCATTTGTCCTGGTTGGGTGAGAACGGATATGGGGGGACCTTCAGCAAGATTAAGCATCAGCGAAAGTGTTGCGGGGATGAAGACATGTGTGAGTGAAGTAAGAAAGACAAAACGGTCCAATGGGTTGTATATGTATACGGGAGAAATTGCAGAAGCATACTCTGTTCCAAAGGTACTGGCAGATATTTTTCTACTGCAACAAGCTTCAAGTTTGTATACCTAAATCGGCCATTGAAACGTCACCAGTATATACTGCTTCCACTGGAAACCTGGAGTTTTTGCTTCGTCAGCTTGGCAGCCAATTTTTGATCTTCACTCGTGCCTTGCCTCCTCGGCAATGGCCACTCGCTCCAGACACAAAAATTTGCGCCGCTTCCTTGCAAAATTCTCCAGCTTTCAAGTGTCACCAGTATATAATGCGATTAAAAAGAGTACCCGATTTTCCCGTAGAATTGGTTGGAACTGTAACCGCTCCCAAATTCTCCATCATAGCTGATGGATCCGTAACCGTTCCAGTTTGTTTGCCAAAAAAGCTCTACGCCGGGAGAAACGAGGCTTTGCTCAGCAGTAAAGGCCTCCACAACCAATGATCCTGGGGCACTTACAATCGCAGTGTTGAGATGTCCTACGTGATGAGGCTTTTTATAGACATAGCTTAGCTTTGCTTGTGCGATAAAAATTCCCCAATTGTAAGTTGACGTTTTAAATCCATTGAGCCCTGTTTCAAAGCGCAGCATCCATGAAGTTCTAGAAGAGATCTTCATATTGTAGGGAGCTGCTCCTTTTTCTGAATAGCTTGGGTCCCATTCATGGACCCAATCGAGTAAGCCGAAGGGTTCGATAGTTAGGGAATTGATATTGAAATCGTAGCCAGTTCCAAAATGAAGATCCAGTTGTTCTGCGTTGAAGGCACTTTTTGAAGTTTTTCTGAATCCGGGAAAGGAGATGGTACGCTTTTGTTTGACGTTCATGTATTGTCCCCAAATGGCCGCGTCGATGAAGAAGTTGGAAAAGTATCTCGTTCCATAGACGCTTAGATAACCTGCATCGAGGTGACTATTTCCCATAGACCGATATTCATGAACCGATGCATGCGCATATCCCGCAAGTGCGCCGATACATCCTTGGTCGGTATTGCCGTAATCATAGGCTGTAAAAAAGCCGCCGCTATTAAAGTTAAAGCCGGGGGTTTGATCTTGGGAACTTTGGCTGCTGAACTGTCCAAAACCCATTGCCCAAATTTGAGAGTTTGTGTTTTTAGGCGGGGCATAAATGGTTTGACGAGGAGAAGGCTGATTATCCGCTAAAAATGCGCAATCCGCAACGAAGGCTGTTTCTTTTGCATAGCGTTTTTTGTTGTGATTACGAGCAAGGCGCCTTTTGGTAAAATGCGAATTGAGTGATTCGGAAAACATGAACATAAGGTTTTGCGCAGCAAATGTGGAAATGGAGTTTCTCGATGGACTAATCGCTTTGAGCGCTTTTTGGTATTCGGAAGGTGAAAGGTCGTTTAAAAGCTCAAATTGATCGGTGAGTCCCAATAAATCAGCATCTGGAATTAAGCGATTGAGGTAATTGGCAACGCGTAAATTGTTACCTCGAAGACCTTGTGTAGACAAAGTGGGGTTAGGAGGGGGAGGAGGCGGAATGAAACCAAAAAAATCAAACTGCACAAAAGTAGGGCTCCCGATAGGTAGATAAGAGAGCGAATAATTGGGAAGAGTTCCAGTAAACGCGACGGAATCAAAAGTCCCTGTAATTCCCGATGAGGTGAGAAGGGTGTATTCACCGGGTGCAGTGTTGGGATCTAAGTCGATTTCTAGGATACCTGCAAGTGTCGCCGGCCCAGAAACGGAGACTAAAGAGGTGCCACCGGAACCGATTCCGATATGGACAAGGCTTCCAAGAGCACCGCTTCCTGGATCTGCTGAATTGAGGAACAGGCTGCCAAGAGTGAGTGTCCCTCCCATGTCCGGCGAAATCACTCCCGAATTGACAAAGACATTTCCAGTTAAAGTCCCGATTCCGCTCAATGTCCCTCTTTGCGTGCTCATGCTAATATTTCTGCAAACCGAAATCGATGCTTGATCGATCAGTCCGTTCACCTTAAAATTAGCATTGTTGATCGTGATAGTACCTTGATAATCGGTTGTTCCATTGTAGACCACAGTCCCATTTCCTGTGACAAATACGCTGGTTCCTCCCGTTCCGAAAATCGTATCATCTGTAAATGCAACTTGATCACCGAGTATTAAAAGATCATCCGCATCTTGCGCATTGAATGTGAGGGAAGAGCCCGAACGCAAAAAGATACTATTTCCCCATGCGGATCCATCGAAGCCATCTGTGCCACCTGGCCCACCTGTTCCATGAATTCCTGCTTGTGTCGTATTATTTGATGTATTGAAAGTCGTTGGGATTCCTGGTAGCGCTTGTAGAGTGAAATTCAAATTGCTATCCACAAAAATAGCGCCTCCAAGGCCGCTCCCTCCTCCTCCGCCGCCACCCCCGAAACCCGAGCCGAAAGTATTGGCGCCTATTCCTCCAGTGCCCCCACCGAGATTTCCTTGATCAGACCCTCCTAAAGCGCTTTGACCATTAGAAGGTCCACCTCCGCCCCCACCACCTCCGCCAAGTGAATTACCACCATCTGCGGGCGTGGCTCCGGATTGGTTAGCTCCTCCTCCGCCGCCGCCTCCGCCAAATCCTCCCGATCCACCCAATACAGTGTAAGCTGTATCGTAGGCCCCAGTGCCAGAGCCCCCACCACCACCGCCGCCATAGCCGCCACTGCCAGCTTGTCCGTCTACTCCATTTGTAAAACTCGTGGTTACGACTCCGCCACCACCGCCGCCTGCGCCATCCATACCATTACCCCCGGAAGCTACAGCGCTTCCCCCGGGTGGGGTTGAGCCTAGAGGTTGTATTCCACTCGATCCGGAGTTTCCACCACCTCCACCTCCTCCAGAGGTTACTCCTCCCCCACCTCCACCTCCGCCCGCAAAACCTCCACCAAGGTTACCTCCTGCTCCAGAACCTGCAGGTAGTGTCAAACCATATCCATTTCCATCCTGTCCGGCATTTTGATCATCACCTCCATTGCCAAGATTGGTGAGTAAGCCGAATGTAGCGCGAGACCCCAATCCGCCTCCTCCACCACCGCCCCCTCCAAGAGGGTCGGTTGACGAAAGAGTGACATTACCTCCATCTCCACCAAAGCCTCCGCCGCCAGCGCCACCTGTGCTTCCGTTCGCCGTAATAGAACCTCCATTTCCACTAAAACCGCCGCCACCGCCGCCTCCTTCATCGCCCGTAGAAGAGACGCCTAAATAATTTCCCCCATTTCCCCCTACAGCAGAGCAGCTGTTAATCAACACATTCATCACCGTGATTGATGGGTCCGAGCCATTTAAAAAGAATTGAGGAGCGTAAATAGCTCCTCCGGCTCCCATTCCACCGCCGCCGCCGGAAATCCCATCACCGCCATTACCGCCTTTTGCAATAAGATTTTGAAAAATCATATTTTGGACAGTCACAATTCCGTTGGGAATAAAAAAGCCGCTGTAGGTACCAGAGCCGTCAATGGTGACTGTAGGAATACTGCCCGGGTTACCGATCGTGATATTCACAGGATTTGAAGAATTATTAATGATGGGCAGAATTCCATTGAGCTGAATCGTCATCGGAAAGGCAAAAACAATCGCATAATCATCGGGTGTGTTGTTTAAATCTTGATTCATTGAATTTAAGCAATATCTTAAATCGCCGGCATCTCCGAAGCCTCCTGGATCGTTGTCTGAGCTCAGTGTGACATTGAGTGTTGTTAAGGCGAATACGGAATTTGAGCCGAAAAGAAATATCCAACGTTTGAACATTAGGAATCCAATAATTATTTTTTGTTACACCCAACGCGATTGCAAATGTGGCCCGATCGAATCGTCGTCATTATTAGAAATAGAGGTTAGATTCGATCGTCCAATCCCGGGGCTTTGGCTTCGGTCCTAAACCACATTTGCAATCGCGTTGGGTGTATCCTATGATGTAAAAAAGAATTGTTCAATATTTATACCTAAAATGATTCAAAAATCTGTTTTGGCTGCGCCTATCAAAATTCTAGCACATGCTTTGCCAAAAGCCGATTCTTGAATCAGTTTCGGATAAAACTTGGAAGAGGGGAATGTTCAATTTTTGGAGGAACAAAATAAGGTCGCATGGCAAATGCAATTGTGGCATAGCGAATTTTACTACTTTGTGCAACGATGTGAGGGGTTGGATAGATGAAAAATTCTGTGAGGAACGCTCCCGGTATGAGCAAAACAGAGTTGGAAAACTCTCTTGGAGGTGAAGAAAAATCATCGATAGTCAATGAGGATTTATAGGGGGAAAGTAGAAGCGATTGATTATCCGTGCTATGGAGAAAAAGGGAAAACGCCGTGCCATCATAATGAGGCCTTCCTGGGATATATGAGGGTAGATATTTGACGATCTTAAGAAGGATAGGAGGTTGTTTGTATTCAGATGAGAAAATGGTTTCCAAACCTAGTTCAGAGGCCGCTGCACTGAATAGACTTCCATACGGTTTCTGCGTCTTTAGACACGCTTCGAAAAAATGGACAATTTCAGGAACTTCACTGAATTCTGGATAGCGAGAACAAATAAATTCATGGAAATGATTCGAGTAATAGAAGCAGACCTGGCTTCTTCCCTCTCTTTTAGACTCGTCGTAAAGGCCAAAAAAATCGGTAGAGTAGTAATTTCTATCTTTTGAGCGAACAAAACGCTCTTTTGCGCTATATAATTTTTGTGCCCAACTGGGGTTTTTTTGAAGGAATTCAGTGAACACATCAAAATAGGCATAAAGCGAATCAAACATTGCAGTTCCATGCTTATCGGAAATTTCTAAATAACCTGCTCGTTCAAATTGTTCTGCAATGGATGTTCCGCAAAGAGGCCGAAATAGAAATGAAATAAAAATAGCTATGCTCAACGCGATTGAAAATTTGGATTTAAGACCGAGCCAAAGCCCCGGGATTGGACGATCGAATCTAGCCCCTATTTCTAATAGTGGCGACGATTCGATCGCACCAATCGCGGGAGCTTTCGCTTCGGTCCTAAACCAAATTTTCAGTCGCGTTGGGTATAGAGACAATGCCTTTCGAAGAATCATGCATGCATGATAGAAATTGGTTTTTTAACTTGTCAATTATTAACCTGAGTTTTGAGTTTCTTTCATAGAGACTTATACCCAACGTGATTGAAAATTTGGATTTAAGACCAAAGCGAAAGCAAGCTCCCGCGATTGAACGTGCCCTATCAGCCACGTTGGGTATAGCCCAAGTTAAGAACGGGCTCAATCTTTGGTTTTAATCAAAGTAGAACTAATTAAACCTAATAAACTAACAATGAGCATAAGCCCTAGAAGAGCAAGAAGGTGAGGATAAAGCCAACCCACTATCAAACTTGAACTAAGCCAACCAATCGCTTTAAGTGAAGTGCTGCTTCCCATGGCGTCGCCCTGTTCTCGATTAGTGACCGCATTGGATATAAAAGCTAGAAGTACATTATACATCATAGCTATGCCAAGCATTAAGGGGATCACTGAAATCCAGGGAAACAATTCAGAAGTGTTTAATGATAAGGCTATAAGTAAGGAGAGAATTATAAAACCAATTCCTGCTTTTAATATGTTTACATGTTGGAATCGGTTAAGCAAGGCATGAATAACAAAAAAGATTCCACCACTGAAACTCATTCCGACAAATGTAGTGAATAAACCTAGATCTCCTGATGAATAGCGAAATCTGTCGACTAAGAATAAAGTTGAAATCTGGTAAAAAGTAGCCAAGGCCCATTGTAAGACAAAGATTAGCCATGAATAAACTCTAATTCTTCGGTCAAACGCAATGGAAAATCCTTTACTCAAGATGGCTAAGTATCCGATCTTTTTAGGATATTCATGGGTTGGGGGTTGCTTTGGAAAATACAAATATAAGGTGATGCCGTTAACAAGGGTTAAGAGAAAAGATATCATAAAAGGAATTTCATAGTGGAAGCGACCAGTAAAACTAGGTTCTGCTAAGAACCCCCCTAATACAGGACCTATAATAAATCCAATAGTTCCTGCAAATGTGGCAAAAGCCATGTGACGTGCTTTTTCTTTGCCAACGCTTAAATCCGCAATAGCTGCTTGAGCAATTGCTTCTGATCCATCCATAAAACCCGCAAGGGCGCGACTAATAAATAAAAGAAATAAACTTCCCCAAAAGATAGCGAATGTGGATAAAAGAAAACTAAAGGCTACCCCTGTTAAGCCTACTAATAAAACCAGTTTGCGACCTACATGATCTGATGCGCGTCCAAGAAATGGAGCACCAAAAACCATGCAGATATTTGGTAAAGCTAAGATTGTGGAAAAAGCAAATGTTTTAACAGAAGCGCTAGTACCTGGTTCAAACAGCGTTGCGGTAGGATCAAAAAACAATACTGCAAAGATTGGAAAAACCAATCCAATACTCATTGCATTGATGAAGACTAAAAAGCATAATGAAAAAAGTATCATGATAGCAATCATGACAAAGATAAAAATTTTCGTAAAGAACCTTATATCTAACGTGGCTGAAAATTGGATTTAAGACTAAAGCTCGGGACGATCGAATCTAGCCCTTTTTCTGGGAAACTAGCGCGGGAACTTTCGCTTCGGTCCTAAACAAAATCTTCAGTCACGTTGGGTATATCGCTTTAAATTGTTAAAATTGATATCTTCAGTTTATGAAGAATCTTTTACTAAAACTGATTGTGTTTGTTTTCATTCATTCGTTTAACAGTGGGGTGTTGTTTGCTGAAAAAGGGAATCATTCAGCTGAAAAAGAATATTATTTTTTCTCCTACGGCCTTTATACAAATAGCAAGTTTGTTCGCAAGAGTCTAGGATATTGTCCAGAAAAACTTGGCGTTTATAAACTCGATGGTTATGAATTCTCGTATAGTCGAGCGCCTGTCGGTAGACTCAACGTGATTAAAAATTTGGATTTAAGACCGAGCCAAAGCGTCGGGATTGGACGATTGAATCTAGCCCCTATTTCTAATAGTGGCGACGATTCGATCGTGCCAATCGCGGGAGCTTTCGCTTCGGTCCTAAACCAAATTTTCAGTCACGTTGGGTATAAAAACGCTACAGGAGGTAATATCCAACCCAAAATAGGAAAAACTGTTTACGGTGTTGTTTGGAAACTTAAAGAAGAAGATTTTTCTATTTTAGATAAGGAGGAGCATGCTCCCGTTGCTTATACAAGATCTCAACTTAAAGTGGTAAGTATTAAAGATCCGAGAAATTTTAAATGGGCGGAAGTTTACATAGCTACCGCTGAATATATTTCTAAAACGTATTTTCCACGTCCTGTGTATGTTGAAAGGGTAATCGAAGGGGCTAGAGAAAATGGTTTTCCAGAAGATTATATTAACACCTATCTTAAATGGTCCGGCCCTTGGGGTGAAAATTAATTGCCTCGACTTTGCATTATACATACTGTAATCGCGCTTTCGCTTAAGGCCCCTTAGGCGAGATGAAAAGCGGTTGCTCCTAAAAACGGAGTAGTTAAAACTCTCCAATAAAAGCGAGGC
>JAJPIB010000054.1 GCA_021324995.1 Chlamydiia bacterium | reverse complement strand
CTTTGGCTCGGTCTTAAATCCAAATTTTCAGTCACGTTGGGTATAGATTCGATCGTCCAATCCCGGGGCTTGGGCTCGGTCTTAAATCCAATAGCAAAAGTGTCGAGGGCCTACAAACAGGTCAAATTTATCGCATCTTAAATTAGTAAGTCTTCGGTTTATACTGCTGACGCTTGAAAGCTGGGGAATTTGCCAACGCTGAAAGCGGCAGGTTCTCCGCTTTCAAGCGTCAACAGCATATTCAAATCTTTAACGTTGAGTGCGTCTTCTTAGCATCTGGGTAGCCTGGATATTTGCCGGCGTCGATGCTCGCATTAAAGATTCGACGCAATTCTGGATGGATTCGGGGGTTGTCGGAAAAGGATTCTGCTTCAAAGCTGAGCAAAATACGCGCGATGATTATCCCCAAAACCGCGCTGGCAGGAGTCGTATTGCCATAAGGATTGAAGTTTCCTTTCGCATCTAAGGCGCGATCGCGGATACCGAGCGAGGCCCCCCGCACATCGGTCAAAAGCGTTTGTCTTGAATGAATCGCGTAGTGGAAAAATGTTTGCATGAAAACGGCTACAACGAGGGCTTTAGCAAGTTCTTGCTCATCTTTTACAGTTGGGTTTTCCTCGACTTCCGTGAATTTTGTAATTGCATTTAATCGTTTATGCATAGATTCCGACCAACGGAAGTTTTGATACCAGGTCGCATGGATTCCTTTGCGATTTTCTTCGATAAAGCGAGTAAAAAAACTGAGCAGATCTTGATAGTTCTGATTTCCTGCGATAGCGAAGTGGTGTTGATCGTTCAATGGAGGTTTGGGCTGACCTTTCCGATAATCCGCATTTTCTTCCACGCTCTTTCGAAGAATTTCATAGAAAGACTCATCTGTTAATGCTGACTCTCCAATCGGGCTTCCTGGACCAGAAATGGCACCATGGAAAGCCAAATAATTGATCCACCGAGTTTCTCCCATGATCGGATCAAGAAGGTCAAAAAGAGGATTATCTGACTTGATGTATTTGTAAAAAGAATCTGATTTAATCCCATCCAAAGTGTGTACCATGAGATGCTTCTGGATTTCTCCTGCGAGTACGAACTGAGATCGAGCCACGTAAACTGCCCAAGGAATCATCGCATCTTTGGGCTTAATAATAATGGGCTCGTCCTTCCCAAATCGAAGAGTAATGCTTTCAACACACAGATTGCGATTGCCATCGAAGCGCCCCTCAACTCGAACATCTGCAAGGGAACCCTGAAACTTCAATTCCGAGTGCGGCCACGCGGTTTCCCACACCGCCCCTATTGCTGTCTCCTCATAATTCACTGCACAAATTTGATTGAGAAGAGCATCGATGAGATTTTCCGTAGTAAGATCCTGTTTAGGAAAAGTAGGTCCAAATGCATCACATATCCTTTGCACTTGCTCTGTTGTCAGCCAGTTTTTAAACAGTGTGATGAAAACAACCTTTGGAAGTTCAGGAAAAGCCGCCTTGTTAAGACGTCGAAAAAAATCGAAACTCGGCATATGGGATCGAAGAGGTTTATCTACAACGTTGAGCTCTTTAGATGTATTGGCAAAAGTAAGGTTCTGAGTTCCGATATCCACAATGTTATAGGGGAAGTGCCTTGGAATTTTCACAAGGATCTCATCCACGGGTACACTTTGGGCGCCAAAAGGATGTTTTCTTGCAAAAGGGCGAATATCGTCCATGACTTTGAATAAGATGTCATTAGTAAAAAAGCGAGGCTTAGAGAATCGAATATTAAAATTGCCATTTTTATCCGTGACTGTAGATCCTTTATACCGATCTCCAAGCAATCCGCGCATAAATGCTTGGAGAACTCTTCCAGAATCCGGCAATTGATCATCCTCATACAAAAGACATCCTCTAACTGTGAGTTGGTCTCTGGCTCGTATCGAATTAGAACAGAGAATTTTTTGATGAGGAACGATCGTGCATGGGGTATTTCTTGGGGCCAAGAGTGCTTTTAAACCTGAAATCACTGGTTGCATGGATTCCTCCTTAAGGCTTTTTTTGCCGCAGCAAAGTAGCAAGATTAAAAATTTTAATCCAGTGCAAAAACTGAAGGATTGACATCCGTGCTCTACACGGATAGGATTGTCTCTATGATAAAAAGCCGTACTTTTAAAAATTGGATATTTCTTCTTTGTGTCATTGGAAGTGGAGTTTTGGCAAAGCAATTTTGCTATAAGAAAACGGATGGCTTTGCCCTTTACAAAATCCTTTCCAACCTCGCTTTCCATTCTGAATGGGAAGCGCGTAACAAAGAAGACCAATCCTCTTCTGAGCTATTGAAGATCCTCGATCAGCCTTTCTATTACTTGGCAAAAGGAGCGCAATCGTACGTTTTTGCATCGGCAGATGGTAAGAGCGTAATCAAATTTTTTCGCATATACCACATGAGTCCTCCGCTTTGGATGAAAGCCCTCACCTTCCCCCAGGTGCTACAACCTTTCAAGGTCAGAAAGATTATCTCTAAGCAAAACGAACTGAATAAAGATTTCCTGAGTTACAAAATTGCTTTCGACGAAATGAAGGAAGAAACAGGGCTCTTATACCTGCATTTGAACAAGACCTCTCATTTAAAAAAGTCTCTGCGCATTTATGATAAGATTGGGATTGCTTACGATTTAGATCTGGATAAGATGGAGTTTCTCGTCCAAAAAAAGGCAAATCTCGTTTTCCCAGCGGTAGACGCACTCATAAAAACAGAAGGGGTAGAAGCTGCAAAAGAAGCGATTTGCAACTTGGTAAAGCTACTTCTCACGCGCTGTGAAAAAGGAATTTTCGATAAAGATCCCGATCTCAACACGAACTTTGGATTTCTAGGCCGTCTTCCCATCCAGATCGACATTGGCAGGTTTTGTCATCAAACTGAACAAAAAACCGCTTCTGCTCATCAAGAAGAAATCATGCGAATCACCGATAATTTCCGCCAGTGGCTAGATGCCAATCATCCAACTCTCTCTGAATCTTTGCTCACTGAAATCCAGAATATTTCTTTATGCCCAACGTGATTGAAAATTTGGTTATACCCAACGTGACTGAAAATTTGGTTTAGGACCGAAGCGAAAGCTCCCGCGATTGGCGCGATTGAATCGTCGCCCCTATTAGAAATTGTTGCTAGATTCGATCGTCCAATCCCGGGGCTTTGGCTCGCTCTTAAATCCAAATTTTCAATCACGTTGGGTATATCTTTCATCATCCCAATTCCAGGTCCAATGGCAATATCGATCTGTTAATATGATTCCAATGCGTTGTATGGGTTGCCTTAAATTAAAGGAGCAATTTTTTTCATGCCATTTAGAAAAAGAGAAATCTAAAGGGATAGAAATTCCTACAGTAGCTTGAATATTCGTATGGTACACATGGTCATAGCTTGCGCGCACTTTCAGAAAAAATAGGGATTTCCAATTCAGTTCGATTCTTGCCATACCTCCCCAAAAACTATTTAGGCACTTTTCATTAAAGTAATAGGTGCCAGCTGCACCATACAGTTTAAAATGGTGGTTTTTCCATAAACCCTTTCCTAACTCAGCATCAAAACCTCGATATGCAGATACAGAAATTGTTTTAGCAGCAAAAAAGCCTTGCCCGATCTGATCAAAGACACATCTTTTACAGGGATAAGGATTGTTCCATGTGGGTAAGTATGCATTGATTCTCATGTCAGAAAATATATTAAACCATTCAATCCCAACGCCGATCCTATTGAAATTTGCGTGGCAATTTTCTCTAAGATAATCATAATAAGCGTTGATTCCTACGATGTTGTCTTCATTTATACATTTACGGGCACACAAACCGATATTAGCTGCACACTTTCGATTATCGAATTGATACCACCCTACATTCAAGGATATTATTTCTTTTTCGCTGTATAAAATTGGCACAAATAGCTCGACATCAGCATAGGTATCCTCAATGCTGATAAACTCACCAAAATTATATTCTAGATCCATTCTAGACTCTTTGCAGTAAAGCCATTCTCCGCACGAAACCTGAATAGGCAGCGCATAAATCGCAAAAACAGAAATTTTTCTTAGTTTAACCAAAAAAAAATTCATAGTTCTTCTATTCATTGAAGTCAGTGTAAGAGATGTTCTTTTGCAAGCCGGAAAATTTCATGAAAAAAATACCCTGAAATGACTCAAAAGTTTTAATGGCCGATTAGATATAAAATGACGTCACAAAAACCAGCTCTTGAATCAATTTCGTATATCCTAATCTTAAAAAATTAGTCCACAAAGAGATGAAACTCATCAGAATACAAGACAATGAGACTATCAGAAATTTCTGTTGAAAAAAAATTAATACGTTCGGTTAACATTGGTCTTTTTAACAAAGGTGAGCATGAAGCGTTTCTTACAATCCTTATTTGCATGTATGATTTTCAATATGAGCCCCTGCTTTTTAGAGGCTAATAGCGCAACCCAGCTTAGCTATGAAAAGACCTATATTTTGTCTGAGTACGTTTTAGTGACTGATGAAGAGATTTTTGTAAAAATCGATGACGAATGGGTTAAAACGGATGCTCTTTTTTCTGACAAAGGAGGTGTGTATACCTATTTAGATCCACAAGAGATGGGCTGTAGAAAAGGATTTTTTCCCTGCCGCAATTGCGATAAATGTATCAAATGGTATTACGACATATGCCCTCACTGCAATAAGCCGGCATAGGTCAAATGTCTAATAGTGTGTCTTCGAAAAACTGGTATTTGATTTTTGATGCATCTTTTTGCAGTTTCTGCAATTATTCCGCAGGACATAGTTGAATAACTAGGCCAAAGGAATAATTGTAGAAAATGGGGAAAGGGGCGCAAAAAGCAAATACCAATTTTTCGAAGACACACTCTAAATGGAAGCGCAATGCATGTTTAATTATTATCGCTGCCTGTCTTCCCTGTCTTGCCGCACATTTTCAAAAAGAGCCCGCATTTGCTTATAAAATTCAGAAGATTCCCCTCGAAGATCGGCGAATATTAGAAGCTTTTTTCCGCATTCTAATATTAGAGGAAGGGGGAGCATATGTTTTGTTTGGCGATAAGCCAATGGCGTTCACAGCCTGTTTAAATGACTGCGAGCCAAGCATCTGTTCAAAACAAAGATGGAACTATTATTCAGAAAATCAAAAAATCTCAAACGGCTGGAAAACTTGGAAAAAATACCGGAGTCTGTTCCCTTCAAAGAATTTCATTTTCGAGTGCAACCCAATAGATGATCATCGCTATGAAATCTGTCTGATCAACAAGCGCAATTTTTTGAAGATCGCAGAAAAAAACTTGGAAAATTTCAAATCGATATTAGGAGAGAAAATAACACCTATTTCTTTGCTAAACACATTTCAAAAAAAAAGGACTGCTGTATTTAATCTGCTTCAGAAACATGAAGCTCTGTTCGGAATATTGCTTGGGTTTGGCAGAAATAATGCATGGATGTTCCATGAGAACAGGATAAGAATGGGAGACGACCCAAACCGAGAGGGTTATCGTTTTGCGTTAAATCTATCCCCAAAAAAGTATCCCCTAGAAAGTGCGTTTGGTGAGCATAACCACAAAAAATGCTATAAGTTTATTCAGTTGCCCTATTTTTTAGCGGATTCTAGCTCTGAAGAGACTCAGATGCTTAGAAAAAAATACCTCAATCAACGTCAGGAAATCCATCAAAGATACGCACACGGAGATTTCCTAGAGGTTTCGTTAAGACAAATGGCAAAGTAGTGTAGGATAGTTCCATGGTCGATAGTCGTCGTTTGAAGATTTGCATTTTTATTGTGGGAGCCATGTGCATTGGACTTCTCCTCAAGCAGTTTTGTTATCATAAAGCTGCAGGTTTCTCTTTAGCCCGCATTCGCTCAGATCTCACCTTTAATCCCGAGTGGGAACCGCGCTATAATTGTAACGAATTCCCTGAGCTTCCTAAAGTTCTCAATCAGCCGTTTTATTATCTCGATAAAGGCGCTCAAGCCTATGTTTTTGCTTCGGCAGATGGAGAGACTGTCATCAAGTTTTTTCGGATGTATCGGAAAACGATTCCCTCTTGGATGAAATCTGTCTGTTTTCCACAGGTTTTGCAACCCTTCAAGATAAAAAAAATCATCGACAAGCAAAAAGGACTACATAAAGACTTTCGAAGCTACAGGATCGCTCTTGAGGAAATGAAGGAAGAAACGGGTCTTCTGTATTTGCATCTGAATAAAACATCGCATTTGAAGCAGTCCCTGAGAATTTATGACAAGAGAGGTGTTGCTCACGATTTGAATGCCGATGAAATGGAGTTCTTGATCCAAAAGCGTGCAAAACTTGTTTATCCTGCATTAGACGCTTTGGTAAATGAGGAAGGGATGGATGCTGCGAAAGAGGCTATTGCGGCCCTGGTGTGCTTGTTGCGTGTGCGCTGTCAAAAAGGAATTTTTGACAAAGATCCTAATATCTCCACTAACTTCGGCTTTCTAGGACGCCGCCCCATCCAGATCGATATTGGAAGGTTTAGCCAAGATATACGCGTCAAATCTGCTTTTTATAGAGAGGAGATTTTGAGGATCACGGATAAGCTCGGCAAATGGCTGGATAGGAATCATCCTGACCTCTCTGAACATCTGCTCAGCGAAATCCAAAAAATCCCCGAGCCGATATGATTAAAAAAGCTCTGCTTACACTTTTCTTACCGACTGCAATTTTATTCGGACTCGTTTTGCGACCCGAAACTAAGTCAAGTAAACCGTTCTGCCTTGGTGCCATTTGCTCCCCTTTACCAAGCTTGCAAAAGTGGACATGCAGAGAATTGAGTGAGGAAGAAAGATCCCAGGTCTCAGAAGCCCTGTCGCAATCTTACAATTATTTGGGCAGCGGTGGTCAATGCTATGCATTTTCAAGCGAGGACGACAAATATGTCATCAAGTTCTTCAAGCAAAAGTCGTTCGCTCTTCCCAAGTGGATGGAGCGCTTTCCCCTTCCCTTTTTGATCGCTCCGCTTAAGAAAGCGAAACTCAAAAAAAAGGAGCATCAGCGTAGCAAAGTATTCAGTGCATTTAAACTGTCATTAGATCAGCTTCCTCAGGAAACAGGGATGCTCTTTGTGCATTTAAACCGCACTACAGACTTAGGTAAGACTCTTTGTTTTTGCGATGCTGAAGGAAAACAGCACTGGCTCCATTTAGATGATTTGGAGTTTGTCGTTCAAAAAAAGGCCGAGATGGCTTTTGCACGCATCGACACTCTCATGCAAAGTGGCAATGTTTCTGCGGCGAAAGAAGCAGTTTTTAAGCTACTCCAGTTCCATGAAAGTCTTCATCGCAAAGGCTTTCGCAACCGCGATCCTAACTTTCGTTCCAACTGCGGTTTTATAGACAACGAACCTGTTCTTATCGATGTGGGACGCATGGTCTACTGCGAGGAGATGAAAAAAGCAAGTGAAAGAAAGAAACAGTGGGAGAAAGCTTTACCCAGGCTTCAAAAATATTTAAGCGTAAAACACCCCGAATTGTTACCTTATATGGAAAGTTGCGTCGAGTATATTTATGAATAAAATAAAGCTCTGTCTTCTCCCTTTCTTTTTGTGGACGCTCTACCATTTTGTAGGAGCTTTTTGCCAGAAATATACGGATAATTTCTCCGTGGCGCGGATCCACTCCACACTTCCCTACAATTCAAAGTGGGAAACGACTCCCCTTACCGAAGAAACCCAAAAAGAACTCGAAACAGCGCTTTCTCAGGAGTACCGCTATTTAGCTTGTGGAGGGCAGTGTTTTGCTTTTGGATCGGAAGATGGAAAATACGTCATCAAATTCTTTAAACACAAAATCCGACCCCCTTATAGTTATTTGCTGCATCTCTCTCTTCCGCAAATTCTGGATAAGATCGTCCAGAGAAAAAAGGATAAAGCGTTTTCCAAGCTGAATCGGGACTTTCTAAGCTATAAGCTTGCTTACGAAGAGCTTCAGGAAGAGACAGGTCTTTTATATATCCACCTCAACAAAGGGCAGTCGCTCCACCGCTCTCTTTCTATCGTCGATAAGATCGGAATTAAACATGAAATCTCCTTAGATGCTATTGAGTTTGTCGTACAAAAACAAGGCAGGTTAGCTCCAAGCCATATCGATGCACTGATGAAAAAAGGAGATTTTGAGAAGGCGCGCTGCGCTCTGCGCGCCATGCTAGACACAATCGTCTCCCGCTGCAAGAAGGGTTTTTTTGATGAGGACCCCCAAATCCATCGCAACTTCGGATTTGTTGGGGACAAACCCATTTTTATCGATGTGGGACGCTTTGTCCCCGATGCGCGGCGGAAAGATCCCGCTGTTTATTCTGCAGATCTATTAAAAATCACCCATCGTTTCCGCAAATGGCTGTCTACAGCCCACCCAGAACTCGTCAATATTCTAGATGAGGAGATCCGTGTCTTCCAAACCCAGACTTAAAACAATTGCGCTTATCCTCGTCTTTATATCTACTGCTGTAGGAACCGCGCGCTTTTGCCATCACGCTACAAAAGGTTTTCGCCTCTCAAAAATCCGATCCAATCTCACCGATGGAATGCCTGCTTTAGCCACGGAACAGGAAAGGGCTTTTACAGAAAAACTCTTCGAACAAAAGTTTCATTACTTGGGGAGAGGGTTACAAAGCTTTGTCTTTGAATCGGAAGATGGACACTACGTCCTCAAACTTTTCAACAATCGTTACCAAGAGAAAATTGCACTATTTTCCTTTCTTTCCCATTTTCCAGGGCTAGGGAGATGGGCTTGCAAACGTTCCCACTATTTTCAGGAAAAGCTCTCGAAAACGTTTAACAGCTACGCGATCGCTTTCGACGAAATGCAGGATAAAACAGGACTTCTCTATATCCATTTATCTCCAACTTCCAACCTTCCTCAACGCCTTCAGCTTTTGGATCCCCTGTTCATTTGCCACGAGCTTAACCCGAATGAGATTGGATTTCTTATTCAAAAAAAAGCAGAGCTTGTCTATCCCGCACTAAAAAAATATTTAAATTCAAAAGATATCGACGGAGCAAAGCGCGCACTTTCCTCATTGATTGAACTCTTTTTCTGGAAATGGCGCCACGCAATTGCCGACAATGACCCTCTCATTCGGACCAATTATGGCTTTGTCGAAGGAAAAGCGATTCAAATCGATGTCGGTCCCCTTTCCAAGATGGCTGCTGCACAGTCGTTTGAGGAAAATCACAAGCAGATTGAGAAAATCACAGCGAGTTTAAAATTTTGGCTTACTGAAAATGCGCCTGAGCTCACTGCCTTTCTTGATCAGGAATTGCTACAGCAATTATCATTGTAAGAATGAAATATGCGAAATTATTGCTCAAATTCTTTGTTGCCATCGGACTTTACATTGGGTTGGAACAACTCATCGAGCTTAAAACCCATGGGTTCTGTCTGCAAAGGATTTTAGCAGATGACCTTCCCTTCCAAGCCAAATGGCAAACAGCTCCTCTTTCTTCAGAAGAACAGGCTGAAGTCAACGCTCTGCTTTCTCAACCCTACCAGATGATTGGAGCGGGAAGCGAATGTTTTGCTTTTGCGAGTGTAGATGGAAAAGCTGTCATTAAGTTTTTCAAACTCGATCGCACGCGACCGGTCTACATTCATCGGGGAGTTTTTCTCGAAGATCACAGCGGACATGCGGGGACTTTATCCAACCATCCTCTTACACGCCTTGCCCTCCCCTCTCCTCTCGATCAAAGACTGAAGCGGTTTTTAGGAATCCGGGAATTTCGTCTCGAGCGCACTTTCAGCAGTATCCATTTGGCCTATGAAAATCTGAAAGAAGAGAGTGGCCTGATCTATCTGCATTTAAATCCGACAGACCATTTTCACAAAACACTCACCCTTTACGATGCGTGCGGAATCGCTCATTGCGTCGATCTCGACTCCTCAAAATTTTTTCTACAAAAACGCGCTGTTCCAATGGAACGTCATTTTGCTTCCCTAAAAGAAAAAGGCTCTGATGAGGAAGCAAAATTAAGCATCAATTCTTTAATCAGTATGCTAAAGAACCGATGCAAAAAGGGATTTTCTGATCGAGATATCGTCAACCGAAATTTCGGCTACATCGGAATCCAAGCGATCGAGATCGACTCGGGCTCATTTCGCAAAAATCCCAAAATGCGTCAGTCGTGGATCTATAAGCAAGAACTCTTCTATGCCACTCTAGAATTGAAGTTCTGGTTGAAAAAGAACTATCCAGAAATGGTAAATTATCTGGAAAGTAGGGTCACAGAAGAGATTTTCCGCGATGAAACTTAAAAATATTCTTCCTCTCGGAGCCTGCCTGTTTGCGCTCATTGGGTTAGAACGGTTGCACTCCTATCAAAATGGAGGCTTTCGCCCTTCCAAGCTCATCTCTTCTCTTCCGAGTGTTTCTCTGCCCCCTCCTCGTGAAATCGATGCCCTTTTAGACCAACCATTCCACTATCTGGGGAAGGGGGGCACCTCTTTTGTCTTCTTGGGGGAAGATGGACACACCGTTTTAAAACTCTTCAAGCATCAACACCTCTTTTCAAAGAGTTCTCTTTTCTCAATTGCTCTGCCAGGAGCTAGTGATTTATGGAGGGTAAAACGAATCCGCGACAACCTCGCAAAGCATGCACACAAACACCACCATTTTTTCTTAAATAGCTGCAAGCTGGCTTATGAGGAACTTAAAGAGGAGACAGGTCTTATCTATTTAACTCTCCAGCCGAACACACATTTTACAAAAAAGGTTGTGTTGATAGATAGCTGGGGTTTACGGTACTCTGTCGACTTAAGCAGAACAGAATTTGCTCTGCAGAAAAAAGCAGAACTTGTTTTTCCTTATTTGGAAAATCTTTTGCGGGAAAAGCAAGTGGAACAATGCAAATGTGCAATTGAGGCTCTGATTAAACAAATCGAGATCCGATGCAGTAAAGGAATTGGAGACCGAGATCCCAACCTTTCGATTAATTTTGGCTTCATTGATGGCAAAGCCGTTGAATTTGATTTGGGATCCTATTTCTACAATCCGAGACTAAAACGCTTTTCTGTCAAAACCAGCGAGCTTTTCTTCGCTACTCACACATTGCAAAAGTGGCTGGAAAAACATTCCCCAGAACTTTTAGACTCTGTTTTAGATCGCCTACTGAGAGGTGAAAATTGAAATATTCTCGCAAAATGGCCATCTTCTTCCTCGTTTGCATTTCTTTCTATGCGGTCAAGAAATTCTGCCATGCAAAGACAGATGGATTTCAGATCGTCAGAATCACATCGGATATTCCTGCTGAAAAGGAGTGGGAAACACTTCCGCTGAGCTTTGTGGATTTAAATGCTCTACAGCACATTTTTGCGCAGCCATTCCGCTATCTCGACTCCGGAGGACAAAGCTATGCGTTTCTTTCGGAAGATGGAAATATCGTTCTCAAGTTTTTTAAGATGCACCATTTGAGGCAGTATCCTTGGCTTGCAAAAATCACCCTGCCTTCTTTCTTAGATCCTTTCAGACGAGATGCCCTTCACTACCAAAGAAAGCGGCTAGAGCGGGTATTTTCTAGCTGTAAAATTGCATACGACGAACTCAAAGAAGAGACGGGACTACTGTATGTCCAACTTAACCCCCATCCTGAGCTAGAGGCTTTGCAGGTACAGCTTGTCGATAAGATCAATATGACGCATACAGTCAAACTTTCACATATTCCTTTTGTGCTCCAATATCGCGCTGACAATGCCTTTAAAATTCTTCGGCGCCATTTAAAACAGCAGGATCTCGACGCAGCCAAGCAAGTGGTCAAAGAGATCATCGATTTCCTGGAACTGCGCTATCAAAAAGGAATTAAAGACTTAGATCCTGCGCCGCGCAGAAATATTGGACTTTTAAAGAACCGAGCGATTGCCATTGATATCGGTTCTTTCTTTCATCCAAAAGAACCGATGTCTCGAGAAGACGTAAAGCGTGGGTTGATTCAGGACACCCGTCGCATGCGGAAATGGCTTCACAAACGCTCTGAAGAATTAACATCATATTTCGACTCTCTCATCAACGCTTCAGGGTGCGCTTGTAAGGAAGGGAAATAAGCCAACAAGGCCATTGGCAATTGTTTGAATCGCCATTGCAGAGAGAATGAGTCCTGCAACACGGTTAAGAATATTGATTCCATTTTGTCCGAGAAGTTTTTCAAATCGGGTAGAAAAGTAAAGTGTGACTCCAAGAATTAAAGCGACGAGAATAGCTGCAATGCTCAAATAGATGAGATTCATCACGCCTGGAAAGTTATTGGCGCCGACGATCACTGAGCTGATCGCCCCCGGTCCTGCCATAATAGGAATCGCAAGCGGTACAATAGCGATCGAGTCTTTCTTTTTCGCCTCTTTTTGATCTTCTGTCGTTTGCTTAATCCGACTTGTCTCCGCATTCAGCATCGACAGGGCAAGCAGAAAGATCACAAATCCACCTGCTACCTGAAAAGCGGGAACGGTGATTCCCAAGAACTGCAGAACGATGCCGCCTACCCAGGTCATCGACAATAAAATGACTCCGACAGCGACGCCAGCGATGAGACCCGTTCGTTTTTTCTCGTCCAGTGAAAGACCGTTTGTCAATCCGATCAAGGCAGGTAAAGCGGCAAAAGGACTACAAATCATAAGAAGAGAAATAAAATAATTAGTAAACTCTGATCGATGCATTCCTTAGCCCCCTTTTGATTTATCTTCGCCTATGGTACTCTCTTTTTCTATTTAGGGCCAGCCCTGCAAACTTAGTTTTAATTTGATATGAACGAACTTCTTTTTGTGCTTCACATCTGCGTCGTCATGGGCTTCGGCGTGGTCGCGCTTAAAATGGGCAAGGGTGCACTCACGGCGTGGATCGCGCTTCAAGCAGTCCTTGCCAATCTTTTCGTCATCAAACAAATTTGTTTTTTTAATTTTCATGTGACTGGCAGTGATGTCTTTGCAATCGGGACTGTCTTTGGGCTAAATCTTCTTCGCGAATACTTCGGCAAAGAAAGTGCTTCGATGGCCCTTCGCGCCTGCTTTTTTTCCATGGCATTTTTTGTGCTCATGGCGCAAATCCATCTGTTATACATGCCCAGTCCTTTTGACACCACACACCCCTCTTTTTCGATAATTCTCTCTCCTTCTTGGCGCTTGCTATTTGCCTCAACCGCTGCATTTTTCATCGTGCAACAAATCGACCTTCGCGTCTTCGGTTATCTGAAAAATAAGTTTCACTCGCTTCCTTTAGCCCTAAGAAATGCAGTCTCAGCAACATCGACACAGTTTCTAGACACGCTCCTCTTTTCTTTTTTAGGGCTTTGGGGACTTGTCGCGAGCCTTTCGGACATTATTCTAGTAAGTTTTTTGATCAAAGTTCTAGTGATAGCGCTCATGACTCCCCTCACCCTTTTCTCCAAACGTTTTATAGGTGGCCATGACCCTGCTTGAAGAAATTCCTTCTTTTACAGCTGAGAGCGCAACAGAATTTAAATTCGAAATTCTGCATACGTCAAAAAAATCGCGAGCCAGAGTAGGAAAAATCACGACGCCCCACGGAGTTATCGACACCCCTAACTTTGTCGGCGTGGGCACCAATGGCACATTAAAAGCTTTGGACAATTCCGCAGTTCAAGAGATTGGTTTGCAGCTCATGTTCTGTAACACCTATCACCTGATGCTTCAACCTGGAACCGAAGTTGTCAGAAAAGCCGGAGGATTGCATAGGTTTATCCATCGCTCGCTCCCGATCATTACGGACTCAGGGGGATTTCAAGTGTTCAGCCTTGCCTATGGGTCTGTGGCTGATGAACTCAAAAGCCGCGGCACAAAAAAACAAGACGGCCATGTTCTCAAAATCAATGAGGATGGCGTTCTTTTTCGCTCGTATCGCGACGGATCGAAAGTGCTATTAACTCCCGAGACATCGATCACTGCCCAAAAAGATTTGGGTGCGGATATCATCATTCCTTTTGATGAATTGCCACCGTACCATATCGCAGACCTCGACTTGAAAAAGTCTTTAGACCGCACCCACCGTTGGGAAACACGTTCCCTCAACGCTCATCTAGCTAATCCCCAAAATCAAGCGATGTACGCCGTCATTCATGGCGGGGTACATAAAGAACTCAGAAAGGCCAGCTGTGATTACCTCACTTCTTTGCCTTTTGACGGGTTTGCAATTGGTGGCAGCATGGGAAAAACAAAATCTGAAATGATCGACATGCTTACCTTTACAATGCCGCTTTTACCCCCTGATAGACCAAATCACTTGCTCGGCATTGGCGATCTTGAATCTATCGAAGGATGCGTTCCACTAGGAATCGATACATTTGATTCCTCCTATCCCACGCGCGCTGCCAGGCACGGCGTTCTTCTTTCAAAGAAAGGGCCGCTGAAAATTGAAAAAAGCCAAAACGCGACGTACTTCGCCCCCCCCGAAGAAAATTGTCCTTGCCCAACTTGCTGCAAATTCTCCTTGGCCTATCTCCATCATCTCTTTAAAGCAAATGAAATCACAGGAATGACCCTCGCTACAATCCATAATTTACATTTCATGGTGAATCTGATGAGCGAATACCGCGAAAAAATATTAAATGATGAGATTTAATCTCGACATCCGCTATTTTTTCTTTATACCCAACGTGACTGAAATGGAGTGACTTATGCGTTATTTGCTTCTACTTTTTGTGACCTTTTCTTTTCCTCTGACAGCTTCTCCCAAACTTGTTATCGGTATTGCAGGAGGGACCGGTTCGGGAAAATCGACTCTTGCAGACAAACTCATCAAGACCTTTGAAGATCGCGCCATTCTTATTCACCAGGACGATTACTATAAAGATCTCTCCTACCTCACTGAAGAAGAACGTGCCAAGCAGAATTTCGATCATCCCGATTCAGTGGACTTTGAACTCTTGCATCATCATCTGATCCAATTAAAAAATAATCAGTCGGTGCAAATCCCGATATACAACTTTTGCCATCACTCTCGCGAAGCAGATACTCACAGCGCTCATTCAGCTGAGATCATTATTGTTGAAGGGATGTTGTTGTTTACGATGCCAGAAATCAGGGACCTATTTGACTTGAAAATTTTTGTAGAAACAGATGACGACATCCGACTTCTAAGACGCATTGAAAGAGATATGCGTGAAAGAGCACGCGATTTTCACAACATCCGAGACCAGTACCTAACGACAGTCAAACCCATGCACGACGCCTTTGTTGAGCCGAGCAAACGTTATGCGGATATCATCCTTCCCACTCTTATCCGCAACGACAATGGAGTGGCCCTCATCATCTCAGGAATCAAAGAAGATATGAACTGTCTTGTGATGCGCTAACTCTTTCATTTCTCCCTTTGGCTCGGTCTTAAATCCAAATTTTCAATCATGTTGGGTATAGAGGCAAAGGGAGTCAAGCCATCGCCATCTCGTGTTTACTCACTCCTCTGACTTGGCGAGTGTAGCATTTATAGCAGGCAGGATAATAACGCTCATCAGAACCTAGTTGAACAACCGGCCCATCAAGGGTCGCTGCACCGTTGACATGACGCAAGTTCAGAATCGCTTTTCGATTGCAATAGTGGCAAGTTGCCTTGACCTCTTCAATGGAGTCCGCTAGCTCCATCAGCCGAGCAGACCCTGAGAAAAGACGCGAACGAAAATCTGTCCGCAATCCATAGCAAATGACGGGGATCTCATTTTTAAGAGTGATCTCTCGAAGTTCTTCGATATGTTGAGCAGAAAGAAATTGCGCTTCATCGACAAGGATACAACTAATGCCGTTCCAATTCATTTCGAGAAGTTTTGTATCGGAAGAAACCAGAATGTCGGCTGTCATTTCAAGACCAGCGCGCGATTTGATGCTGCCCTTTCCGAACCGCACGTCGAGCTCGGGTTTAATCAGAAGAACTTTTTTCTCTTGCTGTTTGTAATTATGTGCGACAGCGAGCAGGTTCAATGTCTTTGCGCTGCCTACAGTTCCGTGGCGAAAATATAATTTGGCCATGGTTTTTCCTCTTCTTCGTTTAATCCTAGGTGGAAGATAATGAACGCGCAAATTTTCGTATATTGAAAATAAGGATTCTCCAGGGCACAGGACATTATAAAATTTTATAAAATCTGAAGAAGTGCCTCTTTTTCATAAGTCGGGGGTTCCGGAGAGCACTTCGTGTCCCTCTCAAGAACCCCCTGCTAGCCCCCTTG
>JAJPIB010000034.1 GCA_021324995.1 Chlamydiia bacterium | reverse complement strand
TCTTCACTCGTGCCTTGCCTCTCCGGCAATGGTCACTCGCTCCAGACACAAAAATTTGCGCCGCTTTCTTGCAAAATTCTCCAGCTTTCAAGTGTCACCAGTATATACCCAACGTGATTGAAAATTTGGTTTAGGACCGAAGCCAAATTTTCAATCACGTTGGGTATAGGTGTCAAGCTGAATTTTTATCAAACTGCTCTTGATATAATTCTTAAATATTTACATTTAGATTTAACTTTATTTATTTATCAGTTATAATCATTATCAATAATTAAATTAAGGAGACTAAGATGTCTATACCAAAACTAACGCTCACTGAATCAGTGAATAACAAATTATTTGAAATTTCCAGTACAATGCCCGCTGCCTGGGAGATTAATGAAGAGGAGTTCCCTAAAAATATCGTAAACGTCGTCACAGCTCGGGGCGCGGTCGATTCTTTAACGGCCCTCATCGATCAATGCCCTCCTGAAGATCAAGAGAATTTATTAAGAACTCTAAAAAAGGTCCAAAGCAAACTTGAGTTTAACAAACAGATCACTGAGTGGTTAGATTTATTCTCCAAGACAAAACAGACTGAGTATGAAGAGGGCTTAACATTGTCCGCTAAAACCTATCATCTACTTAAAAGCACAAAAATGGATGACCCTCGGCTAAAGCGAATTAGAGAAAAACTTTCGAAAATTTTTACACAGTTAATAGGCGCTAACTTTAACTGTGAACAAATACGTCAGGTGCAATGGAAAAACCATCCTGAGTCAATGCACAAAATAATGCGGTATTGCGAGCATCTTGCCGCTTTTTCAGAGCACGTCGGTCAAAATGTGTATCCCATTTCTTCTTTGCATGAAAGCATACAAAAGAATTTGAAAGATTGTTTAAAAACCATGGTTTCCCTATTTGGACCCCACGTCTGCCAACCCTTGCTGCACCCCTCCCGTATGAATGCAGCTCCTTTCCAATCCTGCTCTCAAAGTGCCCTTCTTAAATTGTATAAAGAAAGATACTCTGAGCGAGCCTTAGAGATCTTGGAACTGGGGAGGCAAAATACATCAATAACTTTCCTTTTGACTGTTTTAGATACGCGATCTTGCCAAAATAACCCGATAAACTTTGCTTTTAATCCCAACCGCCTATTCAATTTGATACAAAGAACACATCGAGAGACAGCCGGATTCAAAGACAGCTCTGGTTATCTTCTGGGACAATCCTCTTTTTTTGAGCGTTTTCTTCAATGCAATTTAACCCCATTACCTAAATTAGGATATTATGGTTGCTCATACTATTCCTGGCTTCCTCCTCTTCCCTCGGAAGAACGCATGGCCGCCACTCTCACAGCTTTGATTTATTCAAAAAATCAATCAGGAATTCAAAGACAAGGAGCTTTCATTTTTTTTGGAGAAAGGGATAATACCACTGAAGAGATTGAAGCTAACGCAGAAAACGATTTTAAAATTACCCTGCTCAAAAAGACTTCCGAACATCTTACTCTTTGTATTGATGAAGAAGATATTATTTATTTATTGAACCCTTATGGGGAAAAGAAACACAACTCATTTTTGCAAGAGGGGGAAAAACAACCTGAACTAGTCATCCTAGGAGACGACCCCGCTTCAGCCGCGAAATATCTTTGCCGTGTCATTCGAGATTTGCACCGTGACGTTCATAAATGCCTAAGGATCTCACCATGGTGCCATAAAAATACATGTGCTGACCTCCTGGCGAGTGCGCCAATAAAATATCCGGGACTTGTGCCACCTTTAGAAGAACTCATCGCAGCAAATGAAGCTTTCACATACGGCCTTAGCTTGAACTTGTGGTCATCTATTAACCACAGTGAAATTATGAAAGATGCAAATCCTGTACTTCAGCTAGATTTGATTCCTCCTGTCCCCATATATCGACGTCCTCCTGTCCCATCTATTGAGATTAGGGCTTTATATCAATTGAAACCGACGCAAAATCTAGGCATTTGCTCTGATCCTGAGTGGGACCGGAGTCCTGCTTCATTTACCTCTTGCGATGGCGCCTGGAAAGGAAAAATTCCTCTTAATAAAAAATGGAAATTTATTATCCTAGAGAACGGCAAAGTAACCCATTGGGAAAAAGGAAAAGACCGGTTCTGCAAAGAATCAACCCAAAGTTTTACTGTGCCGGCTCATGAAATAAAGTTTTAAGAACCAAAATCCAGCTTTTTATACCCGAGCCAACAAATATATTGGTGACGTTTCAATGGGCTATAGAATTTTGGTTTTAACACGACCATTTTTTGATCCATCAAACAGGGGAGCTTTCGCTTCGGTCTTAAACCAAATTTTCAGTCACGTTGGGTATAGATTGTCACCTTTTTATTGGCTCGGATTATTGCTGCAAGAGGTTTGTTCTTATGCTTCCCAAGCGAAGTTTTTTAAGGATGAAAGCGCATGAAGCCTACTCTCTAATTCTTTGCGGCTTTCCACGCCCCAGCTTTTGTCAATGGTGAGAGATCCTATCCTTCCTTTCGCACTAACGAAAGCGATCTCTATGGGAATATCTCCAGGGTAAGAGCGAAAAGCATCCTTAAGCATTAAAATGTGTGTCATGCGGGCGAGATCGGCATCCAACTGAATCTTTAATTTTTGAAAAGATTTCTTTTTCATTTCCGCCTCTTTTGGGACAGGGTTTTTAGCGGCTTTTTCAGCGCGAGTTTTCTCTCTGAGCTCCGCCATTTTCGCTTGCTGCTTTGCCAAATCGTAGGCATTGTCGCAGACTTGAATCATCGATTCATCCGCTTTTGTCAAATCGTCAAGCCAGCGACATTGCAACCGCACCTGCCCCTCTTGATTCTCTTTTTGGACGACCGCGTAGAGAAGCTGGTTGTCGACGATTAAGCCTCCTTTTTCCTCATAGAGATCGGGCCAGATAGGGAGCTCAAAACGCTCGATGCCATCGCCTGCTGTCAGAATTGCAAACTTCCTCTGTGACTTCTGCGAAATCTTAATCACAGCGCCTTCGATGATAAAAGCAATTCTACAAACACTTCCTGTCGGAAGCATTTCTAAATCTTTCAAAGGAACGCAAGAGAGCCTTTGCAATTGATGCCGAAAATCATCGAGAGGATGGCCATTCAAATAAATGCCAAGAAGCTCGTGCTCTCGTTTGAGAATCTTCTGCCTAGGGACTTTTTCCTTAACCACTGGCGGCGTATTAAAGCGCGACTCCTGCTCATCTTCGATCAGCGAGAAGAAGTTCATCACACCTTTTGCAGCATCCTTTTGCTCTCGGGCAGCCTCTTCGTACATGGGGTCGACGCTCATGAGCATCGCCTGTCTTTCCCATTGAGTAAAGTCAAAGCAGCCAGCTTCGATAAGATTCTCAATGACTTTTTTACCCACTTTGCGCGTGTCTGTACGTTTCATAAAATCATAGAGCGACTTGTAATTTCCTCTTTTGTCGCGTTCGAGAAGAATCGCTTCAACGACACCTTCACCCACCCCTTTGATTCCTCCCATGGCGAAACGAATCCCTTTAGGAGTCGCTACAAACTCATTGCACGATTCATTGACATCGGGAGGTAGGATCGCAATACCAAATGTTTGGGCTTCATGCATGTGCTTGGCAACCTTGGAGAGATCATCCCGATCAGAAGTCATCAGAGCAGCGAGCCATTCTCCAGGATAATTCGCTTTCAGATAGGCGGTAACGTAGCTCAAATACCCGTAAGCTGCAGCGTGCGATTTATTAAATCCATACGATGCAAACTTTTCTACTTTGTCAAAAATTGCCATCGAACTTGTTTCATCGATGCCATTCTGTAGCGCTCCCATCCGGAATTTTTCCCTTTGGTTAGCCATCTCTTCTTTGTCTTTTTTCCCCATCGCGCGCCGAAGCACGTCGCCTTCGCCAAGGGTATAGCCTGCGAGCTTGCTTGCAATCGCCATCACCTGCTCTTGATAAACCATGATGCCGTAAGTTTCAGCCAGAATATCCTGCATGAGAGGGTGATCGATTTCGATCACTTCTCTTTTGTGCTTACGATTGATAAACGAAGGAATCATCTCCATGGGTCCTGGCCGATATAGCGCACCGACCGCAATGATCTCTTCAAACTTGTCGATGTGAAGCTGCTTGGCTAAGTCTTGCATCCCCCCCGATTCTAACTGGAAGATCCCCATTGTCCTCCCTTGGTTCAGTAGATCAAAGGTCACTTTATCGTCGAGAGGTAAATTCACCCAATCGATCTCTTTGCCACGGTGCTTTTTGATTGCAAAAACGGCATGTTGGATAGATGTAAGGGTTTTAAGGCCTAAAAAGTCAATCTTAAGCATCCCCACAGACTCCACAGGCTTCATTGAGTACTGCGTCACCGCCATCTCCGAATCTTTTGCTGTGCACACAGGACAACGTTCAATGATCGGGTCCCCGCTAATGATCATACCGGCGGCATGGATGCCTGTGTTACGCACGGATCCTTCCAATGTTTTAGCGATATCGACTAGCCGCTTCACCTCCAAATCTTCGCTATACAGCTTTCTAAATTCGGGATCGATCTCGAGCGCCTTATCCAATGTCATTGTTGGATCTTCCGGGACAAGCTTAGCGATTTCATTCACTCTCGCAAGTGGAACGCTAAGCACTCTGCCCACATCTTTAAGCGCCATTTTTGCCTTCATCGTACCAAACGTAATGATCTGGGCAACTTTGTCCTTTCCATATTTTTTTACGGTGTAATCGATCACATCTGCACGTCTGTCCATGCAAATATCGACATCAATATCGGGATAAGAGAGGCGCTCAGGGTTGATGAAACGCTCGAAGAACAAGTTAAACATCAAAGGTTCGATATCCGTAATTCCAATAAGGTAAAGAACGATCGAACCGGCGCCAGACCCTCTTCCGGGCCCCATCGGAATGCCGCTTTTTTTTGCCCAATTGATGAAATCCCAAACGATCAGTAAATAATCTCCCATTCCTTTGGGTAAGATCACATCGAGCTCGTAATCAAGCCGCTCCTTGACCACGTCCAGCGGATCTTTGCTGGGATACTTTTCCTTTACCTTTGCTAAGCGCTCTGGCGTATAGCGCGTCACAATTCCCTCTTGGCAGAGCTGCCTCAAATACTTTTGAGCTTCAATAAGCCGCTCTTCTTTGGAAAACTCTTTTCCCTCCATGTGCGGAGGAACGAAGACCGGATAGTATTTTGTTTTAAAATCGAATTCGAAATCGCATTGGGAAGCGATGTCAACAGTCGCTGTAAGCGCATCGGGAACATCAGCAAACAATGCTTCCATTTCATCTTGTGATTTGAAATAAAGTTCGTGTGTACAACACACCTGTCGTTTGGGATTTTTAACTCTCTCTTTGGGGTTTCCGTACGAATCTTTTTCCCAAATTTCGCAGGGCTCACCCGATTGGATATTCATGAGGATTTCTTGTGCTGCCCAATCTTGACGCTCGATATATCGCGTATCATTCGTGGCTGCACAGCGGATTCCGCGCGCCTTGGAAAGTTCAATCAATCGCGTATTGACTTTCTCCTGCGTTTGAATCGTATCCAAGTACTGTTGATACAGCCAACTTTCTTGATCGATTTCATCGGCACGAAGGTGCTCATCACTCATGCGATGACGCAAAAGCTCGAAATAATAATTCTCCTCAAAAACGGTCTGATACCAATCGATTTCCGCTTTGAGTTCGTCTTCTTTTCCTTGGGCAATAAAATAAGATAGACTGCTTTTGCCTGGCCCAGAAAGGCAGATCAAACCTTCAGAGTGCTTCGCTAACAGTTCCTTATCAATTCTTGGAGTCCAATAAAAACCCTCCAAATGCGCCATCGAGCTAAGGACGCTCAAGTTCTGATAGCCTTGTTTATTCTTTGCAAGCAGAACAATAGGGAAACCCGCAGGCACTCCTGGAATTCTCTTTTTTTCCCGCATCGATCCGGGAGCAACAAATAATTCACACCCGATGATGGGCTTGACGCCAGCGCGCTTACACGCTTTAAAAAATTCGACAGCCCCGTACATGTTGCCTTGATCTGTTAGAGCCACAGCAGACATCTTGAACTCCGCCGCTTTCTCTGCAATCGCGTCAATCGATGCTGATGAATCTAGAATCGAATATTGAGAATGGATGTGAAGAGGAACCCAGCGCATGATAAAAAATTCCCTTTTGAGTCTTGCAATATTTTATCATACTCTATGCCAAAAATGATCTCAAACGGATACTCAAGCTTTTGAATCCTTGTCTTCCTCGGCGCCGACAGATGCCAGCTCTGATCCTTTTTTCTCCGCTCCTTTTTTAGAACGCCTGAGGAGAGAGACTACTACAGTCAGGAGAGATTTTTTTGCAGGCACTGCTTGAGAATCGGGCCCCTTTTCCACAAACTTGGGATTGCTCTTGATTTTCCAAAGAGGGGCAAGTAAGGCCACAGTGACTGCTCCGCAAAGACCGAGAGCGACAAAAAAACCTCCCCATCCCCACACTTCCGCGACTTTAGAAATCGGGTAGCCCGCAGTAGCTGCTCCCAGATAAGCGATCCAGCCGACGAAGCCATTGGAAGTGCCTGCCGCTTTCTTATGAGAAAGCTCTACAGCAGCCATACCGATGAGCATTTGAGGGCCAAAGATTAAAAAGCCGATCGCAAACATGAGTGTATAGTCGAGCATTAAAGAGCCCGGAGGAGACAAGTATAAAGCAGCAATTGCAAGCGTCACCCCAACAGCGAAAATCACATTGATCGGTGCGCGGCGTCCCTTAAAAATTTTATCAGATCCCCAACCTGCCGCAAGAGTTCCCAAAATCCCCCCAAGCTCAAACCAGAAGATACTTCCGGATGCAGCCATCATGGAGTACCCTTTGGTTTGGATCAAAAAGAGGGCTCCAAAATCATTGACCGCCTGCCTAATGATATAAACGAAAAAGTAGGAGGTTGCTAGGATCCAAATGAATTTATTGCTCAAGACATGTTTAAAAAGCATGTCCTTAGTAGAGATTTCCTCATCTACTTGAGCCTTGGCAGCCGGATAGTCATTTTTAAACTTTTCGATTGTTGGAAGTCCAAGTGATCGGGGTGTATCGCGAAGGCGATTCATAATGTAAAAACCGACCAAGATACACATCACGCCAGGAACGTACATCGCAAAGCGCCAGCCCCAAGTTTGAGCGCAGTAAGCGGCGATAAAAGGAATCAACGCACCCCCTACGCTATGAGAAGTGCTTGCCAGACCCCACCAAGTCCCGCGCTCTTTCTGAGAATACCAATGCGTGAGTAGTCGTGCACAAGGAGGCCATCCCCATCCTTGAAAAATCCCGTTCAATCCCCAAAAGACAGCAAAAAATACAATTGAGGAGGTCATCCCAAAGCAAATATTAAATACGCCAGTAAGAATGAGACCGGTCGCCATGAAATAGCGCGGATTAGAGCGGTCTGACAGCATTCCGCTTAAAAATTTGCTCATGCCGTAAGTGATCGATAGGATACTGCTTAAAATACCCAGATCGCTGATTTGCATTCCCATTTCTTCCATAAGAACGGGCATCGCAAAAGTAAAACTTTTTCGTGTAAAATAGTAGAAAACATATCCGATGAACATCCCATAGAAAACGCGCCACCGCCAATATTTATAGCCGTCCTTGACTTGCTGCTGATCCTGCATTTCTGGAATAGAAGGGGCGGACTTAAATAGATTGATAACGCTCACATGGTCTCCTGATTCATAGGGCCGATTCGGCAGGTTGCATTTTATTTACAAATATCCAAACCGTGGAAATGTTAAATACGAAACTCAACTTATGTCAACCTTTTTTTAAGCAGGACTTTCCTTTCATCATTGATAATTAACGCCACTTGAGGCATGAGGACATCCATGAGCGATCTCGATAAAAACATCCACCGAAAAGATGGGCCAGCCCCTTTTGAAAAAATCGTCGTTAATCCCATTGAAAAAGAAAGGCGTGAAAAAGACAAAGACCGTTCGAGCTTTCAAAGCTCATCGCGCTCCCAAACCTTTGCCGCCCTTATCTCCTATCTCAAAAAAATTTTAACCGCCTTTGGGTCAAAAGAAAAATATACAGGATATCTTTCCCATCAAAAGCAGCTCGCAGAAGACGCATTCGCGCTTAGAGAGCTCCTCCTCAATCTTGCAAAGGAAGATTTAAGTCATCATCCCGATTTTACTCAAAAACTGGGTCAATTATGGCATAATCTCCTGGATGATTGCAACCTTCACGAGCCCACCCGAAGCTCCACCTCCGAAACCGAAGAGAAAATAAAATTTTTTATCTCACAAGTTCAAAACTTTCCTCCAGATGCAGATCACACTCTAGGATACTACTTTACAGAGTATGCCGGCAAAGACTGGATTCCGTTTCCTTTCATGGAACTGTTGCAAAAACTCCATGAAGAATACTGCGCTAATCCTTCTGCGAGTGTCCTACAAAACTGGATTACGCTTCTCAATGACGCTTTATCGGCACCAAAAAATAAAAATATTTTATAAAACCTGAAGAAGCGCCTCTTTTTCAGATTTTATAAAATTTTATAATGTCTTATGCCCTGAGGCGTTTCTATCTTCGCTTTACTCTTTATATGAGAAATCGCTATATTTCATTAGATTAGGAGCGAACTCTCTTAGGAATTTTCATGAATTACTCCATTGCAAAAGGAACTTTCGACATCCTCCCTGTCGAGACCAATGAGGAAGATAAGTGGCGCGAATCCAGCCGCTGGCAATACCTCGAAGAAGTGATGCGCACAACTGCTCATGACTATGGCTTTAAAGAGATCCGCACACCCATTCTGGAAAGAACAGAACTCTTTATCCGCGGTGTCGGAGAAAGCACCGATATTGTGACAAAAGAAATGTACACTTTTATGGATCGCGGCGATAGATCCATGACACTGCGTCCCGAAGGCACCGCAGCGACGATACGCGCTTTCGTAGAGAAAAAACTCTACGCACAGCCCGGCCTTCTCAAGTACTTTTACATTGAACCCATGTTCCGCTACGAACGTCCCCAAGCGGGAAGATACCGCCAACACCATCAATTTGGCGCAGAGGCCATTGGGATTGGAACTCCAGAGCAAGATGGTGAATTGATCGACATGGCCTGCGAAATCTATAGAAGACTGGGGCTAAAAAATCTCGTCGTACAGATCAACTCCGTCGGCGATAGCGCTTCGCGCGCTGCTTACAAAGAAGCGCTGACGCAGTATTTAAAACCTTTTTTCAGCGAACTTTCAGAAGACTCTCAAGTACGCTTCACCAAAAACATTCTCCGCATTCTTGATTCTAAAGATGCCGGCGATCAAAAGATTCTGAAAGAAGCTCCTCGGCTCGAAAACTTCCTCACCCCAGAAGTAAAGTCCCATTTTGAGCAAGTGTTGAAACTTCTCGAAGCGCTCAAAATCCACTACACCGTCAACTCCAAGCTGGTTCGTGGTCTCGACTACTACAACAAAACTGTTTTTGAGATCACAACACAAGATTTGGGAGCGCAAAATTCCATCGGTGGCGGAGGCCGTTACGACGGCCTGATCGAAACCGTTGGAGGCCCTAATCTGCCTTCTGTCGGATTCGCTACAGGCATGGAAAGAGTTTTACAAACGATGATGAAACAAGGAGCATACTTTCCTCAAGCAGCGCATCCCCTTGTTTTTTTCGTCCCGATAGGCAAACAAGCGCTGCAACTCTGCTTTGAACTCGCCTGCACTCTGAGACATGAGCGTATTCCTGCAGAAATAGACCTCAGCGGGAAGAAAATGCAGCACGGCCTCCAACTTGCTAATCAGACAAATGCTGAATTTGTCGTCGTGATCGGCGATGAAGAACTTAAAACAAAAATGATTAAACTCAAAAACATGGCAACAAGAGAAGCGATCGACTGCTCCTTAAGCGACCTCGTTGCCAAACTTAAGCCACTGGTAAAATCTCATGTTTGATTACCGAAGAACGCATACATGCGGGGAACTCAAGAGCTCTCATCTCAAACAAACTGTCACTCTTTCTGGGTGGGTGCACAGACGCCGGGACCACGGAGGATTGATCTTTATTGATCTGCGCGATCGTTTCGGTCTTACACAACTCATTTTCGATCCAGCTATTGTTTCTAAGGAGATGTTCGAGCAAGCTTCAAGGCTGCGCAGCGAATGGGTCATTTCCATTCGAGGCACTGTCATACCTCGCGCTGAAGGCATGACTAATCCCAAGCTCCCCACTGGAGAGATTGAAATCGAAGTCAAAGAACTTGAGATTCTTTCCGCAGCTAAGACACCTCCTTTTTCCATCTGCGAAGAAGAAACGGATGTCAATGAGGAGCTGCGGCTTAAATACCGCTATCTAGATATTCGCAGAGGCGATATCGCAAAAAAACTCGTCTTGCGCCACCAAACCATGCTCTCCACAAGAAATTACATGAGCAAAAACGGCTTTTTGGAAATCACCACACCGATCCTCGCCAAGTCTACCCCTGAAGGAGCAAGAGACTATCTGGTGCCGTCGCGCGTTTATCCCGGGAACTTCTATGCGCTTCCTCAGTCCCCGCAGATTTTTAAGCAGCTCTTGATGGTTTCAGGAATGGACCGCTACTTCCAAATCGCTACTTGCTTTAGAGATGAAGATCTAAGAGCCGACCGCCAACCCGAATTCACGCAAATCGACCTTGAAATGAGCTTTGGGACTCCCGAAGATTTGATGAAGCTCCTCGAAGGACTCGTCGGTACTATTTTTAAAGAGTGTAAGGGGATTGACATTCCCGCAACTTTCCACCGCATGCCCTATCGCGACTGCGTGGAAAACTATGGAACCGACAGGCCCGACTTGCGCTTTGAGATGCCTCTAATCCGCATCGATGAGATTGCCAAAAAATCTACCTTCGGCGTCTTTCTCGAGCAGCTTTCCACAGGAGGCTGCATTAAGGCACTCTGCGTCAAAGGTGGCGCAGAATTCTCGCGTAAAGACATTGATAATTATACTCAATTTGTAAGCAAGTTTGGGCTGAATGGTCTGGCCTGGATGAAGTACCAGGAAGGCGCGCTCGCATCCAACATTGTCAAATTCTTCACACCGGAAGTGCAACAGGAACTGATCTCTCGCGTCGATGCTGAAAATGGAGATTTACTCCTATTTGCCGCCGCCCCTGAAGACCGTGTCAATCAAGCCCTCGACCACCTAAGACGCAAAATTGCAAAAGACCGCAATCTCATCGATCCTGAGGCCTTGAGTTTCCTTTGGGTCACCGATTTTCCGCTTTTAAAGTGGAACGCGGAAGAAGGCAGACTCGAAAGTGAACACCATCCCTTTACCTCTCCGCACTTTGAAGATATCCCCCTTCTCGAAAAAGATCCGCTCAAAACAAGAGCACTTGCCTACGACCTCGTCCTCAATGGTTACGAGATCGGCGGCGGCTCTCAGCGCATCCATAACAGCGAGCTTCAGGAAAAGATTTTCAGCATTCTTAAATTATCTCCCGAAGAAATCAAAGAAAAATTTGGATTCTTCGTTGAAGCGCTTCGCTATGGTACACCCCCTCATTTAGGATTTGCCTTCGGTCTCGACAGAATCGTCATGATTCTTGGCGGAACAGAAAATATCCGCGATGTGATCGCTTTCCCAAAAACCCAACGCGCAAGCGACCTCATGATGCAGTGTCCTTCAAATGTTGCCCGCAAGCAATTAGACGAGCTTAAAATCAAAGCGGAAGCCGCGGAAATTGCTTGGATTTAAACAAAAAAGAATATAAGATAGAAATCTATTTACCCAGATGGAGACCATGAAAAATCCAAAGAAAGTTTTTTTAATCCTAAGCCTCCTCGCAATTTCTTCCTTAGTGGCTGATGTTGCGCACAATGAA
The DNA here is from genome assembly GCA_021324995.1 of Chlamydiia bacterium. Classification (GTDB taxonomy): domain Bacteria; phylum Chlamydiota; class Chlamydiia; order Chlamydiales; family Rhabdochlamydiaceae; genus CAJCIW01. Next base: position 18,264 of record JAJPIB010000034.1, on the reverse strand, counting down.
GAGCCCGCTCAAGTTGCAGCACAAGCTGCAAATCCTGTCGATATCACCAAGATATCAGAAGCCTTTGGTCATGTGATCAGCAAAAACCTCGAAAACATTGGCGTAAAATTTGACATGACACAAGTGATTAAAGGACTTCAAGATGCTGTCGCTGGAAAAGAAGCTCCTATGTCTGAAATGGAATGCATCCAAGCGATCGCTTCTGCACAAGCTAAAGTCTTCAAAGAGCAATGCGCTGAAAATTTAAGACGCGCTGAAGCTTTCCTCGCGGACAACTCTAAAGCTGAAGGAATCGTGAGCCTTGAAGATGGAAAAGTCCAGTACCTCGTCACAGCAGAAGGTACAGGCGCTGTCATTGAAGATCATTTTTCTCCTCTAGTCAAATACACAGGCAAGCATCTCGACGGCACAGTGTTTGGCGCTTCAAAAGAAGAAGAAACGATCTCACTGGATGAAATCATTCCTGGACTTAAAGCAGGTCTTCTCGGAATGAAAGAAAAGGAGAAGCGCACTGTTTATATCCATCCAGATCTGGCTTATGGCACAACAGGATACCTTCCTCCAAACTCTCTTCTCACCTTCGAACTTGAGATCGTTAAAGCAAATGCTCCTGTCACAGAAGCCGCTGATACAGACGCTCAAAAGTCTAAAGAAATGCACGAAGTCGCTGAAGTCAAAACCGACATCCGCTAGTTCTCAAGAATCGCCGCGTTTTATCGCGGCGTTTCTTTTTTGCAGTTGCTTAAATCTAACCAATGTTGCTTCATAATAATTGGTGTGATTAAAAGTACCCGACGTCTCCATGCGCTTATTTAAGATATCTCTGACATACCAAATGGCGATCGCGACACTCCTCGGGATCCTTTTTGGTCTTTTCTTCGGCGATTTATGTGATGTTTTTGCACCTTACTCCGCCGCGTATATCATGATCCTAAAAATCACCGCCGTCCCCTATTTAATTGGAGCCATCATCCATGGCGTCGGACAGCTTAGCATTTCCCAAGCCAAGCAAATCGTTAAAAAGGGACTCATTTTCATTAGCTTGGCCTGGTTCGTGAACATCTCGATGGTTTATACCATCAAGTATCTCTTTCCCCAACCTTCCTCTACGCAACTCGGCGGATACCTTGCAGGTGAGGTACCGAAGTTGGATTTTGCTGAATTACTTATCCCTGACAACATCTTCTTCGATCTCTCTAATAACGTCGTTCCAGCAGTTGTTATCTTTTCGATGCTCATCGGTATCGCTTTGATGCACATTAATGAGAAAGACGTGATCATGAAGACGGTTGAAAACCTCGTTCAGGTGCTCACGCGCATCACTGCCTGGATCGCAAGAATTACTCCCATTGGAACCTTTCTTATCATCGCTAATCAGGTAGGTACAATCGAACTTTCCACGGTAAAGCAGGTCAGTACCTACGTCATTCTCTACATCTTCGGACTTTCCCTGATCATCTTTTGGATATTTCCACGAATCACAAATATGCTCACGGCGATCCCCTCTTTCAAATGGCTACAGCAACTTCTTCCCATTCTCGTTTTAGCCTACACGACAAATGTGGTGATTGTTTGCTTACCCTACATCATCGAATTGCTAAAACGGGAAACCCAAATCCTCGATCCTGAAGACACTAAAGCGCAAAGCCAAATTCAAGGAACCGTTTCCGTCGTGTTCAATCTTCCCCTAGGCTCCTTGTTCATTACTGTCTTCATTTTTTTCGCATCGATTTTTTACAACGTCCCACTCTCTGTCAGCTCGCAATTTGAACTTTTTCTCACCACATTTTTAACAAGCCTTGGAGCAGTGGGTTTAGGATCGTGGATCAACAGCCTGACCTTCATCCTCGATTCTTTAGGAATGCCTTTAGAAGCCGTGAATCTGTATTTGACAACCCTGCCCTTCACCGCAGGCTTTCAATCCATGGTTTCCGTGATCCAAATTGCCTCTCTCTCCCTTTTTATTACTCTTGCCTGTCGCAATATGATCGTCTGGCGCTGGTCTCGGATTCTAAGAAAAATCGTAGTGACATTAGTCCCTATTGTTTTTCTTATCTTCGCCATTAAAACGTTTAATCCCCTTCCCGAGATCAAAAATGAAACGAAAAGCATTTATGAACTCAATATCTCCTCATCAATCCCTGTAAAAATCTACAAAAATATTCCTGCGACTTCTGCATTCTCAGGGGATACATTCGAACGGATTCTAAAGACAAAGACGCTCCGGGTAGGTTACTATCCTAACTGCGCTCCTTTCTGCTTTCTCAATGTCGACGGCAATCTTGTCGGATACGACGTCGCTTTCGCCTATGAACTCGCTTATGACCTCGACTGCAAACTAGAACTTGTTCCTCTCGCCTATGAAAACTTAATTCAAGAGCTTAATAACGGCGCTTACGATATCGCCATGTCAGCCGTCACGATCAATGAGCCGCGCTTGAAAGCGCTGACCTTCACAGAGTCCTACATGTCCCCTCGCTTATGTTTTGTCGTACCCACTAAAATGAGAAAGCAGTTTGCGACGATTGAATCGATCACTGAAAACCACAAGAGGATTCAAATCGCCGTTTTAAAAGGCTCTTCCTATGAAGCGACAGCAAAAGATTTGTTTCCCAACATTAAACTTCTCCTTCTCAATTCTTATGAAGAATTTAGCTCTGTTGATGGCAACACGGCACTTCTTTGGGAAGAACAGGAAGCCATCGCTTGGTCGCTTTTTCACCGCGACTACCGCATCCTATTCCCACAGCCTTCTATGGGAAGAGATACATTGAGCTACGCGATCCGGAACGACAGTCCCCGCTTTATCCATTATCTCGACCAATGGCTCGAGCTCAAGAAGACACAAGGCTTCACAAACAATCAATATGAACTCTGGGTGAAAGGCAAGACAGATATTGTCGCACAAAATGAACCGAGATGGTCCATCATCCGCAACGTTCTGCACTGGGTGGATTAGGTCTTCCGATTTGTTCTTCCAACAAGTTGAAAAAACTCGCAGTCGTAAGCTTTAATCCATCAAAAGGAACGCCTGTATGAACAGATATCATTTTTTCACAAGCAGCTAAATACAGGTCGGGTCGAACAATCGGAGTTTTTATATCCTTACCGAGTTGTTCAAAATCTTCTCCACCAGGGATTAAATTCTGGAGTAAGCCTTTTTCTATAAGGAGGCGATTATACTCATGATTGACCATTCCTCGAATGTTCATGCTGAATGCAGTATTTTTGCGATGAAGCCAGAGAAAAAAATTTCCTGTTGAAACCGCCGCAGGTGGATTGTTCGGACCGTCGTTTATGTGGGAGGATTGTAAGGTTGATCTAATTGATGGAATCATTTTATCTCCTTAAATTAAATAATAAAAATTAATTTTAATATAAATTAAATTAATCTTATAAATAAAAAAAACAAAATCTCATATTTATCCTTGAATATCTGCAACTTAAGAGATTAATAAAAAAATAATAAATTTTAACAGAATTTAGACTGTCAATTTTCTAATTTTTTTATATCTCTAGCCCTAAAAACTTAACAGAAATTAAAATAAATCATTCTATTTATATAATTGCTAAATTTATGTTAAAATATTTTAACAAATGAGGTCTTATGGCGCTACCTATTAATAGAAGTTATTTTGAGCAAGCGACTCTAAAAATCACCCAATCTCTTCCGCAGTCCATGATGGACCGGACAAAGTACGAGCAGATTACTCCCTGTGAGATTGATGATCTTTTAGAAAAAATGAATGAGTTTTCTTCAAAATTGTCCCCCAACGAACGACAGGCGGTAGACCAGGATTTAGCTGTACCACGATTCATGCTTCAATCCTGTCGAGAAATGATTCACAGGTTTGAGTCGCAAAGACTGACCCAAGCCCTACTTCAAAAAAAAGTGAACATTTCTACGCTTAACTTAGCTTATGACAGCAAAAAATTTAGCTTGCATTGCCCAGCGCTTAGTAGAATGCGTTTGCCTATAACTGGATTCTATCGACAGAAAGAGTATGCATTGCAATCCCATATATTCTTAATGAAAATTCATGCTTTATTTTTAACTCAAGTTCCTGCACCAGTGGCAAACATTCTTAAAGACAAAAAAAACTTTCAATGTGACTTCACCCTTGATGTTTCCTCAGCATTCCCGATGGAACAAGCCGCACGCGCTGAAAGAAAGGATCTTCGCTACAATTTAATTACACATCCTTGGGCGCTTCCAAGAGCTCAAAATGGCCAGGACAGTAAAAAATTCCCACAGATGGGTATTTTTGAACCCTTGGGGGTAGCTCAAGTCCCTGGGGATGATGGGGTCGCTTTTAATTCTTTAAAGCGCATGGAAGTTTATATTCACCCGAGCGGAGGAGGAATGGCAATATCTCCTAATAACGCTCATTTTAATGTCATCGAAGGGTCTCCTTTTTCAGCGTTTTGGCATGTGGCAGTTTGCGACGAAAGAATCCTTGTTGCGAATCAATGGTTGATCAATGACCCTAACCATCCCTTTTCTAAACTCATCAACAAGTCTCTACACTGGAAAACTTCTACGTGCATAAAAGACCATTTGCACATCCTCGAATCTGAAAAAGCAGAAACGATTAGGCAGGCAACAGAGCGTTTGGAGAATGTCGCAAAAGCTTTTGAAGAAAGCAGACCTAATGCCTTCTCTTTATTTGATACACTTACCCTTGGCGAAAAAAACAGAGTTTTGTATTTGACCTGGGTTCAGATGGGAAAAAAGATAGGAATTCATAATGACTTTGGACGGGCCTCTTTTTTTGGAGCCCAAGACCTAAATAGGGAGTATCGGTGTTCTCCTTCGCAAAGAGCTTCGGTAATCCGCACTCTTCTGCGCGATCAAGTCGCAGACTTTGAAAAGCTTATAGAAGGGCAACGCGCCCTTTTTTCTGCGCCAACTGACTACCCTTATCTTTCTCCTGAGCGTCTGCGCAAAGAAAAGATGCTTAGACCCATTCTAGAGAAATTTAAAGCGGAAGATTTTAAGGAAGCGATGAACCTATTTCTAGCACTGCCGGGATCCGACAAGGAAAAAGTATTTGAAATAACCTGGGAATTAAAGGGTTGTCCGATTCATTCTAACTTTGGTAACTTATCCTTTTTAAGATCGGAAAACTTAAGCCAAATCTATCACTGCACCGATTCAGAGCGAATGGATGTGATCACCTTGTATTTAAACCAGTAGAATAAGAGGGAATTTTCATTCCCTCAATTTCGGCGCTTTAAGCAGTCTGAATAAACTCTTTTAGTGCGGCTGCATCGCGCAGTCCAACTAAACGGCCGACTTCTTTTCCATCGCGATAGAGAACCAGTGTAGGAATGGATGTCACTTGGAATTGGGAAGCAATGTTTTGAGCATTATCAATATCGAGCTTGCCAATCACCGCTTTACCCTTCACGTCTTTTGCAACGCCTTCGAGAACAGGTGTCATCATGCGACAGGGGCCGCACCAATCTGCATAGAAATCGACCAAAACAACGCCATGTGCGATATCTTTATTAAAAGTGTCCGCCGTAAAATGCTTAATTTCTTCTTGACCGCTCATCTTTTCCTCCAATGGATTGATCGCATTTTATCTTCTGGCTATTTTTTTGAACAGGGCAGTTTCAAATGCTGCACGACACAGGACATTATAAAATTTTATAATGTCCTGTGCTCTGTCTTGTATACTGAACATGTTTCAAAAAAATTGGTTTAAGCATATCATCGAGACAAATCACAACTTTCAAAAAGAAAGAACAGGAGAAAACATGTCACTCAAAGTTCAACTCCACAAAAACGGAGCTTCAGTTTCCTATGCTTGCGTGGCTTCTACAATGACCGCTTTAGAACTGTTAGCCAAAAATGAACCTGACCTTATCTATGAGGTGCTTAATAAAAGTTTGGTACCCGGCTACATGCCAAATCGCCGTCTTGAAGAAAAACTGCAGAGTAATTACCACCTTTTAGACAAATATGGAAGGATGAGTGGCGATGAAAAAGAGGTCATTTTTAATGCCCTAAGGGTAGACCTTACTACGAAAAAATGGCTGACAGTTGTTAATCCGATCTCTGGATTCCCTTTAATCCACGTCCAATGGAATGATGACCGAACTGAATATATCGTTTATTAAGAAAAAGAACGTTGTTGCATTTTGCTTCGGACAGGTTCTTTCTATTGAATATTTTAACGCTTTCAAAAAAACCCCTTCCAATATTAGAATCTCTAAACTATTGTGCGATCATGGCGGAATTGGTAGACGCGCTAGTTTCAGGTACTAGTTGGGCAACCAGTGGATGTTCGAGTCATCTTGATCGCATAATTTTTTTATAGGTAAGTGGTGTTCGCACACACACGGGTTGCATTGATCTGCACAGCTCCTATATCTGATCTTACTTCTGTTAAAGAAAAAATCCAAGATTACCCCTTTTTAATTGCCGTTGACGGCGGAGCCAATCACTGCTTCGAAATGGGCCTTATTCCTAACCTGATTTTAGGCGACTTTGACTCGATAGAGCCTCATGTCCTTGAAGCTTTTAGCAATGTTTCTAAACAACATTACCCCTCTAATAAAGATAAGACCGATTTAGAGCTTGCGATTGAATACGTTTATCATTCTCAGACGGAAAAAATCATCGCATTTGGAGCGCTCGGAGGTAGAACAGACCACATCCTTGGAAACTTGATCCTTCTTTCCAGATATCCTGGAAAAGTATTTTTGGAAGGAGAAAATGAAACTCTTTTTGTCATTCCTGGCAAAGTGGAACTTTCCTTACCTGTCGGTAAAACACTCTCCCTCATTCCTCTGAATGGGCCTACAAAAGGCATAGATACAGCTGGGCTAAAATGGCCGCTGAAAAACGGAACGCTCAATAAACAATTCATTGGCATTTCTAATGAAACAACAACCCCTAAAGTCACTATCTCGGTTAGAGAAGGCGATCTTCTTTGCTTCCTGAATTAGGGAGGAGTGCCTTTTGCGCCTTTGATGTACCACTGTTTCAAGGCATTGATGGACTCTGCCAACTTTTCTGTTAGCGCTTTTTGAGCCTCTCTTTTATCGAGATGGGCAAACTCCGACCATAAAATGGGGGAGCCAAAAACACATGCGGTATGCCCCCAAAATTTAGGTGCTTTGCGAAAATGAGGCCAAATCTTGAAAGTGCCATGAATGTAGGCAGGGATGACTGCCGATTTTGAACGGCTAACTAGCAATGCAATTCCTGGTTTCAATGCATCGAGATCTTCCGTATCTCCTCGTTTTCCTTCGGGAAATAGGATGATCTTTTTTCCTTCAGCGAGGAGTTTGCAAACCAGTTTAAAGACTCCGATGTCACTGGCATCCCCTGAAATGGGATGAGCATTGAGTTTTCGAATCAGTCCACCGAAGAGAGGATTTTTAAACAGTCCTTCGCGCGCCAAAAAATGCACTTCTTCGGGCCAGGAAATCGCCAAAATCGGCGGATCGTAATAAGAAGAGTGATTGCCTGCAATAATTGCAGCATCGGTATAAAGATTTTCTTGGCCGTGAACACGGTGCCGATAAAAGATTTTGAAAAAAGACCAGGCGAGAAAAAGGATCACTCGATAGAGCCATGACATCGGCAACTTGCGGGCCCAGGCGGGTTTCATTCTCATAATTTATCCGGAAAATGTTCAAGGGCATATTTTACGACTTGGTCGACAACCTGGTCAATAGAAAGATTTGTCGTATCTATTTGGAAAGCGTCGGGAGGGCAGCGAAGGGGCGCCACTTCTCGAGTTGAATCATATTCATCGCGTCGCACGATATCCTGAAGCATCTGCTGGGGATCTAATTCTTCATTCGGATTTTTTGTGAGAATTTCCTTTAGGCGGCGTTCAGCGCGCACTTGAGGATCCGCAGACAGGAAAATCTTTATCTCTGCGTCGGGGAAAACCACCGTTCCAAGATCTCTACCCTCGAAAACTGCATTTTGCGTCTGGGCAAAGCGATACTGGCAAGTGAGGAGAAAAGTCCGCACTTCGCGAATGGCCGAAACGGGCGAAACAAATGCCGTCACTTCGCGAGAACGGATCGCCTCTGTGACATCAGCATCTCCTACAAAATAGTGCTTTTGGCGATCTTTTTCGATAATTTTAAAATCAAACCCTTCGAGACAATTTTGAATAGCATCCAGATCTTGAATAGCGATGCCGCGCTGAAGAACGAACCAAGTAAAGGCGCGATACATCGCTCCTGTGTCGAAATAAATAAACCCGAGCCTTTCGGCAACTTGCTTAGCAACTGTACTCTTTCCCGTTCCTGAAGGACCGTCAATGGTGATGATCATATTTCTGCCAGCTATCAATGCATACGAATGAAGAAGTAAAGAATCGGAGTCGTAAAGAGTAAGGAATCCACCATATCGAGAACTCCTCCAAGACCTGGAAGGGTATTACTATCTTTGACGACAGCGTCGCGCTTGAGAAGAGATTCGGCAAGATCTCCGATCTGACCAAAGATCCCCATGAGCATTCCCAGCCAAATCGATTCGGAAAAGGAAAGGCTGAACCCTCCATTGAAAAATCTCCCGCCGCAATAACTCATGAGCATGCTCGCCAAGACTGCAGCGATGAAACCTGCGACTGCGCCTTCGACCGTCTTTTTAGGGCTCAAATGGGGAGAGAGTTTTTTCTTGCCCCATAGTCTTCCGACAAAATAGGCGCCTACGTCAGTGATTTTGGTGACAAGAATCAAGTAAACCAGCCACCAGCGTCCTTCTTGCGGAATACCATGGTAATCCATCGGATAGAGTACGCCGAGCATTAAACTTAAAGGAGCCGCCACATAAGCCACGCCAAAAAACTCGACCGCGATTGTTAGCAATGCATCAGAAGTGTCGCGGAAGTGCAACAGAAAAAAGATCACCATTGCAACAGCGAGGACAAGAATAGGAAGCTGCGGAAAATCAACAAATACAAGAGATGCGTAAAGAGCTGCGACCTGAACCACACCGACAACAACCATCCAACGGGTCGCGGGGCGAATCTGTTTATTGACAGCCAGCTGACCATATTCCCAAACTCCAACACCAGCAAGCGCCGCCACGCATAACATTAACAGCAAACTGACAAAACTACGCGTTGAAAAGGCAATTAAAAAAGCAACAATGATTCCCAAGATCGTCGAAACAACTAATCTTCGGTTAAGATCTGCCATTTTTTTAGATTCCATCATCCCCCCAGCCTTCGCTGCCTCAGTTGATGGTCTCGGACAGCTTGGAGTAAATCCTGTTCATCAAATTCAGGCCACAATACATCTGTATGATAGAATTCGCTATAACAAAGTTGCCAAAGCAGAAAATTGCTCTGTCTTTTCTCTCCGCTTGTGCGAATGAGGAGGTCGGGATCTGGCCATTGCGCAGTATCTAAATATTGACAAATCAGCTTTTCTGAAACTTGGTCCTTAGTCAATTTTCCCTTTTCGCAATCTTCCAACATGGACAAAAATGCTCTTCGAATATCATCCCGACCACCATAATTAATCGCCAAAACCAAATCAATCTTCTTACCATGCGCAGTCGCTGATTTTGAAAGCTCTAGCTCCCTCAAAACAAAGGGCGGCAAACGACTGAGGTCGCCAATAGCCTCCAGACGAACGCCTTCGCTCGCCATCGATTGGCGTTCTTTCTCAAGGTAAATTCTAAAAAGATGCATCAGAGCATCGATTTCCTCTTTGTCCCTGTTCCAATTTTCTGTAGAAAAAGAATAAACGGTTAGCGCTTTAATCCCCAGCTCAGATGCGGAGCGGACAATTTTCATCAAAGTCTCTGCCCCTTTCCAATGGCCGATAACAGCAGGAAGTCCCTGACGCTTAGCCCATCTCCGGTTACCGTCCATAATAATGGCAACGTGGCGAGGAATTCGAGATAAGTCGAGAAGGGAAAAATCATCCGGCGTATAAATCGTTTCGTTTTTACTAACAACGGCTGGCTCAAATATTCGAGAAGCTACTGGATCTTGCTGATCGCGTTCATTTATATTGAGCTGTGTTGCCGTTTCTAAGGTCATCGTATTCATACCAATACTATATAAATAATTCCTGAATAAACAGCGTTCTCTCTCGCTCAGGTCCAAGTGACAAAAGACTTAAAGGTGTTTCTACAAGCTCGCAGAGCCTCTTCACATAAGCTTTTGCTTCTTTAGGAAGCGTATCATACGCAGAAATGTCTTTTGTCGAACAGTTCCACCCCGGCATTGTTTCATAAATGGGTTCGACGCGGTCCAAATCTTCAATGGTAGGCGGTGGAAAATCAATACGCTTCCCACGCAAGCGATAACTGACGCAAATCTTAATTTCACGAAGTGAGTCGAGAACATCTAATTTCATTAATGCCAAAGAATCCATTCCATTGAGACAAGCAGCATGGCGGACGAGACAAGCATCAAACCAACCCATGCGTCTATTTCTTCCCGTTGTGGTACCGACTTCACGCGCCTCTGCATTATTCAGGAAAAAACCTTTCTCCTGTTCCGTTAATGCAGAAGGTAGCGGTCCAGCTCCCACACGCGTCGTATACGCTTTAACAACTCCTATGGTATGAGAAATTTTACTCGCTCCAATTCCTGCCCCACAACTGACTCCTGAAGAGATCGTGCTCGACGATGTGACATAAGGGTAAGTTCCAAAAGTGGTATCGAGAAGCGTTCCGTGAGCTCCTTCAAAAAGAACTTTACAATCTTCTTTGCAAGCCTTGCTTACAATACGCTCCGGTTCCCCTACAAATGAAGCAAGTAATTCACCATAAGCCGAATACTCATTGAAAACAGCGTCAAAATCTAGCGAAGAATGTTGATAAATTGCTTGTAATTCTTCATTTTTTAGCGGCAAAATATAGCGGAGCTTTTTCTCAAGAAGAGCAGGGTCAATAAGTTCGCAAATGCGGATCCCAATGCGGCTTGCTTTGTCGGTGTAGCAAGGACCGATCCCCCTTCCTGTCGTCCCGATGGCATGTGCCCCTTTTCTCTTTTCGCTTAAGGTATCTAGAACGCGGTGGTAAGGAAAAATCACATGTGCGTAAGGAGAGAGATGAAGCCTTCCTTTTAGAACAAGTCCCTTGCTTTCTAGGCCTTGGATTTCTTCAAGAAGGACTTTCGGGTCGATGACTGTGCCGCCCATAATATAGCTTTGGACATTGGGATAGAGGACTCCTGAAGGGATCAGATGAAACCGAAACTCTTCGCCTTTAACAATAATGGTATGTCCCGCATTATTCCCCCCCTGGGCGCGGACGATATGCTCGGCGCGCTCAGCAAGAAGATCGACAACTTTACCTTTTCCCTCATCACCCCATTGGGCTCCAACCACGATGATACTCGGCATGGCCACCTTACTTTAAATTCGAAATCACTGCCACTGATAGAAACCTACGAAAAATTCTATAAGAGCGCATCCAAGCCGCTAGGATATCGGAAACTGGAATTCAAAGGCTAATTTTTTGTTTTAAAGAAGAACTTATCGATCTCTTCACTAAGAATCTACCAGCGATTTGAGCGAGTCACTTCCAACATAATTCAGCATAATTTGAGTAGACAGAATCCTTAGCCATGCGTATCCTTAGCCTGTTAAAATTCATTTAGAATGTGGAACAAACTCATGGACAAACAAAAGAAGTGGCAGCTCTATCTCATCATCGCTGTCATCGCGCTGACAATTTATAATATTCTCCCCACAGTCTTTTTTTACGCTAAACCGTTAAAGGCACCTATCGATGCTAAGCGCTCTCAAGTTGTTGCTGAGCAGATCGCCAGTAGGGTCAATGATTTGGAAAAGCAATCAAAAGAATGGCTTAGCTCCTTTTGTAGCCTCCTGAAAGTAAAGCCTCAGTCCATTGTCATCCTCCCTCAGCAGCCTCAATTTGCGACAGTTACTTTTGCCAGCAGCGATGACGCCACCAAATTCCGCGAGTTTCTGCCGAGAGCAGGAGCATTGATCCCTTTTGTTCCTGCGCAATTGAGCCTATACGACTCCAAAGACACGAACAATAAGACTGTGATCGTTCAACGCAGGATTCCCATCCATTTTGACACAAAGCAATTAAGTAATTACACCCAGTTCTCTCAAAAATTTGATACACAAGGCAAGCCTACCGAACTCTACCGCGCTTTAGTGGAAGATAGAGCGATGCAACTTGGCATCGCGCTTGCCGGCCCCTCTGAAAATGCGCTTTACGTGCGTTCCTTAAGTAACAATCTAAGTCCTCAGCAAGCACAAGAAATTTCTTCCCTTCTAGCGCAAAATATTCTTTCTTTCACAAAGGTCTATCCGGAGACTTCGGCGATCGCACAGCGCTATTTCTCTACATTTACACAAATCGATAGCGACAATCGTTCTGGATTGGTGCAAAACTTCATCCGCGCTATAGACAACGCCAAAGAAGCGGTTAAAGCAGAAAAAGCTTTGCTTAAAGAAGAAAGCGAGCAGCTTAAAGCCCAAGGTCAATTTCTCGAAATCGTTAAGCAGCAGCGCCTTGAGCTTCTTAATTCAAGAGAAAGAACCTTCGATCAAGCCTCTGCGATTCTCAAGAGAAACTCCCAAGCCTTTGGCGCAGGAAAGCCACCCCTTACCTTCTCCTCTTTTGCAAGCGCACTGCAAAGCAATGCTTCAGAAAAGATCCAAAGCGTCAACCTACAAGGGCGCAACCCCTTCATCGAAAAGCTTTCGATCGATTGGAACAATGAAAAGATTTATTTAAGCTTGTACGCAGATGTTGCAGAGCAAAGACAAAAACTCGACCAATCTGTAGGCCACTCCAGCCTCCGCGATCAAGCCGACCAACTTCTCTACAATGAAATTGCTTTGGTTTCTCGTCAAGCAGATGAGAAAATTTCTCCTCTCCAAAATCAATTTGAAATCAGCTTAAACCAGCTCAACAATAGCAAAAGCTTCCTTGCCCTGCGCCTTAGCACCGTAGCAGCAGCACAAACAAAACAACTCGAAGAAACTCTAAAAACAACCTGGCAGCCACAACATCCTGATCTTGTCCCAGCGTCATTTCCCATCTTTGACTACGAGACCTACAACAAACTCCCCGCTTCAGAGAGGAACTTCGGCCTTGTCATCTACGCACCTGCGCTGAACAACAAGGCTCCTCCTCAGGGCTTCCACATGAATTCTATTTATGTGATTGCAAAAGGGATGGATAAATTTTTGCAGCGTCTGAAAAGCGAAACGCATCAAGACCAAGCTAACCAGTTCATTCAAGATTTCAATCAGTTGCGTGACATCCTTCAACAAAATGGATTCGTCGGCTATTCCGGAGGAGCCCATGCTCTCAATCCTGAGTTTGCAAACGACTTCATTTTTGAAGGGGAAGACTACTACCAAACCGTCTTGAAAGCGACGCATGAAAACTTTAATGTACGCGGAACCAAGCGTTTTGCCATTCTTGAGTACACAGACGTTGAACAACGCATTCTCGCGGAGAATAGAATCGATAACAGTATCCATGAAGACTTGCTGAAATGGAGAGACGACTACTATGCAGCGCAACTTGGTCTTAGAGGTGTTTCAAAATACGATGTGCCTAAGCCGACAAAAAATGTTTTCTGGAATAATTTCAAATTAAGCTTTGTCAAATTTTTCCGCGGCGACGACCGTAAAATCTTGCACTGGGGACTCGATCTTTCTGGGGGTAAGACAGTTCAAATCGAACTGCGCGATAGCAACAATCGCATCGTCACCAACGAAGCCGACATTAAACAAGGAATTAACGAGCTGTATAACCGCGTCAATAAAATGGGCGTCTCGGAAGTCAGCATCCGCCAAGAGGGGAATTTTATCACTCTCGACTTCCCTGGATCCCAAGGGCTATCCGCAGCAGAACTCGTGAAAGCTTCTTCGATGTACTTTCACATCGTGAACGAAAAGTTTGGCCCAAACAATCCGGAGCTCGCCAGCGCTTCCAATCGTTTTTTGCAAGAGGTTTGGAATGAAGCTGTCGTCACCAATCGCAAAGGAGTTGATGACATCAATCAAATTGCATGGAAGCATCTCTACGGCGACTCGACCGATTCCGATGTCATTCAGCCCCGCAGCGAATCTGCCCGCATTCTGTATGAAAATGGAATGCGACTAGCCAATCCACAAGAAACTGCAGTGACCGGCGCATTTAATGAAACCTATTCCAAGATTGCTCTTTTCCGTGGCGACGATTTTACCGATTGGTATGGACAAACAAATCCCCTCGTCATCGTCTTCCGCAACTTTGCACTTGAAGGCGCCAGCTTGGAAAATATCCATGCCTCTTACGACCCTTCAAAAGGAAACTATCTCTCATTCTCCATTAGAGGTTCTTATTCTACTAAAGAAGGATCCAAAATAAATCCGCAAAGCGAGCTCTATGCGTGGACCTCTCTATACGCAAAAGAAAAGATTTCCGGCACTGCGCTCGAAGCTTATTCCCATGGCAAAGGTTGGAGAATGGCGGTCATTCTTAATGGTTCTATCATCAGCGCTCCTACTTTGGATGCAGCGCTGAAAGATAGCGCGATGATTTCAGGGAGCTTCACACAAAGGGAAATCACTCAACTTGAGTCCGACCTGAAAGCGGGTTCTTTGAGCTTTACTCCACACATCCTCTCCGAGAAAAATGTCAGTCCCGAACTGGGCTCTAAAGAAAGGGTCAGCGGAATCGTTGCAACAATCCTTTCATTGATGCTCGTGATGGCAAGCATGATCGGCTACTATCGCTTTGGTGGGCTTGTGGCTTCTATCGCCGTCATCGTTAACCTATTTATTATGTGGGCAACGCTTCAAAACCTGCAAGCCACAATGACCCTCGCAGGAATTGCGGGAATCATCTTATCTCTAGGAATGGCTGTCGATGCTAACGTTCTCGTCTTTGAAAGAATCCGCGAAGAATTCGGATTAACAGGACGCATTGCTTCCGCAGTGAATGCGGGCTATCGCAAAGCCTTCTCCGCAATCCTGGATTCAAATGTCACAACAGTGATCGCAGCCCTGGTTCTGTTACATTTTGATTCCGGACCTATCAAACAGTTCGCTGTCATGCTAATCATTGGTATTGTTTCTTCAATGTTTACTGCACTGTTCATGACGAGATTCTTCTTCATGGGTTGGGTAAAAAACCCAAACAACAAGAGCCTCAACATGCTCAACTGGTTTAAAGCAAAGAATTTCAACTTCTTAAAGTACACAAAGAAGACGGTGATTTTCTCTTCCATTATTATATTGGTAGGTTGCTTTACCCTCGTTGTGCAGCGCCACACCATTTTTGGAATGGACTTCAGCGGCGGATACGCTCTTAATATCGAACTAGAAACAACCAAAGATGCAAATTACAGACAAGCTGTAGAAAAAGCCTTGATTAAACAAGGAGCAACCTCTCAAGACTTCCAGATCCGGGAACTCACTCCCTCGAATAATATCCGCATCTTCCTCAGTAGAAGTCTACAACAGCCTGGGCATCCCTTCTATGGAATGCCTATGGAAAACGACCTTAAAGAACCTGAATACCGCTATGAACTTAACCCAAAGATCGTCTGGGTTGTCAATACACTGGGGCAATCGGGATTAAAGATGAGTCCTCAATCTCTGGAAAACCTCGACAAGAATTGGACGGAGGTGAGTGGGCAAATGTCCGATGCGATGCGAAATAATGCCATGATCGGCTTGTCTCTCGCATTACTCTTCATTCTGATCTATATCACTTTCCGCTTCGAGTTCAATTACGCGATCAGCGCAACAATTTGTATCGCCCACGATGTGATTTTCACAATCGCTGTACTCGGGTTGCTGCATGCGGTTGGAATCCATATCCAGATCGACTTGAATACCATCGCAGCTTTAATGACTATTGTTGGATACTCGCTCAACGATACCATCATTGTCTTCGACAGAATCCGCGAAGATGTCCGCACTATGAGGAAATCGAGTTTCACGGATATCATTAATCATGCTCTGAACGTAACGCTCAGTCGCACGATCATGACCTCTGGAACAACGCTTTTAGTCCTTGTTCCACTTATCCTTCTCGGAGGAAGCACTCTATTTGGCTTTTCACTTGTGATGGCCATCGGAGTCATTTTTGGCACTCTTTCTTCGCTATTCATCGCCGCGCCGCTGATGAAATACTTTCACGATAGAGAGCTGAAAAAGGAAAGAAAAATAGCGTTGAACCAAAGATAGAAGAAAGGCGCGTTTCTACATTTAGAGCGCGCTCCATTTCTCCTTGAAACGCAAAAAAATGAATCGAAAAGATTCCGTTGAAGGTTAAATTTTAAGGTTTTAGCTAAACTCTGCAGATACATCATCTAAAAGAGTTGCGCGAAAATTGCAGATTAAATCTTAAATAGGGCATTTTCAGGTTCTCGGCTTCTCTCAAAAGGATTTGTGAATGGCTCTAAGTTCTAAAGACACCATCTGGGTCTATCCCGAAGTAGATCCCCAGTGGCATACGACAATCACCAAGGAATTCAGTATTCATCCGGTGACCGCTCACGTCCTCGCTGCGCGTGGATTTAAGTCTTTAGAAGATATCCACGGATTCCTTTACGCCAAACTTCCCGACCTCCTCGATCCCCAGCTCTTTCAAGATATGGATAAGGCTGTAAACCGAGTCCTTCAAGCCCTGAAAAATAAAGAGCATATTCTTATCTATGGAGATAATGACGTCGATGGGATTACGGCTTGCGCTTTGCTCACTGAATTCTTACGTTTCATCGGCGCTAACGTCTTTTATTACGTTCCTAACCGCAACACCCTCAAGCAAAGCGTCATTCTCGACGCGCTTGAATATGCAGTTGCCAATGAATGCAAACTCATCATCACTGTAGACTGCGGCGTTACTTCTGCCACTGAAATCGCAGAAGTTGTCAGTCGTAATATTGACGTGATCGTCACTGATCACCACGAGCCAACCGCAAAGCTCCCTCACTGCATTGCAACACTCAATCCCAAGCTAATCAACAGCACTTATCCCAATCGCAACCTCACCGGAGTAGGTGTTGCATTCAAACTCGCACATGCCATCACTAATGCTTTGATCTCCAACGGATCGATTAGTCCTGCAAAAATCGACTTAAAAAGATATCTGGATCTCGTCGCTTTAGGAACGATTGCCGACATGGGTTCACTCCTCGGCGAAAACCGCATCCTTGTCCGCTACGGCTTAAGGCAGCTGCGCAAAACAAAGAGAATTGGCCTTGCCAAACTCTTCACCGTTTGCGATCTTAAACTCGGTGAGATTACTCCGATCGATATTGCATCGAAAGTCGCTCCACGCTTAAACAGCTTAGGACGCATTGCAGATCCCCGCAAAGGAGTCGAACTTCTCCTTCTTCGCGATCCCGTTGCTGCGGAGAACCTAGCAAAAGAACTCAACCTAAACAATATTGAACGCCAAAAAATTGAGAGACGAGACTCCGAGGATGTCGAAACTTTTTTGTTCAAAAATCCTCAAATTCTCAAGCACAAAGCGATCATTCTCTTTTCTGATAAGTGGCATCCCGGAATCATTCCTATCATTACAGCCAGAATAGCCAAACAGTATAACCGTCCGACGATTGTCATTTCGATCGATCAAGGTATCGGGAAAGGATCCATACGTACCATTCCGGAATTTCCTCTTCTCCAACATTTGCGCGACAATGCGGATCTGCTCGAGAATTTTGGTGGCCATGATTTTGCAGCAGGCCTGACAATTCGCTCAGAAAATATCCCTCTATTTCAGCAGCGTTTCATCGCCGCTGCTGACCAGGCTCTAAAAGAGCAAGACGTCATTTCCAAAATTCATCTCGACGCAAAGATCAATTTCGGAGATCTGACTTTCGATTTCATGGAATCCTTTTGTTTGCTCGAGCCATTCGGCAATGAAAATCCAGCGCCCATCCTCTACTGCGACGCCAAGCAAATCTGGCCGCCCAAAGTGGTTGGAAAAACCCATCTCAAACTTTTTCTAGAACAGAACGACAGAATGCTCGAAGGAATTGCCTTTGGTATGGGGGATAAAAGAGGACGCCTTCTTAAGAAAAATCTCACCCTGCACATTGCATTCACTCCGCACATCAATATGTTCCTCAACAAATCCAGCATTCAATTACAGATTAGGGACTTCCAAATCGTGTGATAGAAAGATCTTTTATATTGATGCTTAGATACTTAAGCTTTTTCAAAAACATTCTGTTAGCGTTAAATAGAAATGGCACTCTTTCGAATTTTTTAGAAATGTCACCTTTTCTTTAAAATTAGTGACATGTTTTTGATTTATAAAAATAAGTTTATCACGTC